>CAJAQO010000101.1 GCA_903944085.1 uncultured Verrucomicrobia subdivision 3 bacterium
CCAACCTTCCGCAAGTCAGTCATCAATTCGCCATCAAAAGCCGCGCAGCGTTTTTGCAGCGGGACATAATCGTGGGCCGCCGCTTTCAACAAATCCGCCGCCTCCCAGCCGTTGCGCCGCCAATACGGGCGCAGATTTTTCCGCATATATTGAATCGAATACAAATCGTCATAAGCTAGTATCACCCAGGCCGAAGCGGTTTTGTTTTTGCCCAGTTCCAAATTCGTCGCGAACGCGAGCACCGTGTCGTTGCGATCATTATTTTGCAACGAAGCTTCGGCGGCGGGCGCGGGCAAATTGCCGTCGGCCAAAAAACCGGCCCGCGTTGCCTCCGCCGCGTTGGCGGTCAAAATTCCCGGCGCACCCTTCGCCATCGCCAAATAGAAATAGCCCCAATCAATCCGCAAATCGTCGCCGCGTTTTTGCAGAACGGGTTGTTCCACCGTGCCGACGCGCCACGCCTTGATTTTGGCGGAATCCGCTTTTTGAAAGTTGACCGCCTGCTCCGGCGTGTTGCAGGCAATGGCTCCACGCACATCAAAGTAAACTGAAACCTTGTGCTTTTGGTGGTCGGTCGAGCGCGTTTCCCAAGTCAGGTAAGTCACCGGGCGCGACAACAAATCCAAATCCTCCGGCAAGGCCGCCGTCAGGAATGTGAGCGTGAGGCGGATGCCTTCGCCTTCAAAGGCATAAATCGTCCGCGTGGGCAGCACTTCGAGATTAATTTGCGGCAACGCCGGCACCGCCGCCGGCTCCGCGCCCATGATGCGAAAATTTTTTCCGTCAATTTTCACCAAGCCGGTCAACGGCCGCGCCTTGCCCGTCCAATGCGTCGTGTCGGCGTCGGTCAATTTATCCGCCGGCGACCAAATGCTGAAATACGGGTCGCACGCCACCAGCGGAACTGAGGGCGGGCGGAAAGTTTCGGCGCGAAGCTTGGCGGAAGCGGGGTTTAGCAGCAAGGCGGCGCACAGCAGGCAAGCCCGCAGCGGCAAGTTGGTTTTGTGCATCATATTTTTATCTGGCTTGATTGTGGCCCAAGGTTACGCGATGGCCGCCCAAAATCAATTCGTCACTCAAGATGGTGTTTTTGGCTAACCGCCGGAGCGCTGGTTTTAGACAATTGAATGTCCGCCGCCGCCAGTTTATCTTCGAGGAATATATTTATGATTCGAGGACGCGCGATTGGATTTTTCCCGCTCTGCCGGTGGATTTTGGTTTTGGTCTGGCTAAACATGCAATTCGAAACCTGTCCGGCCGCCGGGACGAATTCGCCGCCGCCCAACCTGGTGGTGATTCTGGCGGATGATCTCGGCTTCTCCGACCTTGGCTGTTTTGGCTCGGAAATTCCGACGCCGAACCTCGACCGCATGGCGTCCGAAGGCATGCGCCTGACGCAGTTTTACACGACACCGCGTTGCTGTCCGTCCAGAGCCGCGCTGCTCACCGGGCTGTATCCGCAACAAGCCGGCATCGGCAACATGATGGAAGATCGCGGCATTCCCGGCTATCGCGGCGAGCTGGGCAGCAATTGCCTGACGATCGCGGAGGAATTGCGCCGGGTGAATTACCACACGGCGATGGTTGGCAAATGGCATTTGAGCCATATCCACTTCGACGGAAAGAAACAGTTGAATCACGAAGCCGACGAGCCGTTTTGGGACAACAAAAACAGTTGGCCGCTTCAGCGCGGCTTTGAGGATTACTTTGGAACCATCCACGGCGTTACCAGCTACTACGATCCGTTTTCCTTGGTGCGCGGCAACACGCCGGTTCAGGCGGGCACCAATTTTTATTACACCGACGCGATCACGGAAAATGCCGTTGCCGACATCAATCATCTGGCCGGAAACGCCCGGCCATTTTTTCTTTACGTCGCCTACACCGCGCCGCATTGGCCGTTGCAAGCGCCGGAAAACGACATTGCCCAATACCGCCAGCGCTATTTGGAGGGCTGGGACGCGATCCGCACCAACCGGTATCGGCGGCAAATTGAAATGGGCATCATTGACAAAAACTGGCCGCTGTCGCCGCGCGATTCGCGGGTGCGTGACTGGAGCGAGGTCGCAGACAAAAATTGGGAGGCAAATCGAATGGCCACTTATGCCGCGATGATCCAACACCTCGACACTGGCGTGGGACAGATTCTCGACACCCTCAAAGCCAAGGGCATCGAACAAAACACGCTGGTGATTTTTTTCTCCGACAACGGCGCGTGCGCCGAGGTGATCGAGCCCAATTGGTATGACATTCCCAGCCAGACGCGCGACGGCCGGCGCATCGCGGTGGGCAACGGCAATCATGCGAACTTCGCCGGGCCGGACAATGTCTGGCAGAGCTACGGCGTGCCGTGGGCCAACGTCAGCGACACGCCGTTTCTGCTCTACAAACATTTCACGCACGAAGGCGGCATTGCCTCGCCCTTCATCGCGCGATGGCCGGCGGTAATAAAAAATCCCGGCACCGTATCGAGCCAGCTCGGTCACGTCACGGACATCATGGCGACCTTCGTGGAAATCGCCGGCGCAAAACATCCGGAAAATTTCGCCGGCCATACCATTCAGCCGCTGGAGGGCAGCAGCCTGCTCCCCATTTTCGAGGGCAAGGCGCGTCCGCATCCGTCTCCGATTTTTTGGGAACATGAAGGCAACCGGGCCGTGCGACAGCAACAATGGAAACTGGTGGCCCGCCAAGGATTGCCGTGGGAACTTTACGACACCGTGGCGGATCGGACGGAACAAAATAATTTGGCCGCCAAGCATCCCGAAAAAGTCATGGAGCTGTCGGATCTTTACGAGGCCTGGGCCAAACGCTGCAATGTCCGGCCGTTCGACCAGCTTCCGCGCGAACGCCCGATCATTCCCGCCGAGGCAACGGACACAATACCGTCGGCGGCTTTCCATGAAGACTGATTATTCGCCGCAGATTGAAATGTGAACTGGCTGTGCTTTTATTTTTTCGCAGTTAAGCCGAACCGCCGAGCGACGCAGTAATCGTCCGGGCCGCCACCAACAATTCAATTATGCTGGCCGGTGTTTCCTGATCGCGATAAAGTAAATTGAAATGATCAACCGAAATCTTCCCTCGTCAGCGCTTGGCGTCGTTCTGGTCATGGCGTTGATTGTTGGATGCAAATCGTCCCGGCTCGCGCCTTCCGCCGCCGCTCCACAAACGGGAAATGCCGCCGAATCCTCGGAACCACCGGCCACGCCGCGAGAAATTATTCGCACCGCCGCCGCCCAACCGCTGACGGCAGTGCCGGGTGACGGCTGGCATCCGCTGTTTGACGGTTCAACCCTCAACGGTTGGCGGGTGACGAATTTCGGCAGCGTCGGGCGCGTCGAGGTTCAGCAGGGCTTGCTCGTTTTTTGGATGGGTGGCCCCTTCGTGGGCGTCAATT
This sequence comes from uncultured Verrucomicrobia subdivision 3 bacterium, assembly GCA_903944085.1. Classification (GTDB taxonomy): domain Bacteria; phylum Verrucomicrobiota; class Verrucomicrobiia; order Limisphaerales; family UBA11358; genus UBA11358. The sequence continues at coordinate 3,401 of CAJAQO010000101.1, forward strand.
GCGCCGCCTCAATTCCGAAGCTGAATTATGAAGTCACTTTGGAAGCCATGCGCGTGGCGGGCGAAGATTTTTTCTGCGGGCTGACCTTTCCGGTGCGCGACTCGTTTGCGAGCCTGATCGTGGGCGGTTGGGGCGGAACGGTGGTCGGCATTTCTTCCATTGACGGCGATGATGCCTCGGAAAATGAAACCAGCCAGACCATGCACTTTGAAACGGGCTGCTGGTATCGCATCCGGCTGCGCGTTTCGGAACAAAAAATTGAGGCGTGGATTGGAGCGAAAAAAATCGTGAACGTGGTGACGACGGACCGCAAGCTGTCGCTGCGTGCCGGCGACATTGAACTTTCCAAACCGTTTGGCCTGGCGTCCTGGCTGACCAGCGCGGCGTTTCGCGACCTCAAGATCCGGAACGTCGAGGGCCCGGCCGATCCAACCAAATGAAACGCGTTTCCCGTCCGCGCGCGGGCGGTTTTTTTAATCCCTGAAATTCACAAACTGCACGGCGACGGGAAATTCATGCGCGCGCACGGCGGCGATGACGGTCTGCAATTCGTCGCGGCTCTTGCTGTTCACGCGCACTTCGTCGCCCTGGATCTGCGTCGTCACCTTGAACTTGCCGTCGCGGATGAAGCCGGTGATCTCCTTGGCCACCGCGCTTTCGATGCCGTTTTTAATTTTGATGCTCTGCCGCGCGTGGCCGAGCGGCGAAACGTCCGGGTCGCACTGCTCAATGCTTTTCATGCTGATGCCGCGCTTGGCAAGTTTGCCGATCACGATTTCGTTGAGCGTGGCGACTTTGAACTCGTTGTCGGCGGTGAGTTTGATCTCGGTTTTCTCCAGCACGATTTCCCACTTGCTGGCTTTGAAGTCAAAGCGGTTGGCCAGTTCCTTTTTGGCCTGGTTGACGGCGTTTTCGATTTCCATCGAGTTGACCTGCGAAACAATGTCGAATGAAGGCATGGCGGAAGCGTAAAAAATTTTACGCGAAAGCAAAGCAAAACCGGTCGGTCGCCACCGCCGGCGGCGCGGCTGGACCGCGCGCCTCATTTCGGAGCAATTTGCATTCGCCAAACTCTGGCGTTTTGTATAGCTTATGCCACATGGCCAGACTTTTTCTCGGAATTGATTCCAGCACGCAAAGCTTGAGTGCGGTCGTAATTGACCTCGACACGCGCAAGGTTGTTTACGAAAAATCCCTCAACTTCGACCAGGCGCTGCCGCAGTTCAAAACCAAGAACGGCGTGCTGGTCAGCCGCGATCCGCTCGTCAAGCACAGTTCGCCGCTGCTCTGGGCCGCCGCGCTCGACCTGCTGTTCGCGCAGATGAAAACGGACAAGGTTGCGCTGGAAAATATTTTAGCCGTGAGCGGCTGCGGCCAGCAGCACGGCTCGGTTTATCTCAACGAAAAGGCGGCGGCGGTCTTGGAAAACCTGGACCCGAAAAAATCGCTGGTGGAAAATCTCACCGGCGTTTTCGCGCGCAAGACCTCGCCCATCTGGATGGATTCCTCGACCGCAAAGGAATGCGCCGAGATCCGCAAAAAGCTCGGCGGCATCAAGTTTACCGCCTCGCGCACCGGCTCGGACACGTTCGAGCGCTTCACCGGCCCGCAGATCCGCAAGTTTTACAAGACCGACCCGAAGGCGTTCGCCAAGACCGCGCACATCGCGCTGGTCAGCTCGTTCATGGCCTCGCTGCTCGCGGGGAAAATTGCGCCGATTGATTTTGGCGACGGCGCGGGGATGAACTTGATGGACATCCGCCGGAAAAACTGGAATCACGACGCGCTCAAAGCCACCGCGCCCAGCTTGGTGAAAAAACTGCCGCTGCTCGCGGAATCGGGCCGCGCCGTCGGCCCGGTCAGCAAATATTTTGTCGAAAAATTTGGCCTCAATGCCGAAGCCCTCGCCACCGTCTGGACCGGCGACAATCCGGCCAGCGTCATCGGCCTGGGTCTCATCCAGCCCGGCCAGGTGGCCATCAGCCTCGGCACCAGCGACACGTTTTTTGGCACGATGGAAAAATGCCAGACCGACGAGAGCGGCGAAGGCCATGTTTTCGGTTCGCCCGCCGGCGGCTACCTCACGCTGATTTGTTTCAAGAACGGCTCGCTCGCCCGCGAAAAAATCCGCGAGCTTTACAAAATTGCCGACTGGAAAAAATTCGGCGAGCTCGTCGCGCAGACACCGCCCGGCAATAACGGCGGCATTTTGCTGCCGTGGTTCGAGGCGGAAATTGTCCCGCGCGTCAACCAGCCGGGCATCCGCCGTTTCGAGCTCGACGAAAAAAATGCGGCCGCAAACTGCCGCGCCGTGTTCGAGGCGCAAATGCTTTCCATGCGGCTGCACTCGCAGTGGATGCAGGTCGCGCCGGAAAAAATCTTCGTCACCGGCGGCGCCTCGAACGACCGCGCGCTGCTGCAGGTGCTGGCCGACGTGATGAATTGCAAGGTGCTGCGGATTGAGATTTCCAAGAGCGCGGCGCTCGGAGCCGCGCTGCAGGCCGCGCACGGCTGGCTGGTGGCCGCCGACCAGAACCCGAAGTGGGAAAAACTCGTCGCCGGGTTCACCGCGCCGGTGCCGGGCAGCGAAATCAAACCGGACAAAAAGGCGGCGAAGGTTTACGACCAGATGCTGGAAAAATACGCTGCGTGCGAATACGACGCGCTGTGACCGGCCGCCGGTTTTTCCGCCTCAAACCGGCAACAATTTGATCTGCTCGTTCTCTTTCGCGGCCGCCTCGCCGAGGGTCTGAGTCTCCTTGCGGCGGCGTTCGATGATGTGCTTGTTCAACAGCGGATCGTAGGCCACAGGATAATTGCCGTTGTAACACGCCATGCAGAACACTTCCGCCGGCTGGCCGGTGGCGGCCACCATGCCGGCCTGCGTCAGATAATGCAGCGAGTCGGCGTTCAGGTATCGGCGGATTTCGTCCACGGTGTTGTTTGCGGCCATCAGCTTGTTGCGGTCGGGAAAATCAATCCCGTAAACGCACGGGTTCATGTGCGGCGGGCAACTGACGGCGACGTGAACTTCTTTCGCGCCGGCTTCCTTGAGCGTTTTCACGCGCGAGCGGCACGTCGTTCCGCGCACGATGGAATCGTCCACGATGATGACGCGCTTGTCCTTCACCAGCGACTCGATCAAATTCAATTTCACGCGCACGTTGAAATCCCGGATGAGCTGCGTGGGCTGGAGAAAACTGCGGCCGACGTAGTGGTTGCGGATGAACGCCATTTCGTAGGGAATGCCGGATTGTTCGGCGTAGCCCATCGCGGCGCACACGCCGCTGTCAGGCACGGGAATCACCAAATCAGCTTTCACGCCGTGTTCGCGCGCGAGCTGACGCCCCATTTCCTTGCGGACTTCATAGACGCTGTGGCCGTTGATGACGCTGTCCGGCCGCGCGAAATAAACATATTCAAAAATGCAGAACGCGCGTTTGTGGTGTTCGGGAAAGGCCTGGATGCTGGTCAGCCCTTTGTCGTTGATGATGACGATTTCGCCGGGCGCCACGTCGCGGACAAATTGCGCGTGGATCAAATCAAACGCCGTCGTCTCGCTGGAAAGCACCCAGCCGCCGTTCGCGGTTTTGCCGATGGAGAGCGGACGAAAGCCATGCGGGTCGCGCGCGCCGATCAATTCCTTCTCGGTCATGATGACCAATGAAAACGCGCCTTCGATGCGGCGGAGCGTGTGGACGAGCGAGTTGGCCACGCCGCCCATTTCCGGCTGCGCGAGCATCATGATGATGATCTCGCTGTCCACGGTGGTTTGGAAAACGAGGCCGCGGCTTTCCAGTTCATCACGGAGTTGGGCCGCATTGGTCAGGTTGCCGTTGTGCGCGACGGCGATTTGTCCGCGCGCGCAATCCACGGTGAGCGGCTGGGCGTTGCGGAGGTTGGACGTGCCGGTCGTGGAGTAACGCGTATGGCCGATGGCCATTTCGCCGACAAGGTCGTGCAAAATTTTCGGGTCGTTGAAAATCTGCGGCACAAGGCCCATGCCGTGGTGCTTATAAAATTTCCCGTCGTGGCAGGTGACGATGCCGGCGCTTTCCTGCCCGCGATGCTGGAGCGCGTAAAGTCCGTAATAGGCGAGTTCGGCGGCGTTCGGATGGCCGAAAATGCCGAAGACTCCGCAATAATGTTTGGGATAATTTTGTGGTTCGTTTTGCATCGCGCGCCGCTGAATTTGAGCAAAAAAAAGCGTGGTGCGCAAGCCGGAACCAATCCGCCGGCCAATTCTTGCCCTAATCTTAATCCTCCTCTTAATCGTAATCGTCACGGGGAACAGATTAAGATTATGATGAGGATTAGGATTATGACGATTGCAAATACGGCTGCAGCTTTTCCACCAGCTCCGCCGGCAGCCGTTTGGGCTTTTCCTCGCGGCTAGTGCAGCAGTGGAAGGTTTCCGCTTCGAGGATGAGTTTTCCGTCCTGGTTCAAAATGCGGTGGCCGAAATTCAGCCGCACGCGTTCGACGCGCGTCAGCCAGACTTCAATCGCCAGCCAATCGTCGTAGCGCGCGGGAAATTTGTAACGCACCCGCGCCTCGATGACGGGGAAAATATAGTCGGCATCCTGCAAGGCCAAAACCGGCGTGCCGAGCGAGCGCATGAATTCGCCGCGCGCGGCTTCGAGCAAATCGAGATAGCGCGAGTGGTAAATGTGGTCGCCGATGGTGCATTCGGCGTAGGTGACGCGGTGCGGGTGACGAAACAATTCAGCCATGCGCGCAGCGTAAAGGGGCCGGGAGAAACTTCAACGCCGAAAATCCGGGGCAATTTCCCGCGCCGGCTTCGCCGGCAGTTATTGGCCGCCGCGCTGACCATTCCGCGCCGGATGGCAAATTGAAAAATCACAGTTGCGCGATTTGTTTTTACGGTTATGTTGGCTGCATGAATTGGCAGCAGTTTCTTCCGTTGGTCATAGTGTTGGTCGCCGTGGTGCTTTTCGTGTGGCGTAGTTCCGGTAAAAAATCCGGCGGCTGCGGTTGCAAAGGCGAATGTTCGCACGAGTCAGAATCCGAAGCCAAAAAAGGGAATGCCGGGCGCTGATCCGTTCAAAAATTAGAAGCAAAAAATTAAGAAGTCATGGCCGTCACCAAAGTCAGTTCCACGATTCATTTTGTTTCCCACAAATCCGCGATGGGCGGGTCGGGCGAAACCGCCACCGGGCGCTGGACGCCGCACACCGATGTTTATGAGAGCGAGCACGGCCTCGTCATCAAGGTCGAGCTGGCCGGCATGAAAAGCGACAGCCTCGAAATCATTGTCGAGGGCCAGCGGCTGCGCATCACCGGCGTCCGGCCGGACTGCTGCCGCGCGCCGCATTGCAGTTTTCTGGTGATGGAGATCAGCTACGGGCCGTTTGAAACCGTGCTGGACCTGCCGGTGGGTTATGACTTGGGGCGGGCCAAGGCGATTTATGTGAATGGTTTTCTGCGCATTGACGTGCCGCCCGCGCACCTGCCGCAGACCAAGACGACGAAAGTTCCCATTTCTGAAGGAGCATGACCGCGCATGAATTTCCGGGCGCGGCGGAATCTAACCGGCGGTTGATACGACGATGAATCCAAAGGAAGCATCGCCGGAAACAGAATTTGTCAGCATCCTCGGCACGGGTGAAAAATCCGAATTGCCGAACCGTTTCTCTTCGCGTTCGCTGCCGGAGACGCTGCCGATTCTGGGGCTGTCCGATATCGTGATTTTTCCCGGCGCGGTCGTGCCGCTGCTCGTCGAAACCGGTCCCAGCCTCAAGCTGGTGGACGATCTGGTCGCCGGCGACCGCCTGCTCGGGGCCGTGCTGCAACGCAATCCCGATGTCGCGGAACCCGGCCCGGATGATTTGCACGGCGTCGGCTGCGTCTCGCGCCTGACGAAGATGGTGAAATTTCCCGACGGCACCGTGCGCGTGCTGGTCGAGGGGCTGTGGCGCATCCGCATCAAAAAATTTTCCCCGGCGGCGCCGTATCTGCGCGCCGGCTACGAACTGCTGCGCGACGAAGCCGAAGACACCGTCGAGTTGCAGGCCATGCTCCGCAACGCGCACAAGCAGTTCGAGGAAATTGCCAAGATGTCCACCGCGCTCACCGACCAGGTGAAAATCGCCGCGCTGAACACCGAACATCCCGGCCACTTTGCGGACCTCATTGCCGCGAACCTGAACCTGCCGCTTTCCGACCGCCAGAAGCTGCTCGAAATGGTTTCCGTCCGCGAGCGGCTGCAAACGCTCCTGCCGATGCTCAATCGCGAGCAGGAAGTGCTCACGTTGAGCTCCAAAATCCAAAGCGATGTCGCCACCTCCATCGCCAAAACGCAGCGGGATTTTTTCCTGCGCGAGCAGTTGCGCGCCATCCAGCGCGAACTTGGCGATGGCGAAACCAACAGCGGCGAAATCAAATCGCTCCGCGAAAAAATCGAGCAGACGCCGATGCCCGCCGAGGCGCGCAAGGCCGCCGAACAGGAACTCGAGCGCCTACAGCAGACGCCGCCCGCCGCCGCCGAATACGGCGTCGCGCGCAATTATCTCGACTGGATTTTGAGTTTGCCGTGGGAAAAGTCCACCGACGACAAGCTGGATTTGAAGACGGCGGAGAAAATTCTCAACGAGCAGCATTTCGGCCTCGGCAAAATCAAGGACCGGCTGCTGGAATTTCTCGCCGTGCTCAAGCGCCGCAAACAAATCAAAGGGCCGATCTTGTGCCTCGTCGGCCCGCCTGGCGTCGGAAAAACGTCGCTCGGCAAAAGCGTGGCCGACGCGCTCGGCCGCAAGTTCGCCCGCATTTCATTGGGCGGAATGCGCGATGAAGCGGAGATTCGCGGCCATCGCCGCACTTACGTTGGCGCGATGCCCGGCAGAATTATTCAAACGCTGCGCCGCGTGGAAAGTAACAACCCGGTAATTCTGCTCGACGAACTGGACAAGGTCGGCGCGGATTTTCGCGGCGATCCGGCCTCGGCGCTGCTCGAAGTGCTCGACCCCGCGCAGAACCACACGTTCACGGATCATTATCTGGATTTGCCGTTCGATTTGTCGCGCGTGCTGTTCATCGCCACCGCGAACTGGATGGAGCCGATTCATCCCGCGTTGCGCGACCGGCTGGAGGTTATCGAGTTGCCGAGCTACACCGAGTCGGAAAAATTGCAGATCGCCAAACGCTTTCTCGTGCCGCGCCAGCTTGAAGAACACGGCTTGACCAAGAGCGACGTGAAATTTTCCGACGCCGCGCTGCGCGAACTCATCCGCGAATACACCCGCGAAGCCGGCGTGCGCCAGCTCGAACGCGAGATCGCCGCGCTGACCCGCAAAGCCACGCGCAAGATCATCGCCAAAAATGGCGCGGCGGAAACCGTCAAGCTTGACGCCAAGGATTTGGAAAGCTACCTCGGCTATCCGAAGTTTATTGCCGAAAGCGCGGAGAAAATCACCGAGATCGGCATTGCCACCGGCCTCGCCTGGACGCCCGTCGGCGGCGACATTTTGTTCATCGAAGCCACGCGGATGCGCGGGCGCGGCGGCCTGCTGTTGACTGGTTCGCTTGGCGAGGTGATGAAAGAGAGCGCGCAAACCGCCGTCAGCTATTTGCGTTCGCAGGCCAAAAAACTCAATCTTGATTTTGACGATTACGGCAAACACGATTTGCACATTCACGTTCCCGCCGGCGCGACGCCGAAGGACGGGCCGAGCGCGGGCGTGGCGATCGTCGCCGCACTGGCGTCGCTCATGAGCAAGCAGTGCGTGCGCTCGGACACGGCGATGACCGGCGAAATCAGTTTGCGCGGGCGCGTGCTGCGCGTCGGCGGCATCAAGGAAAAAGTCCTGGCCGCGTCGCGCTTCGGCTTGAAGCAGGTGATTTTGCCGGAGGGCAATAAATCCGACTGGCTGGACGTGCCGGCGGAAGTGCGCGCCAAATTGAAGGTGCATTTCGTGAAGCAGATTTCCGAAGTCCTGCCGCTCGCGCTCGTGGCGAAGTAATTTCATTTACCCGTTTCCCATCCGCCTCGGCCAAAACCGGCCTGCCACGCTTCGCGGACGACCTGCCATGACTCACGGCCAAGTTGCCACGGCGCTGGCCGAGTTGCCATGACGTTGGGCCAAGTTGCCATGGCCCCCGGACGGTTTGCCATGCCTCATGGACGACTTGCCATGGCGCTGGACGAACTGCCATTCCGTTTTACCGACTTGCCATTATAGTTTGCCGACAAACAATTCCGTATAATCTAATAACAGCTCCACTTAACCGACAATAAAGTCGTTTTGAGCGGTGGCGACGGGTCTTTCCTGCCGCTGGGGACGCGCGAAGGTCGCCGAGTGCAAGCCGACTCCAGCGACGGGCGGTTTGCGCAGAACGCTCTGGACAGGCGCGGGCGGGCGTCCTAGCGTTGGCGTATGAAACACTGGATTGTTTGCCGCCACGCCACCGGCGCGCTGGCCGCGCTGGTTGGTTTTTTGGCCATGGGCGCGGCGGCGGAGACGACGAATACTTTGTCCGACGCGGAAATTCAAGGGCGGCAATTGGCTCGGCAGCTTTGCGAATCAGCCCCAAAGGAGAATTTTACCAACTCTGGAGCCCACCAAATTAGTGATGGCAACTCGCGAAACGAACTTCCACTGAAATACGAAACCATCATCACTCCAACAAATTGGTATGTATTATACACGGTAGGAATTTCTGTGATAAAAATCAGCCACAACGGCTATAATCAAAATAAATATGAGTTTCAAACGGGAACCGGCAAAACATTAAATCTTTGCGGAAATGACCTGATGACTCCGTTCGCCGGCTCAGATTTTTGGATTGCCGATTTGGGCCTGGAGTTTTTCCACTGGCCGCAGCAAAAAGTTTTGAAAAAAGAATTTCACCGCCAATGCGCCTGCACGGTTTTGGAAAGCACCAATCCGAATCCGACCACCAATGGCTATTCGCGCGTGGTGTCGTGGATTGACGAGGATTCGCTCGGCATCGTCGAGGCCTTCGCCTACGACGTGAACGGCAAAAAACTCAAAAATTTTTACCCCAAGAGCTTTGAAAAAGATAAAGCGAGCGGCCAGTATCAGGTGCAATCCATGATCATGGAAAATCTTCAGACCGGCTCGCGCACGCGGCTGGAATTTGATTTGAAAAAACCGTGAGGCCGCGTTGCGGTCCAAATCGTCATCTTAATCCTAATCTCCCCGCACCGGATTACGATTATGATTACGAGCAGAATTAAGACGGCGGACAACTTGTCCCGCCGCGCGCTTGACTTCAATTTGCCGCCGCTTCACGCTGCCGGCGTTCGGCTATGAATTTGAAATTTTATCCAAAACTTTTTGCGGCGGGCGCCACGATTTTTCTGGCGGCACGGCTGTTGGCGGCGGACACCAATGCGCCGGCCGCGTTCAGCCGCGACGAGTTGGCCAATAATTTTCTGCAGCTCCAGGCGCAGCTCCACGCCACGCAACTGGCCCTCGAACAGAACCAGCAGACCGCCGTGGACGCGGCCCAAAGCAACGCCTTCGTGCTGGCGGCGCGGTTGGAGTCGCTGGAGCAATCGGTCGCCCGACAACATGCGAGCGATGCCGACGCGGCGCGGCGAACGCAGCAATTGACGCTGCTGATGGCCGGCGGTTTCGCGTTGGCCGGGCTCGGCATCCTGCTGCTGATGGTTTATTTCCAGTGGCGCGCGTTCACACAGCTCGCGCAGGTTTCCTCGCGGCAGCATGCGGCGCTGGCGAACACCGAGGCCGTTCACCAGTTGGCCGCGCCGGGTCGCGCGACTGTGGAAACCGCCAATGCGCAACTGCTCAACGTGGTCAGCCGGCTGGAGCAGCGCATCAACGAGCTGGAAAGCGGCCAAAAATTACTGCCGGCCAGCGCGCCCGCGAAGCCGGCAGACTTGCTGACCGAAGGACAAAAACAGCTCGACGCGAATGTGCCGCTGAAGGCGCTGGAGTGTTTCGACAAATTTCTGGCCGCGCAGCCTGCCCACGCCGCAGCGCTCGTGAAACGCGCGGAGGCGCTGGAAAAACTGGATCGCACGGACGAGGCGCTGGCGGATTATGACCGCGCCATCGCGGCGGACCGCACGCTGGTCATCGCGCATCTGCAGAAGGGTGGATTGCTGAACAAGCTGAACCGTCACGCCGAGGCGCTGGATTGCTTTGAGCAGGCGCTGCTGGCGCAGGACAAAAAAGCCGGGGCGAAAATATAATTTACGATTTACGATATGCGATTTACGCGACCAGCATGAATTGGAAGCCGCCTCGTAAATCGTAAATCCAATATCGTAAATTCAGTTGAAATTAACCCGGCTCGTGCGGCGCTCGGTTTCAATCTGTTCGCGGAGTAAATCAATTTTCAGCTTCAACAGCTCGCGGTTTTCCTTCGACTGATCGGCGAGATCATTTTCCAGTTCGGAAATGCGCTGCTCGTAGGCGCGGAGCCGTTCGAGCAGCGGCGTCTGGACGGCTTCGAGGCGGCGGGCCAGTTCCGTGAGTTCGGCGGCGGCGGTCTGCTGGGCGGCGAGGAGTTCGCGGCGCTGGGCGGCAAGTTCCTGCACCACGGCGTCTTTGAGCGCGTCCACGAGATGCGGCGCGAGACTGGCCTGCACGGAGTTCAACAGCGCATTGACGCTCGGCGGCGGCAGCGGCTGGGTTTTGCCGTGCAGCACTTTTGAAATAATGCGGTTGGCTTCATCCGTGCCATCGCGATGACAGGTGGGACAGGCGACCGGCACCGGCATCCGGCCGGCGTGCGGAAGAACTTCAAAGGCGTATTTCTGCCCGCAGGCGCAGAAAATTTTTATGGGAATCGGCGACGGGTTCACCAGAGGAAGGACTTTTCTTCGGCGAGCATCCGGCCGCCATTCCAGAGCGTGACACGCCAGGCCACGACCGCGCCAAAATTTTTGTAGTCCGCGCCGGCCAGCGGGATTTCCGTCCATTTGCGGAACGTGCCCGGCACGGCGTCCACTTCAAGTGTTTTCAATTTCGGCACGCTGTTGGTGCCGACGCCGCGCAGCTCGACCCAGATTTTGATTTTTGCCTCCGGCGACTTCACGGCTTTCCACAGCACATCGAAGCGGAGGGCGGAAACTGCGTTGGTGTGTTCGCGTAGAAACGCCTGATACGCGTCGCGGTCAAAAAGACTCGGTGAAGTGGCATCGCGGCCCTGCTGATCCAGAAACAGAGGCAGCACCTTCACGATCTTGCCCGTGACGACATCCGCAGCGTGAGCCACGGCGACGAGGCCGAGCGAAACGAGGAAAATCAGCAGTGCGCGCATGGCAAAACGATAGCGGGCGACGACCTGATTTCAACTTATTTCGAGCGGTAGAAACTGACCACTATCACATTCGGACCGTTGCGGAAGACGATGGCGGTGTATTCGTGCGACAACTGCCCGATGGTCGCCGTGGCGTGGACTTCGTAAGTGCTGCCCTGCTGGCCGAAGTATTGCGACATCTGGCCGATGGCCGCCGGGTTGATGCCTGCGGCGGTGAGCAGCCCGCCGACATTGCGGATGGGCGGGTCGGAATCGCGCGCAGTTTCGAGCGCTTGCGCGGCGGCGGTGTCCATGCCGGGAACGAGTTGCAGCACTTTGTCATCGGCCGTGAGAATGTTGATTCGGCCGAGGGAAAAAGGCGTGAACACGTCGCGCAAACCAAACGCGTAGTCCGGTTCCTGATTGGGCGCATGGCCAAAGCCCAGCTTGTGTTCCGGAAACGGCGTGTTGCCTTGGGCGGAAGAGCCGCCATAAAACATGTCGTGCGTGACGCCCTTGATCCACATGAGCTCGTCAATATTGTCAATCGGCGCGTTCTTGGCGTTATACGACCACGGCGTCAGGCCGAGATAATAATCGCTTTCCGCGCCCGCCGGCCGCGTATTGTCGTCCGGATCAATCCAGTCGAGAATGGAATCGGTCACGACGGAAATGTCATTCGCGTCCGCGCCCATCGCGGTGAGCGTCTGTTTCAGCAGCGGCTCATTGGCGTTGTTGATGTTGATCTTGCTTTCCATTTCCGTCATGGACAGCGAGACCGTGCCTTCGCCGATGGGATAACCGGTCAGCGATTCGCCCGCGAGCGGGCCGTTGGTTTCCGGCCCTTCGCCGGGACCGCCGGCCCAATATTGCTGCTTGGAACTAAACGGCTGGTTGCCTTCCAGCGCCAGCCACCAGCACGCGCGGTCCACGCCGCCGCGGCCGATCCAGTAAAATTGCTCGTCGTCGTTGGTGTTCGCGGCCAGCCGGGTTTCAATCTTCATCGCGTAGGCGAACGCGCCGGCCAGCAGCGTCAATACCGTGACTGCCACCAAGGCGATGATCACCGCGAACCCGCGTTTTTTGGGGGCGATAAGAATTTTCATTTCTTCACCCCGGTTCCAGCTCCGGTTTTAAGTCCGTTTTGAATGCCGTTGAGCAAGTTGTTTTGCGGTCCGCCCGGCCCGCCCGGCCCGCCGTGTTGCACCATCGCTGGCATCATCTGCGACGGCACGGTGTAAATGCGGGTGGCGGCAAATTCCGGCGCGCTGCTGCCGCCGGCGACATTGGCACCGAGCACGAGATGCACGCGCAGCATCTGGGGAATGGTGTTGGTCTGGGTATCGTCCCAATCCGTGTTCCAATCCGCGTGATTCATGTCGTTTGTGCCCCACCATTCAATGCTGAAAGTCTTGACGTTCTTCGCCAGCACGAGCGGAAACTGCTCCTCGTCATGATCCATCTCCAATAAAATGGGAGTCTGCTGGAGCACCAGGTTTTTTTCACCGTTTTCGCCCGCCGCCAGCGAAAAGGTGACACGCCGCGAACTGGCATCGCGACCGCCGGCCGCACCGACAAATTTTCCGTTGCGCGCATAACTGTCCGGCAAATGCGCGACAAAGCTCAAGAACGGCGCGTCACCGTTTCCCAATTTAAACCAGTAATACTTTTGCGACGCCTGAAACGATTCGACGCCCATCAGCGCATCGCCGATGGCGCGCAGCACGACGCGTTGCCGTTGCGCCTGCGCGGCGGCGTCCTGCCCGACCTGCGTGGCGCGCATCACCAGCGCCCACGTCGAGTAAATGGCCATGATGACCATGCTGAAAACCATCATCGCCACCATGATCTCGATCAGGGTGAAGGCGCAGCGTTTACGGAATTTGGAATTTGGAATTTCCAATTTCCAATTTTTCCCGCCGGCCGGGCCGCAGGAAATTGGCGATTGAAAATTGGCGATTGAAAATTTCATCGTCCCCTCATGCCAATGCCACCGTCCAGGCTGCCCGGCGGCGACTGCGGTTTGTAAAGCACCGTGGTCATGTGCGAAATGATTTCGCGGCCGCCGTTGGCCGGCTGAATGACGCACTCCACGCTGTATAAATGATTCGACCCGACCTCGACGATGTCCGCTACCCAGTTGAAATCGCGATAATCTTTGCCGAGCAGTTCCGGGTCGCCAAGATTGCCGCGGTAAGTGCCTTCGATGAGGCTATTCGTGGCGGCGTAGCGCGCCAGCACCGGGCTGGCATCCACCGTCGGCCGCTGCAACCGGCGCACGTTGTTGAGCGACGTCGAAATCAGGCCGAGAATGGCGAACGAGGCCACGAAGAAAATGGCGATGGCAATCATCACTTCCAAAAGCGAGAACGCGCGGCGGCGGCCATTTGCAATTTTCAATTGCCAATTTTTCCCGGAGGCAGCGCCGGTAAAAATTGGCAATTGGCAATTGGAAATTGGAAATTTCATTGGTCCACGGCCGAAACAATCGGCATGCCGGTCGCGTATTCGAGGGTGATTTTTTGCGCCCCGCCTTTGGCGATCAGGACGATGACCGCCTCGTCACAAGTGCCGTCCGGATTAAAAAAAACCTTGGCCCAGTCCGACTGGACATAATCTTGCCGGAAAATATCCAGCATCCCGAACTCGACGCCGTCCGGCAGCGTGGCCACGACGGTTTTGCCGGAATGCGTGTTGACGGACGAGCCGCCCTCGCCGCCGCTGGCGCCTTCCACGCCGAACCGGCGGTCGCGCGGATAAAACGTCACCGCGGTTTTCTGGTTGGTGAGGATGGCTTTCTCCCGCGCGGAAAAAAACACGTCCTGCACGTCGCTCACGGCTTTTCTCATGCCTTCCTTTTGCAGCGCTTTGACGATGGACGGAATGCCCATCGCCGCCACCAGCCCAAGAATGCCCACCACGATCATGATTTCGATCAGCGTGAACGCGCGGCATTTGCCATTTTCAATTTTCAATTTCCAATTTCTCCCGGCGGAAGCACCGGGGAAAATTGGCAATTGGCAATTGGCAATTGAAAATTTCATTTCAGTGAATGGACGCGATCATGCGGAACAGCGGCAGAAAGATGCTCAACAGCAGAAAACCCACCATGATGGCCATGACGATGATCAGCACCGGGCCGATCATGTCGCTCATCACGCGCAGCGCGATTTGCAATTCATTTTCGTAAGTGTCGGCGATGTTGTTCAGCGAGCCGGGCACGTCGCCGGTTTCCTCGCCGATGCGCACGAGATCAATCATCAGTTGCGGAAACAATTTGCTCTGCGCCAGCGGCTGCGCGAGCGTTTTGCCGTCCGTCACCGCCTCGCGCGTCTTGGCAATCGCCTCGCGGATGAGCTTGTTGTCCATGACCTGCTCGGTGATTTTCAGCGCGGTCAGCACCGGCACGCCGTTTTGCAGCAACGTGCCGAGCGTGCGCGCGAATTGCCCGAACAAATTGATTTGAATCACCTTGCCGAAAATCGGCAGTTTCATCCGCCACTCGTCCAGCTTGCGCCCGCCGGACTCGGACGATTGGAACCGCTTGAACAGCACCACCAGCGCGATGATCAGCAGCGCCATCAGCCACCAATACGACGTGAAAATCGCGCTGAGGCCGATCAGCATCCGCGTCGGCAGCGGCAGTTCGATTTGGAAGCTCGTAAAAATCTCCGTGAACTTCGGCATCATCACCGTCATGAAAAATCCAACCAGCAAGAGACCCACGCAAATCACCATCACCGGATAAATCATCGCCGACTTGAATTTGGCCTGCACATCCGCGAACTGCTGGAAATGGTTCGCCATGCGCCGCAGCACCGGCACCAGCGAGCCGCTCTGCTCGCCCGCGCGCACCATGTTCACATACAAATCCGTGAAGATCACCGGCTGCCGCGCCATCGCGTCCGACAGCGACCGGCCTTCCGTCACCTCCTGTTTTAAACTTTTGCTGACCTCGGCGGGAATGCCTTTGGTCTCCAAATGCGTCATGCTGTTCAGCGCGACCGTCAGCGGCATCCCGGAGTTCAACAAATTCGCCAGTTGCGTCGTGAAGGTCGCCAGCTCCTGCAGCTTGGGTTTGCGTTTTTTCGCCAGTTGCGCCTGCATGCTCGGCGGCAGAAACGAGGCGAAATTCACGCCTTTGGCTTTGGTTTTGGCGCCATCCGCCGCGCCCGCCTTGGCGTCGGCCACGGAAATGGGAAACAGCCCGGAGCGCTGGATCTGCAACAGCGCGGCGCTGCGGTCGGGCGTTTCGAGCACGCCCTCGATCAATTCGCCGGAACGCTTGCGGGCTTTGTATGAAAACTGCGGCATAAAGTCCTTGGTTGAAAACCGGTCGCCCGTGAAAGTTGCAGCCAAACCGTGCTAAAACACGCGGTCACGCTGCCGGGGCGGCGGGTTTTTCCGGCGGACGGCGCAACTGGCTTTCGAGCTGCCGTTCAAGCTGCGTCACGCGATTGTGAAAGCGCTCCAGAATTTTCCGCGTTTCGGGCGGCACGGCCACGCAGTCCTCGCAATGGTGGCGCGTGGCGGCGCTGCCTTTGACGGGATATTCAAATTTCTTACCGCAGGCGCGACAGGTGCGCAGGCGCGAGCCGGTGGTGGTTGGAGTGGGCATGGGAAATTTTATTTGCGGTTGGTAAATGTTTGCAGTCGGTCCTGTAGTTAGGCGGCAATGTTATACCAAACACCCTCATAAAACCTGCATCTTTTTGCCGGTCAACTCAACGAAAGTCTGGACTCGCTCCAGAATTTGCGCGGCTGTCACGGCATCAATGCGCTCGGCGTGGAACGGAGAATCCCAAGCTCGGATGCAGCTGCGCGATAGTTGCCAAAGGTAATCTCCCTCTGCGAGCATCTCGACTGGCAGCGTCAACCGCTTGTGGCCCTCGCTGTAAACAAACTCCCAACGCCCAAGCCGAAGCTGAAAGCCATGCTCTTGAGCAAATCTCTCAAAGGTTAATGTCGTCGTAGAGTCCATGCGTGTGCTGCCGCCTAACAGTTAACTGCCGGCCGCCGTTGCCGCCTATCCTCGGCCATGTTTCGCCGCTCCGGTTTCATGCTTCGACTCTATGCCGAGCCTTGCGGCCTGTCCAGCCCGGTGTTTTTGATAATTGCCCGGCGCTGCCTGACTCGTCCCCCGCTGCCGGCCATCCGTGCCGTGCGTTCACCGACTTGTGCCGCCTGGCCGCCAATCTGTGCAGCCCATCCGCCGACTTGTGCACCGCGTCCGCCGACCTGTGCAGCCTGACTTTCGACTTGTGCAGCCCATCCGGCGACCTGTGCATCGGGGCGGTGAGCTGTGCGGCCTGGCCGCCGACTTGTGCCGGGTGTTTTCGGACTTGTGCATCGGATTCGCCAATCCGTGCATCAAAAATAAGTATTGCACCTAATCACCATCGGCGCATAATCGCCTCACCCCCGCGATCACAGCGAGGGCAACTTCAAATTAAAATCAAAACTTAATATGAAACGCAAAGCCGTTAGTCTTAATGCAACCTTCAAAACCGTGTCCGCCTTTGGCGTGGAAAACGCCACGGACTTTCCGGCCACCAGCATCGGTGGACAACAATTCGCCATCGTCACCAACGCCGTGACCCTGCTCAACGGATTCGGCGCGGCGCAAGTCACCGGCGGCTCGTCCGCGCACGCCGCCGTGATGACCCTGGCCGTCGGGCGCGTGCATTTGCACGATGACCTGGCCGGCATCGCCGGGGCCGCCCATTCCCTCACGCTGCTCGGCACGGCGGGACTGGCGGGGAAATTCCTCATGCCGCGGGGCAACGGCTCCCAGAAGCTGCTCAATGCCGCCCGCGCCTTTCTGGCCGACGCCGCGCCGCTGCAGGCGCAATTCCTCACCGTGAATCTGCCCGCCGATTTCCTGGATCAGCTCAAGACGAACATCGGCATTTACGAAGGCGCGCTCGCCGCCAAAGGCGCGGGCAAGAGTGCGCGCGGCGGCGCCACCGGCGGCATTGAAGACGCCGCGCATCAGGCGGCCATCGCCCTGCACGTGCTCGACACCGTGGTGAGGAACACCTACAAAAACAATCCGCAAAAGCTCGCCGAATGGGTGATCGCCAGCCACGTGGAAAAACACACGCCCGTGGCGAAGGTGAAAAAAATCACCGCGACAACAGCGGCGAAATAAAATCCGGCGGACAACGGATATTCCGAAAATCCCAAAGGGATTTCATCATTCAGCCCGGCGTTGCGAGGAAAAGCTACGCCGGGTTTTTAATTTAATGGGCGGTTGCCAGTCGCGGAGCGACGCGGTGACAATAGCCCAGCCATTCATGGCTGGGTCAGGCGTCAACCAAATGAAAAAGTCCCGCGAGGGACGGCAGAAAAGTATGGTGGCCGTGCGCAAACACCTTTCGTCCCGGACGGGACTTTGGGAAATTGCCGACCATGAGTCCCAGCCATGAATGGCTGGGCTATTTTCAGGGGCAGCGGCGCGACGCCGAAAACGGCCACCGGGACGGGCGCGCTCCGTAGCGTCAGGCATCTTTGCCTGACGTAGAGGGCGTGCATCCATGCCGCCCGGACAGAAACAGACGAATTTTCCAATGTCGCAAAACATTTGAGGCACGCGGAGGGGAGATGGTTTTTTCCGCCGGGCTGGAAGCCACGGCTCTACGGCAGGCAGGATGCCCGCCGCTACACCGGTGGCCGTGCGCATGGTGGCTGTCTGCAAAGACTGGCCGGCGGCCAAGACCCGGCCAATGGCAGTTTGGGGTGGACGAACGCGGGCAAAGAGCGTTTGAATTTTTATCGTGCAAAGGCGGCGAAGTCGCGAAAGCGATGCGATGACAATAGCCCAGCCATTTATCGCTGGGTCAAGCGTCCATCAAATGTCAAAGTCCCGCGAGGGACGGCAGAAAAATTCTTTCGTCCCTGGCGGGACTTTGGACGATGGCGGGCATCGAGTCCCAGCCATGAATGGCTGGGCTATTTTCAGGGGCAGCGGCGCGACGCCGAAAACGGCAACCGGGACGGGCGCGCTCCCCAGCAATGTCCCAGCCGGGCGGCCAATGGCAGTTTGGGGTGGACGAACGGGGCAAATGGAGATTGAATTACCAAAACACGGCATGAGCAGCATGATAACATCTGTGGAACAAAATCAATCTGACGGTGCTGGAGTCGCACGCTGGCGAACCCAACAATTTCAAGACAGACTTGAACAGACTCGAAACGTTCTTCGTCCGTCTCTGGATTCAAAACACGCGATTAATTGGGACAAACTTGCAGGCGATTATCCGGCAGCTAAACCCGCACCTCCTGTTTATCTCGAATATCCGCCTGAACCCCAGCGGAGCGACCCAAAATACCAATCGCTTAATGATTACAGTTCCCAAAAATTTGCCTTTGTTCTTGATTATGAGGCTTGGGCAAAGGTCGTTAAGCAAATCGAAACGGAAAACCAGCGGCGCTACGACAGAAATGTGGATGCTATTGAGAAATGGAATGCCGGGCGAATTGCACACGAGGAAAGAATCCCTGGAATCAAGAGTTTTAAGACCAATTATGAATCGTTAAATTACGACTATGTAAAAAATTATTGTGGAATGGTGCTGGAGTTTTCAAAGTTCTGTGACGGTTCCAAGCGAGAATTCGATCTCGAATATGTTCCCGAATCGAAAATCGTGATTGTTGACCACTTGCTGCCAGCACCGGATGACTTGGTTCGCATCAAGGAGGTAAAATATGTCAAGGCCAGCAACGAGTTTGTTGAAGTGCTTTTTTCGGACAACGAATTCAATCACATTTACGAAGACATTCTTTATCAGATGTGTCTCCGAACACTTCACGAACTTTTTGATGCTGACACTGTGGGCGCATTGAGTGCGGTTGTTTTCAATGGTTGGGTTGAATCGGTTGACAAGGCGACCGGGCAAGACACCAAAGGCTGCGTGTTGTCGGTTCAGGCAAGGAAGGAAGAATTTCAGAAAATCAATCTTGCCAGAGTTGAGCCGAAGGCGTGTTTCAAAGCTTTGAAAGGGATTGGAAGTTCAACGCTGCACAGCCTGACGCCGATTGCGCCGGTGCTGAAAATCAATCGCGACGATAAAAGATTCGTCGCCTCGCATGAAGTCGCCGGCCAATTGGATGAGCGATTCAATCTCGCCGCGATGGATTGGGAAGATTTTGAACATTTGATTCGTGAACTTTTCGAGAAGGAATTTAGCAAGCCGGGTTGCGAAGTAAAAGTCACACAAGCCAGCCGGGATGGCGGGGTGGATTCCGTTGTTTTTGATCCCGACCCGATTCATGGCGGGAAAACCGTTATCCAAGCCAAGCGCTACACGAACACTGTCGGCGTGGCAGCCGTGCGGGAATTATACGGCACGGTGCTGAATGAAGGCGCGATGAAGGGAATTCTTGTCACGACCGCCGACTACGGCCCGGATGCGTATGAGTTTGCCGCCGACAAGCCGCTGGTGCTGTTGAATGGTGCCAACCTCTTGAGTTTGCTTGAAAAGCACGGCCACAAAGCGAAAATTGATCTTCAAGAGGCAAAAAGAATTTTGGGAGAAAAACCTTAATGTGGAGGTTGTGACGGCGGCGAGTGCATTACACTCCGTGTTTGTTGGCCGGATGCGGAATCGTGCCTCAATTCACGTTGCACCTGAATCCACGTTATTATCGCC
>CAJAQO010000102.1 GCA_903944085.1 uncultured Verrucomicrobia subdivision 3 bacterium
ATCACCGCGAAAAGAAAAAGTGTAATTTCCCGTCGCCGGTGCCAACAGTTTGCCGCTCCAGCGGACGCTATATTTTTGGCCGGAGATTCCCGGCGCGGGCGAATTGGCGTTGAGGATGTTGATTTCATTGTCCACCCGCACTACCGCTGGTTTGCCGTCCAGATCGGGATTAGTAAAATATTCGGCTTGAAATCCATGGACACTGGCATCGCCTGGCGAAGTGATGATAGAACCAGTGAGCGGATCACCATCGGTTCGCGCCGAAGCGTAACGAACTGTGACGGCATTCCCGGCTTCCGCTTTGATGCCATCAAGAATTTCAACCGTCTTCAACGGTTCAACGGCCGGACTGCCGAGCGCGTCAACTTGCAGATGCCGCGCCGGTTCGCCGATAACGGCAATGGATTTTATTTTTTGGTGATCCAGCGGCAACACGTCGCCATCATTTTTCAAAAGAACAATTCCCTCGGTTGCCGCCTTGAAGGCAAGCTGACTGTGTTCGGCAGAATTAACCATTGCCGGGTTTTGGGGCATCGGCCCGTCCAGCAAACCGACGCGGATGACTGTCCGCAAAATGCGACGCACCGAATCATCCACGGCAGCTTGAGTCACGCTGCCATCGGCGAGCGCAGCTTTGAGTTTGGCGACGCTCATGTGACCGCCTTTGGGCATTTCCAAATCGTTCCCCGCCTGAACCACGGCGGTTTCGTGGACGCCGCCCCAGTCGGACATTACCATGCCGTCGAATTGCCAGTCATGCTTCAGCGCGTCGGTAAGCAAATGTAGATTGGCGCTGGCATGCTGGCCATTGACCATGTTATAGGAACTCATCACCGACCACACTTTTCCTTCCTTCACCGCCGCTTCAAATGCGGGAAAATAAATTTCGCGGAGCGCACGTTCGCCGATTTCTTCATTCACATTGAACCGGTCAGTTTCTTGACTGTTAGCGGCAAAATGTTTGACGCAGGCGGCAACGCCCACGCTCTGCATGCCTTGGATGTAATTGACCGTCAAGCGTGCCGCAAGATAAGGATCCTCCGTCAGATATTCGGCATCACGTCCGCCCAGCGGATTGCGGTGAATATTCACCGCCGGTCCAAGTTCGATTTGGACGCCGGAGCCTTTGTTGCGCGCTTCCTCGCCAATGGCTCGGCCAATTTGCCAGACCAAATTTGTGTCCCATGTCGAAGCCATCAAGACACCAGCCGGAAAAGCCGTGGCAGGCCCGAGCGTGCTGTCCGCACCGCCGCGCACGCCTTGGCCGGCATCGGCCATCGCCATTGCTGGCACGCCCAGGCGGGCAATCGGCTGCGTGGTGAATCCGGTGCCGCCCAACAAACCCAGCTTTTCATCCTGATTGAGCCGGCCAAATAAATCCTGCACGCGTTGTTCGAGCGGGGCTTTGGCGTCCTGATATAAAGCTGCCGGTTCGGCGGAGACAAATTGGGTAAAGGTGGCGGTTGAAATGCCTGCCGCCAGCAAAATGGCGACTCGCCTGATTTGATCGGTTTTGAGAACCGAGATAAAATGGATGGACTTGATGAATATTTGGCTCATAAAAATTGGCTTAACCCACTCACGGACGCCGTCAGCGGGCCGATGGTGTTCCAACAAAGGCGATTCATAGTATTGTTCCAGAAATTCTACAGTAATTGGAATTGCTTAATATGCTACGGGCTTATTCGGCGGTGACCAGCCCCACAAGTGGGGTGTTTTTTGTGTTTTGGCTGAAGGCGCTAAAGCACCCCATTTGTGGGGCTGGTCATCTTGCCGATGTGGCTGTAGTTTACTGCAATCCCATTTATTGAAATCAATCCATGGTCGGCCACTCCAAATTACGAATGCCTGACTGTTGGCGACAAGATTTGAATGAGAAAGCCGGTGAAAATTGTTCGATTAACGACATGCACCAATTTCCGATCATTTTGATAAACCTTCCGCGCCGACTGATTTTAGCCGCACTATTTAGCCTTGCTCATTTTTTGCTGGCAACGACCGCGCAGGCGCAGATTGCCATTCAGGACGGCAGCCCGCTGGCTATCTCTCGCGTGATTACCGGTGGAACAGCCATAAGCCAGTCATTTAAAGCCACGGCTGGGGCCAGCGTCATGGTCGTAATCTTGGAAGATCGGGGTGCCAGCTACCCCGAACCGGCGACGCTGACGTGGAATGGTCAAGTTCTGGTCCGCGACGTCCAGTCGTTGGCGAATGTGGTTACGGTGCGCTGCCTGGCCATCTATCACCTCTACAATCCCAATCCAGGCACGGCAAATATCACCGGCACTATGGGAGCCAGCGTCAGTTCCTGTTGGTTGACAGCTTATACTCTGAGTGGCGTTGACACCACAGTTGCTCCGCTAACAGCCCCAGCGAATACCGGAACCAGCACCACGAACACCAGTTTATCCGCCAGTGTCAACGGGGTGTTGCCGGGCTCCTGGGCGGCCATGAGTGCTTGCTTGGGAACCGTTGGCTACACGGTTACCAACACGGCAACCAGCGGCACCACGACCACGGTAACCGATAATGCTGATGATAGCTCGACGGCGAACGCCGGTTATGTGGCGGGCTTGAGCACGGGCACGGATACCTTTACCAGTTCATTCAGTGGCGGGACGAAGGCATGTTTCGCGGTTGCGGTTTTTTCTCCGCCGTCAGCCCATCTCGTCAGCAACGTCCAAGCGTTTGGGATTAAATTTTTAGGAAACACGACCGATCCCGTCACTGGTGCGGCCGGCGTGTTTCGGATCAGCGGTTGGAACAACATCGCTAATGCGAGCTACACTGCGGGAACCATTTATTCAAGTGACGGCTCGGTTGCGGCTACGCTGTCTCTAAGCGGATCGGGCTCGGACAATACTTGGAATAGTGGCGCCTTTTCGGATGGCGGGAATTCTTCCTTGATGAATGGTTATCAGGATGCCGGCCAAAATAATCCCGCAACGGATGTCATCAGCGGATTGACCGGGGCAGCCTATGACGTCTATTTGTATTCGGGCGGGGATAATGCCCGGCCGAGCAGTGCAACGGACTATTTGCCAAATTATACCATCAACGGGACCACCTATTACACCGCCACCCTCAAGGGCTACGATGCCATCCTGAAAATGGCCCAAGGCATCCCCACCTCGCAAAACGCCAATACTTATCCCACGACCCAGGTTGCGGGGCATTATATTAAAATTAACAGCGTCGTGCCCGTGGGCGGCGCGATCACGATCACCGCCAACTCGGACAACCTGACCTATCGTTCACCACTCAACGGCTTTGAGCTCGTGCGAGTCGGCAACTTCCCTCAGGTCATGCTCCAACCAACCCCGCACCGGCTTTATACCAGCGGCTCGGCGCAGCTTCAGGTGCAAGCCGAAGGTGCCAATCCGCTGGTATATCAATGGCGCCAAAACGGGACGAATTTGAATGACGGCGGCAACATCAGTGGTTCACAAACAACTAATTTTGCCATTGCCAACCTGACCTTGTCGAACGGTGGAAACTACGATGTGGTGATCACGAACAGTTATGGTTCGGTCACCAGCTCGGTGGCAAATTTAAGTGTGGTGGTGGAGAGCCAGGCGGATTCCGCTTTCGAAGCGTGGATCGCGGCTTATGTGGTAACCAACGGCTATCAGACCTATGTCGTCAATAATGTAACCGATCGCAACTTCGCCTTTATGTGGCAACAGGCCTATATGATTTGGATGGTCGAAGACACCTACGATCACACCCAAAGCCCCGATCAAAAGCAGTTGATTACCGCTTTGATCAACACCTTTATGCATCAGAATGGACTCACGTTGACGTGGGACGGTTGGGATGACGATCTCGAATGGGGAGAAATGGCCTTGATCCGCAGCTATGAGACCACCGGCAACGTTGTAGCCCTCAACTCGGCTATCTCGGTTTGGAATGCGGTCATGAGCCGGGGCTGGGACAACACGTTTGGCGGTGGGATTTGGGAGAAATTACCCGCGCCAAGTTCCAAATGCGCTTTGAGCAATTATCCGCAGATCATCGCCGGTATCCATCTGTTTCAAATAACGGGACAAAGCAACTATCTCACCACCTGCGAAAACATTTATACCTGGGCGCGGACAAACATCTTTATTGCCACCTCCGCCCAGGCGACAAATGGCATGAATCTCGGACAGGTAAACGAGGGTGTCGCCTGGGCCGACACCAATCAAATCAACATGAAAGTGCTCGTATCTAACAACTCCTATAATAGTGGGTTGTTTGCGATGGCAGCCAGCCTGCTCTATCAGGCCACCGGCAACACCCAATATCTGTCTGACGCCATCCTCGCGGAGAATAATAAGGTCAATGTTGAACCGATTTTGAACGAAGACCATGTGGCCAACGGTGATTTTGGTGGCGAGATGCTGATCCGGGGTGCGGTGCTTATTGCCAGTCAGAACCATGACAACCTCTGGCCCACTTACGGGCCCTGGCTGCAAGCGCAATGCCCAGCCGCTTGGAGTGAACGACGCACAGACCTCAACCTCACTCATAATAACTTTACTACCGCTACCTCCGCCGGCACCAACAACCTTGATTCCATGGAAAGCGAATGCGCAGTCTTGGTCCAGCAAATAGCTCCAGCCAGCATCCCGGGATTTATCAATTGCACCAACAAACTTAACGGGACTATCATCGGCACAAGCGGGTCTTACAACAATCAAGGCAACACCATTGCCAAGGTGTTTGATGGCAACTTAAACACCTTTTTCGACGCGCCAGTTACCAGCGGAGCCTGGGTGGGTTTGGATTTCGGAGCCGGGGTGAGTAATGTAATCAGCCAGATAAATTATTGGCCGCGCATAAGTTGGGCCAGCCGAATGCTAGGCGGAGTTTTTCAAGGGGACAACACGCCTGCATTTTTCAATCCCGTGACCCTCTATACGATTACGGTTGTCCCGCCGGACAACGGCACCGTTACCGCCCAACCCATCACCAACCAACCGGCGTTCCGCTGCGTGCGTTATGTCGGACCGGCCAATGGCTCCTGCAATGTGGCGGAATTGCAGTTCTTCTCCCCCAACCCGCCCCCGCCGCTCATGTTCCTCACCAACAATTGGAATGGCACCCAGTTGACTTTGAACTGGCCGACCGGCGGCCTGCTGCTGGAAGCAACCAATGTTTCCGGTCCGTGGACGACAAATGCCAGTGCCGCCCCGCCATTCCAGATCATTCCGAATCAACCGCAAAAATATTACCGGGTCGTTGCTCCGTAGCGACAATGAATCCTCGCATAGTCATAGCCTAAACATGAAAAATGCCTCTATTTACCTAATTGCATTCAAATTGACTCTGGTTGGCCTCCTCCAACCAGAATCGAAGGCCGAGAATCTGATTTCCACCACGCCTGGAAAAGCACCAGACTATTTTTGCACCTGGAACGTTCAAGGCTATGTGTTGAGCTACGCTAAAGGCAAACTTCGGGACGCGATGACGGAAAGCAACATGTTCGGTGACGGGACATACCAGAATTGGCTTGGCTTTTACCCCCGCATTCGGAGCGATCTCTACTTCGTCATGGATGATTCTTGGGATGTGGGTTTCACCAACTATGACTACGGTGCAGACACTTTAAATCCGGAACGGTTTCCGTCCTTTGCCACCTCCGACACCGAGCCGGAGAAATTGAAAAAGCTGAATACTGCCGTTCAGGCTAAAGGCTGGCGCGCGGTGGGAGGGTGGATTTGCGCCAACAAGGCGGCGGCGTATAAAAACGCGAGCGATAAGGAGTTTTATGCCGAGCGTTTGCAGTGGATGAATACCGCCGGCTGGGGTTATTGGAAAGTAGATTGGGGAACGCATTCCAAAGATGCCAACTGGCGTCGACTGCTCACCGAGTGGGGGCACCAGTATGCGCCCAATTTGGAAGTGGAACAGGCCATGATTTGGAGTTGCGTGCCGTTTGCGGATGCGTTCCGAACCTACGATGTTGAGGTCATTACCTCGATTCCCGTGACCTTGTCCCGCGTCTGCAAGGGCCTCGCGCAGGTGGCGGAACCGAATGCCAAAGCCATCATCAATTGTGAGGACGAACCCGTCATCGGTGCCGCCTTGGGCTGCGCGCTCGGCATCATGCGACATCCTTACGCAGGCAATCTTCCCAACGGCCAGCAGGACGAAGCTTTTCCACCCATCACGCGCGACGTGAAACATTCATTGAACGAAGTGGAACGTGGCGTGTTATGGCATCGGGTGGCTCCGCCGTTTAAGGTTGATGGCCAGGTCAACATTGACCCGAAAGAATTAACCGATACTTGGTATTTTCAGGCGCGGGAAGGTTGGGCCACGAAGGCTGGTAAATGGTCCACCAACTCCGCGCCCGCCCGCATCACCCGGGATGGATTGCCACTGCCCACGGTGAAAGTAGAGTCTGGTGAACCACCCTTTGTCATTGCCTCCCGCAATCCCAACGGCGCAGTCACGATTGCCACACTGGGCCGGACAATTTGCAGCAGTCCCACCGACAGAAAATATTGGACGCCTTTGGCCGAAATCACGCTGGCGGTCGGAAAATTAACCGGACCCATCGGGATTTTTGGCTATTACAAATCGTTGACCCTGACCTTTGATGTGTCGATGAGCGGGCGGACGATTCTAGCCCAAGACATCTTGGACAATCAGGCAAAAGACATTACGGCCCAAGTCATCATTAATGGAAACACCCTCACATTGCCCGGCAAGCTCATTGAAAAAACCGGCTTAGAAAAAGCCACCCCCGGCGATAAATCGGACCCGGGCTTGGTAATTTCCATATCTGGTGTTCAGCCTCCCGTAACGTCACCTGAAGTAAAGATAGAAGAGAAGAAGAATTAGCGACATACTGCCCGACCGATCATCGAAAACAATCCGGCCTAAAATTCAATTTAAAATATTATTATCGCCATGAACAATCAGACATCATCAGCGCGTTTTCTGTCACTAGGCGGACTCATCATCGGGCTGGCAATTGCCGGCCGGTTGCTCTGGCCGATTCAATCTCTAGCAGCAAATACCCCACCGGCGTTTCCTGCCGTCGCCGATTTGCCCATACAAACGAATATGCCCAATCCGCTCGTGGCTACGGATGGCAAAACCATCACGACGCCGGAACAGTGGCTGCAGCACCGTGAAGCGGTGAAACAGATCATTGAACATTACGCCCTCGGCCATATGCCGCCTCCGCCCGGAAACGTGAAGGGCCACGAAGTGGTGTCCCGACTGCTCGCCGACGGCAAGACGTCCTATCGGCTCGTCCATCTGACGTTTGGCCCAGAGGAAAAACTAAGCCTCGATATTTCCATTTTCCGACCGGCGGAAACCAACGGCATTAAAGCGCCGTTCCCGGTGATTGTGCAACCCTCTTTTTCCACTATCTCCGATAATCCACCGCCGTCGGTGACGAATGCCATTGCCAGCGGCACCAACACCGCGCCAGTCAAGAAATCCCCCAATACGCCGGAAACGGCGGTCCGGCAATATGCCCAGGCGTTGGATCGCGGTTATGCCGTTGTCACATTCTATTATCAGGATTGCGGAAAGGATGGCGGGGATTATCGGACGACCGGCTTCTTCCCAGCCTATCCTGATTCCGACTGGGCGGATCTTGCCTTGTGGGCATGGGGCATGTCGCGCTGCGTGGATTATCTGGAAACGCAGAGTTTCGCGGACAAATCCAAATTCATCGCGCTCGGCCACTCGCGGCTAGGCAAAGCCACGCTCGTCGCCGGCGCGTTTGACGAGCGTTTTGCGCTGTGTGCGCCAGCCGGTTCCGGTTGTGCCGGGACTGGAGCGTATCGTTTCAACGGCAAAGCCCGCAACGGCCGGGAAGGTTTGAACGAGATCGTGAAAAATTTCCCGCAGTGGACCATTCCCAGCCTGGTGGAATTTTCCAACCGGGTCGAAAGATTACCGTTCGACCAGCACTGGCTGATTGATTTGGTCGCGCCACGCTTGTTCATTGCCGCCGACGGTTTGGACGACACCGCCGCTAGCGTCAACGCGCTCGTTCAGTCTTATCTCGCCGCCCAGCCGGTTTATGCACTGCTCGGCGTGCCCGATCATCTAGGAATTAATTTTCGTCCGGGACCGCACCGGCTCGCGATGGAAGACTGGTCCGCCATCTTGGATTTCGCCGACCAGCAGCTTCGGGGAATAGATGTGAAGCGCCACTTCGACCAATTGCCCCCTCAAGAACTGTGGCATTGAAGCGGCGACGGCATTCGGCGTTCGCGATATAAAAAGCTGCTCGAAGTGCGCTCAAGGTGCAGTAAGTAGTTTTTGAGAAATGACTATGGATATTGCTCCGGACAACGAAAAGAATGAATAACACTGAAAATCTTACAATGGTCCAAATGAAAATGAATTATACTGTGAGCCAGAGGCGCTATGGCTGGCGTGCCTTGTCAACGTCAATCCTGCTCGCGGTTTTAGCCGCCTCAAAGCGGCAAGCCCGGGCCGATATTGCCTTGGTAGATACGGCGGCGGAAGCTGGGCTGTCCATGAGCATCGCCGAGAGCGGCCAGAATTCGGTTACCATCACCAACTTTACGGTCAGTCCCATGGCCAATGTGTTGGTGGTGCTGGTGGAAGGCAAGGGGGCATCGGCGATCAACAGCGAACCGGCAACGCTAGCGTGGGGCTCGCAGATAATTCTCAAGGCCGTGGCGCAGGACAATTCGAATGCCAACCTGCGCGGCGAATCCATCTACTATCTATTCAATCCCACGCCCGGAACAAATAATATTACCGCCACAATCGCCAATAATCCGCTTAATGTTGAGATCACGGCTTACACCCTTAGCGGCGTTGACACCACCGTGGCGCCCAAGGTTGGAAACGGCGGCAACATTGGCGCCAACGTCACATTTGCGGTTTCGGGTGTGGCGGCTGGCTCCTGGGCCGTCGCGAATTCCACTTGGTCTTCTCAAACTCCCCTTCCGACCATCACCGGCACGGGCGGAACGAATGTCATGACGTCCTTTCTCATGGTGGACAACCAATCCACCATTATGACGGCCGGCTACCTCTCGGGATTGAGCGGAGGCATAGACACCTTCACGGCGGCATGGGCGACGGGCGCCCAAAAAAATAATTTTGCCGTGGCCGTCTTCACGCCGCTGACCACGGCGATCAACATCACGGCGGCATCCGCCACACCGAATCCTGTGCCGGTGGGAACGCCGGTGTTTTTGAGCGTCACGGCAACGTCAACCGGCGGCTCCATCACAAATATGGTGGTGAATGCGAGCGCCATCGGCGGGCCATCAGTCTTGCAACTAAATTTGTCAGGCGGGAATGTTTATACCAACTCGGTGACGACGACGATAGCCACCCTCGGTGCGATTCTGCCGGTCACTGTTCGGGACAATGCAGGCAATACGCTTGCCGGAAGCTTGCGGGTGGTTGTGCAGACGCTCGCCGACATGGTCTTTGACGCTTATAACAATGCTTATTTGATCCAAACCCAAAACAATCTCGGCCTAGTTTATTATGCCAGAAGCCTGACCAACCGGGCCACGGATGGCGGGTGGACCTTGGCCATTGACATCGAGGGTGCGGAAAATGCTTATGAGCGCACACACTGCCCGGTGCAACAGCAATTGGTCAACAGCCTGTGCACCGATTTTTTGCTTGAGAGCCCATTGCCTTGGAATGGGGATAGCTGGAACGATGATATTGGGTGGTTCGCGCTGGCATTAGCTCGGGGATACCAGATGACGGGCGACACCAATTATCTCAATGCCGCCGAGTATGGTTTCAACATGGCCTTCGCCCGCGGCTGGGACACCAACTATAATGGCGGCGGCATCTGGGAGCAGCAGCCGGCGAATGTCTCGGGCGCGCCCAATAAAAACTCCCTATCCAATGAAAGTTTGTTACAAGCGGTGTGCATGATTTATCAAAGCACCGGAGATACGAATTATCTGAATAGCGCCTTGCTAATCTACAATTGGGTGCGAACCAATCTGTTCAACACCAATTCGGGCCTGGTTTACACCTATATGGCCACCAACGGAATCCCCAACACTTCTTCCGCTCTCTATAATCAAGGCACCTTTACGGATTGCGCCAATCTGCTGCATAACATTACCGGGCCGCAAGTTTATTACAACGACGCGTTTCTGGCGGTCGAATATACAAGAAATCATATCACGGACAACAGTATCTTCAACAATGGCGCCACTTATCTGGACACATGGGCCGCTGAATACGCGCGGGGCATGGGGCACTTCGTCAGGGATAACAATTTATGGAGCACTTATTATCCTTGGATGCAGGCCAACGCCAATGCGGCTTGGGGTTGCCGCCGGATAGATTACAACGTTTCGTGAAATCAATGGACAGCGCCAACACCAACCACCAATGACGTGCCCGTCGGCTGGGATGTTGATGTGGTGGCCATGACGCAAGCGACACCGGCGACTGAACCCGGCCTAGTCAATTGCACCAACCAGTTGCATGGAACCGTCATTGGCACCAGCGGCTCCTGGAGCAACAGCGGCAACACCATCGCCAAGGTGTTTGATGGCAACTTGAACACCTATTTTGATGGCCCTGACAACAGCGGGGACTGGGTGGGATTGGATTTTGGAGCCGGGGTGAGCAATGTGATTGGCCAAATTAACTATTGGCCGCGCATCGGCTGGTCGGCACGCATGCTCGGCGGGGTGTTTCAGGGAGACAACAGCCCGACCTTTCCGAATCCTGTGACGTTGTTCACCATCGCCACCGCGCCGCCGGAGAACGATGTGGTCACGCCGCAAACGATCACCATTACCAAAGCCTTCCGCTGCGTGCGCTATGCGGGCCCGGCCAATGGCAACTGCGACGTGGCGGAATTGCAATTTTTCGCGCCCAATCAATCGCCAGCCTCGCTTACCATCTCAGGCGAGCCGGTCTGGACCCCACCCACGAATTATGTGGGCGGGTCGGCGAACGCGACCGTCACGGCCGCTGGTGCGACCTACTATCAATGGAAGGCTGGCTTGAATGGGAATTACACCAATCTTGCGGACGGGGCAAACATAACCGGTTCAGCCACCGCGACACTGACCATCAACAGCGTGCAGTTGAGCAACGCCCTCGACTATGTCGTGGTGGTCACCAACATCAGCGGTGCCGCCACCAGCGCCCCGCCGGCGACGCTGTATGTGTTGCCGCCCGGACCGGCGTCAAATTTCACCTTGAATTATGGTGGGGCGACTGTTGTTGAAGGCGCTAGCGCTGATTGGAACAACGGCAATGTTTGGAATCCGGGCGGGGCGTCTGCGACGACTTCGGCGATTGAATTTCCCGGCAGTTCGTTCGAAGTGGTGCCCGGCACCCAACTCCGCACTCCAGTATCCTCAACCTATGACGCCTTTCCCGGCGGGATGTTGACAGTGGATGGAAACGGAGTTTTCACCAATGCTACCGGTGCGGGCGAAACAACGGTGGGTCTGATCCAATTTAAGGAAGTATTTAGTCCCACCACCAATTATTTTCCGCTGCTGGTCATGGCTGGCGGCCAACTGGACAACAGCGGGGTCGGCACCAACGCTTCGGGCGCCGCCGCTTCGATGATACTTGTTCAAGGCATCGTCAACATCGAATCAAACACGCCGATGTATGTGGATTCTGCCGGCGGCATCAACCGTGCCTTCCAAATTGATGCCTTCCTTGAAGGAAATGGCAGCATAGAATACCATGATTTTCCGGAAACCAACGATGCCATGTTCGGGGGACTGCTCATCACAGGCAGCACCAACACCTACAGTGGCACTTGGAACGTGGTGCAAGGCCCGCTGGTGGGCAGTGGTGCAAATTCGCTGGGCACCAACACAATTACCATCAACACCAACGGTGTGCTGGAAACGACCTATCCCATCAACAACACCAATTCATCCCTCATTCTAAATGGGAGAATGTTCCTGACCCAGACCGACGTGTTCCAGAGCGTGGTTATTAATGGCACGCCGCTGCCGGCGGGTATTTACACGGCGGCGCAGCTTAACTCAATCAATGCATGCGCCTTTCCGTTGACCTTCATTGCGCTTTATGGCACCACGGCGACCAGCGCCTCGGGAGTCATCAAGGTCGGCAGTGTCGTCGTCCTGCCGTCATCGCCACGCCTCACCAGCATCCAAGTGAGTGGCACCGGCGGACTGACGCTATCCGCCACGAATGGCACGCCGGGCGGTTTCTGGACGCTGTTGCAAAGCTCCAACGTGGCCCGGCCATTGAACCAATGGCAGACGAACGCCACGGGCACCTTCGATGGCAGCGGTAATCTGTCCACGAACATTCTTAACGCTGCCACCAACACACAGAACTTTTACATCCTTAAAGTGCAGTAAGTTTATTGCGAAAATCAAACTTTATGAAGACATTTTGTAACGTTACGGCCAGCCTAATGCTCATTACGTGTGTTGGCGATGCAGGGACGGCTTTCTCCCAAACAAACCAAGCGGCTCCGCCAGTTTCGGAGCGTCCGGCGGTCTGGAGCAAGCCGGCAGACATGCCGAACGACTCGCTGATTTCGCCCGAAGTCACGCCCGATGGCCGCGTTACTTTTCGGCTGTATGCACCCGAGGCGAAAAACGTGTCGCTGCGCGTGAATAGCGATTTCGGCAGGGATTCCATCAAGTTTGTAAAAGCCACCAACGGCGTCTGGTCGGCCATCTCGGAACCGGCACCAGCGGGTGCCTATCGTTACAACTTCATGGTGGACGGGGCCACCGTGCCCGATTGCCACAACCCTTACACTTCGGCGGGCGTCAAAACGGTGCAGAGTGTGGTGGAGGTTCCCCGGGGTGCAGATGATCTTCAGGCGAACTAGCCGGGCAGCGTCGCGCCCATGGAGAACACGGCCACGCAATCGCGCTTGAGTTCCGGAATTTCCCAAACCACGCGGTTCCACTCGCCCGGCTTGAGATCCTGCACGACATGAGTGGATACCGGATTCAATGCGCCGTGCGGAGCGCCTTCGCAATTGAAACTCAGTTGGAGCGAATAGATCTGCAATTGGATTCATTTTTTCTGTGCCGTCGATTTTGACAGCTGCGCGGGTGAACGAGAACCGTTTTTTACCACAATGATTATGGCGGCATGTTGCCAATCAGGCAGCCCGGAGTCGAGGGGCGTTTTTTGCCAGTTTATTGCCTGTATTCGCTGATTGAATTAAATCGCGAGCTTTGATACAAAGCATGTTTGAATGCAAAAAATCCAGCCAAACGAATGCAATCGTCATGTGGTATGTGCGCAGTTTGCGTTTGTTTTTGGCTTTGCTTCCTGCTTGGTGCGGTAATGGCAAGCGAGGCTGAAGTTCTTCCCAATCTGATTTCTATCGCTGACTTTCAAAAGATGGTTGCCGGCAGTAATGGCGGAATCCAGACTTTCCACATTGAAGGAATCGTTCGTGCCATCGTTCGGCAACCAAAATTGATTGCCTTGCAGGATCGTTCGGCAGCGGTTTTAGTCGAGTTGCCAACACTGGATGATGCGATACGCGTAGGAGAACGAGTAAGCCTCGAAGGTGAAAACTGTTCACTCGTGCAAAGCCGCTTTTATACTCAACTCGGCACCACTCCCGTGGTGGACAACGATGGCCGCCATGAGCCCTGGTTGAGATCAGGAAAAGTGTTTCTGGAAGCGGGTTGGCAGCCAATTCATTTGGAATGGTTCAACGGTCTTGGCACATCCGTGCTGGCAGTAGAATGGCAGGGACCGGATGTCCCGCGCCAAAGCATCCCCAGCACGGGGCTTTGGCACCAGACCACTGGCGTGTCGAACCGGATTAAATTTGAACCCGGTCTTGAATTCGCCGCGTATAATGGAAACGATTTGTATTCCTTGTCAGATTTACAGCTGAATACCAATCCGATTGCCGCGGGCAGCGCAACCAATTTTAATTTATCCTATCGTGCCCGTGCCGAGAATACCGCGCTTGCTTTCAACGGTTTTATAGAAGTCTCCAAGCCCGGCATCTATACGTTTTATGTGAAATCGGATGATGGCGCGAGCCTCCGCGTCGGGGAACAACACATTTCCTGCAAAGTTCTTGGCCCGGCAGACCAATCTGTGTCGTCTGAAAATCTGGATCGGCCGTCAGATGTTTCCGGGGACCAGTGGGCCAGTTTGGAGGGCGAAGTAATTTTTGCCGGCAAAGATCAACACAATCTGGAAATTGGTCTGGCGGGCAAGCTGGGACAAGTGCCCGTTACGGTCTTGGAAGGCTTGGATTTGTTTGCGACCAACCTGATGCACCGCCAAATTCGCGTGACGGGAATCCATGAGTATTTGAGTAATCTCGGAGAAAAAAAACTGGCCCGCATCATCGTTCCGAGCGCAAATTTGGTTGATATTATTGGCTCTCAAAATGAAGGCGAGCGAAAGCTGTCCACCAATTATTTGCTGACCACGGTTGCAAAAGTGCGCGAACTAAAATCGGACGAGGTCGCGTTGGGCATTCCGGTCAAGATCCAAGGTGTGGTCATTGGTGCGTGGCCAAACGACAACTTCAATAACTTTAAATTGGTGCTGTGCGACGCGACCGGCGGCATATC
The DNA here is from genome assembly GCA_903944085.1 of uncultured Verrucomicrobia subdivision 3 bacterium. Classification (GTDB taxonomy): domain Bacteria; phylum Verrucomicrobiota; class Verrucomicrobiia; order Limisphaerales; family UBA11358; genus UBA11358. Next base: position 14,541 of record CAJAQO010000102.1, read on the forward strand.
TGTCCATTTTGGCGTCCCGCAAGCATGGGCCGATCAGCCGCAAATCGGAGAGCTGTTGGACATTGAAGGCATCACTATTCCAGGACAATTTGCGCCGGCCATCCAGGCCCGCAAAATAACGCGGTTGGGAAATGCGCCGATGCCAGAACCAATTCGGCCGACTTGGGATGAATTGATGAATGGCAGTCTGGACTGTGAATATGTTGAAATCCAAGGGGTGCTCACCGCCGCTTCCACCAATGAGATGACGCTGTTGACGCGGGATGGGAAAATCACATTGGATCAGACTGACGCACGTCCGCTGCCAAAGATGCCAATCTCAGGCGGGTCGTTGGTGGGCAGCGTGGTGCGGCTTCGCGGAGGATTCAGCAGTGAATGGGACTCGGCAACGCGGCAGGTCATTAGCGGACGATTTTATCTGGTGCATGCGCTGATGAGCGTGGAATCTCTGATCCCATCAGATCCATTTTCCATACCCGCCAGCAAAATAGGGGATATGCTTTGGTATAATGCCCACGCCAGTGCCCTTCAAAGAATCAAAGTGGCGGGGCAAGTCATTTTTGCGCGGCCGGGAGAATATTTTGCGCTGGATCATAATGTTGGTTTCCGCATTTTAGCGACTGATCCCGTGAGGTTACGAGCCGGTGACTGGGTAGAAACCGTGGGTTTTCCAAAGTTAGGCGGTTCTTCGCCAATCCTGCAAGAGGCCAAAATGCGCAAGATTGGTCAGGGTTCACTGCCGCTTCCAGTTCAGCTTTCCGCCGAGGAACTTCTCGATCTGCGACATGACTCCACTCTGATTACGGTTGAAGCCATGTTAGTAAATGAAAACATTCGTCCGGATGGCCAAATCCTGGAATTGCGATCCGGGCAGACTCACTTTGAGGCCAAATTAAATTTAGACCCAAGTCAACCGCTGCCTTTATCCATCGGTAGTCGGCTGCGATTGACGGGAGTTTACGCCGCCATGAGCGCGGACCAGTTGGGTGCGAAAAGTGATCCCTTTGAGTTATTACTGAACAGCCCTGCGGCAGTTACCGTGATTCAGATGCCGCCGTGGTGGACAATTCAGCGTGCTCTCGGCGCGGCGGCGGCTTTAGGGGCAGCGCTCGGTCTAGCCGTTGTTTGGGTGACGTTACTCCGGCGAAAAGTAGAGGTGCGGACCCTGCAATTACAAAAGGAAATCGAAGGGCGGCAGCAGGTGGAACGACAGCGGATTATGGAAAAGGAAAGAACTCGCGTGGCCCAGGACCTGCACGATGAACTCGGGGCCGGACTCACCGAAATGAGCCTGCTCGGATCATTGGCAGGAAGACCTGATGTTCCGGCGGAAGAAAGGGGGCGTTACCTTGATCAGCTCACGAAATCAGCCCGTTCGCTCGTCACCGGCCTGGATGAAATTGTTTGGGCCATCAATCCTCAATACGACTCCATCGGCTCGATCGCCACTTACTTTTCGTTTTATGCCGAGGAGTTTTTGAATTTGGCAAACATCACCTGCCGGTTACAGGTGCCTGAATCGCTGCCAAAATTCTCTCTGGAGCCCCAGGTGCGTCACGGCATTTTTCTCGCCTTCAAGGAGGCATTGAACAATGTTGTGCGACATTCTGGTGCCAGCGAAGTCACGCTCAAGATCGAAATGGTTCAGAATCAACTCGCAATATCCATTTCTGACCATGGTCGCGGGTTTGAACGCGGTTCTGGTAATCCAGGAAGTGATGGCCTCTCCGGGATGCGCGAAAGACTTGAGCGGCTTGGTGGTGTCTGCGACATTACCAGCCAGCCTGGCCAAGGCACGACAGTCGAGTTTCGCCTGAACCTCACAGTGGCTACCGCTCGCGCTACAGCGTGAAGTGGGGTATGTAATTTGAGCGCGCCATAATATGACCAAGATCGCCATCGTTGAAGACAGCCAGACCACCCGCGAAGGGCTGGAACGAATGGTCAATTTGTCGCCTGAATATAAGTGTGTTTGCGCTTGCCCGACGGCCGAGGATGCCTTGCGTCTGTTGCCGCCACTTAAGCCGGAAATCGTGTTGATGGACATTCAACTGCCGGGCATGTCTGGCATTGAGTGCGTGGCTCGCTTAAAAGAACTGCTGCCTGACGTGCAAGTGATTATGCTGACCGTCTATGCGGACCCTGACCGTATCTTTAGCGCCATTCGCGCCGGTGCCAGCGGTTATCTGCTCAAGCGTGCCGCTCCAGAACGGCTGTTCCAAGCCATCCGCGAGGTTCAAGCTGGTGGCGCGCCAATGAGTGGGGCCATCGCGCGTAAAGTTTTCGGTTATTTTCAAAACCAACAACCCAGCACTGAAGCTGAAAAACTTTCCACTCGCGAACGCGAAATACTGGAGCTGATCATCGGCGGCCTGTCCAACAAAGAAATCGCCGGCCGCCTGAGCGTGTCTGTTTTAACCTTGCGTTGGCATCTTAAACAAATCTACAAGAAACTCCACGTCCATTCACGGGTAGAAGTGGTGCTCAAATTCCGTCCTGGAGTGTAGTCATTTTTCCGCCACTCAAGAAAACACCCTACTTGTGGGGCTGGTCACCGTCTGATTGAGATTGTAAGGTTCTAAACAGCCTCAATTGCTTTAATTATTCCTCGAACAATACTGCAAGCCGAGTTTGATGCCATTTGGGTTAATCTTTTGCCTGCGTGTATAGCCAAGACGTAGGCTGAGAAAGTCGCTGGACGTTGTTCCAGCAATCAATTTGGGCGTGCCATAATATGACCAACATCGCCATCGTCGAAGACAGTCAGACCACCCGCGAAGGGCTGGAGCGGATGGTCAATTTGTCGCCTGACTACCGGTGCGTTTGCGCCTGCGCGACGGCGGAGGATGCCTTGCGCTTGTTGCCGGAGCACCGGCCGGAAATTGTGTTGATGGACATTCAACTACCGGGCATGTCCGGCATCGAATGCGTGGCGCGTTTAAAAGAACTGCTGCCCGATGTGCAAGTGGTTATGCTGACCGTTTATGCGGATCCAGATCGCATCTTTAGCGCCCTTCGCGCCGGCGCCAGCGGCTATCTCCTTAAACGCGCCGCGCCGGAACGGCTATTCGCGGCCATTCGTGAGGTTCAGCAAGGGGGCGCGCCTATGAGTGGGGCCATTGCGCGCAAAGTTTTTGGCTATTTTCAGGATCAACAAGCGTCCAACGGCGAAGCGGAAAAGCTTTCCACGCGCGAACGCGAAATTCTGGATCAAATCATCAGCGGCCGGTCCAACAAGGAAATTGCCAGTCGCCTCAGTGTGTCCGTCCTGACCCTGCGCTGGCATCTAAAACAAATCTACAAGAAGCTTCACGTCCATTCACGGATAGAAGTGGTGTTAAAATTCCGCCTTGGGGTTTAGCCATTTTTCCGCTGCCAAAAAACACCCCATTTGTGGGGCTAGTCAACAGCCTGACGTGGCTTTAACCTGTTACAAATTCCATTTACCGAAATCAATTCATTGTCGGCACCTAATTGTTACGAATGCCTGCGTGTTTGTGGTAAAATTGGAAAAAACCTGATCAAACATTAGCTAAAACTATGAACAATAAACCCGTGAATCGTTTTACGAACTCTGCGCGCCGACTGCTTTTGGCGGCAGGTCTTTTTCTGGCCATGCTTTTCCTGGCCGCAAACGCCCAAGCGGCGATTGCCATTCAAGATGGCAGCACGCTGACCTACGCATACACAGCATCGGGTGTAATAAATAAGTCGTTTACAGTCACTGCCGGGGCCAAGGTCTTGGTTGTCCTCGTAGAAGACCGATCTGTCAATAACGCGGAACCCACGACGATTAACTGGCTCGGCGGCCAAACGCTGACTCGGGACGTTGAGTCGTCAGGAATTCCGTCAACGACCCGCGGCCTTGCCGTGTATCACCTCTACAATCCGACACCCGGCACAACTAATATTGTCGGCACAGTTACAGGGGCCAGTGGCAACTGGGTTACGGCCTATACGCTTAGTGGAGTGGATACTACTATTGTTCCAATTGTTGCTGGAGCGACCAGTGGGAGCACCAGCACCACAACTACAGCTTTAAATATCAACGTCCAGGGTGTTCCTGCTGGCGCTTGGGCGGCCGTAAATGCTTGTTGGGGCAACACTCCCTCGACCTCGGCTTACATCAATGTCACCAATCAGGCGGGCGCGACAATAAACAGCACGACGGCAGTCGATGGTTCAGATAATGCCACGACGGCAGCGGCTGGTTATGTGTCGAGCTTGACTGCTGGCACGAACAATTTTACGGCTGGATACACAACCGGCGGAAAATTTGTTTTCGCCGTAGAAGTTTTTTCCCCGCCGACAGCGCCCAGCATCAGCACGCAACCCCAGAGCCAGACCATCTTTAGCAACGGCACCCCGAAGTTTAGCGTCACGGCAATTGGCACGGCACCATTGAGCTATCAATGGTTCACCAACAGCACCGCGACCGCCCTGAGCAACGGTGGCAATATCTCTGGCGCGACCACCAATGTCCTGACGATTACGGGTGCCACTCCGGCCAACGGCGGAAATTACTTCGTCGTGATTACCAATTCACTAGGCTCAGTCACCAGCAGCGTGGCCAATCTGACCTTCACCTCGCTGTCCGGCGCGTATGAAACTTGCGTGATGACGAATACCGCTCCTCCGTTTGCCTACTACTCGTTCAGTGGAACCAATGATCCGAGCTTGGGCGGCGTCGTGGCGCAGGATTCCATCGGCTCGTTCAGTGGCACTTACGGTGCGGCCTCGCAAAACGGATTCAACAGCATTGTCGGTCCGCAAACCACCCTTGACGGCCTGATCGGGTTCCCCGATGGCAACACCGCGTTGAGCACGGTCAACGGAGGCAATTCGTATGCCACGCTGCCGGCGTTCAACTTGAACAACGGCATCGGCACGAATGTGTTGACGATCACGGCCTGGATCCATCCGAATGGCCAGATGCCTGCTGCCGCCGGCATCGTCTTTTGCCGCAATGGCACCAGCACCATCTCCGGCTTGGACTACCTGGCTGATACCAGTAACACTCTGAATTACAATTGGGCTAATGACAGCGCTACCTATACCTGGAACTCAGGCTTGGTGCCGCCAATCGGGGTGTGGTCGCTGGTGGTCTTGGTGATAACGCCGACGAATGGGACGATCTATTTGTGCAACACCAACAACGGACTGCTCTCCGCAACGCTAGTCCATAATCACGCGATTCAAAAGTTTGATGGGCCAACTTTTGTTGGCTTGGAAAGCTACAACGCCAGCCGCATCTTCAATGGTTCAATTGATGAAGTGGGGCTGTTTAACCAAGCCCTGAACCCAAGCCAGGTGGCGGCCCTGTTTTCAGCCGCTTCCGGTATCGCGGCGTTTCCGCCAACCATTGGAGTCAATCCAACTTGGACTCCAGCGACAGTGTATGTTGGCCAGACGGCAAGCATCACTGTTAACGCCAACGGCACGGCTCCATTGTCTTACCAATGGATGGCTGGGGCGGTCGGCAGCGGAATTTACACCAATCTTGTCAATGGCGGGAATATATCTGGAGCCACCAACGCCACCCTGACCATCACCAACGCGCAGGATGCCGATTATCTCGACTTCGTTGTGCGAGTCAGCAATGCCTATGGTGCCGTTACCAACACCGTGCCGGCGACCTTGACGGTGTTGGATCCCGGGCCACCGACGACTTTCACCTTGAATTATACCGGGGCACCCATTCAGGAGGGTATTGGTGCTGATTGGAACAACGTGAATGTTTGGAATCCGGGCGGCTTGCCAGCCTCCACTTCAACGATTGGCAATCCAGGCAGTTCGTTCGAGGTGATTGTCGGCTCGCGCTTGAGGAATCCAACCGCCACGATCAACAATGTTTTCCCTGGCACGCAACTGATTGTTGACGGTGATGGGATTTTTGAAAATGGCACAGTCAACAATGTGGGCGAGATTCGATTTAAGAATCAAGCCGCTGGCAGTTCTCTCGCCGGCGGATCCTATACCACCAACTATTTTCCCAACCTCGTGTTGAACGGTGGTCAGTTAAACATCGGCGATAATACCATTGTAGTCCTTCAAGGCCAGGTGACCGTTGCCACCAATTCGACATTATATGCGGGTGGCGCTGGCAGCACCAACCAGACATTTCAGATTGACGCCAACCTAACGGGAAGTGGCAGAATACAGTTTTACAACATTAATGCCACTAACTGGGACATGGTTAATTCTGTGCTGGATATCACGGGCACCACCAATACCTTCACGGGCACATGGGACATCGAGATAGGCCAGTTGGTTGGCAGCGGCATCAATTCTTTAGGAACAAATACCATCACAATAAGCGCAAATGGGACAATGGAAACTTCCTATCCCATAAATAACACCAATGCCTCACTGGTGCTCAATGGAAAAATGCTCCTGACCCAGAACGATACCTTCAAATCTGTATATATCAATGGTGGCTCGCTGGCACCTGGCACTTATTCAGCCGCCATACTCAGTGCCAGTTACCCAAGTAACTTTCCGGCTACGTTTGCTGCCCTCTATGGTGCCACGGCCACCACGGCATCGGGGCAGATCACGGTATTGTCAGGTGGTTCGCCGATCATCGGAGCTAATCCGACCTGGACCCCGGCTACAGTGTATGTCGGCCAAGCGGCCAGCATTACCGTTGCCGCCCCCGCCGGCACGGGTCCGTTTTCTTACCAATGGATGGCTGGGGCAGTCGGCGGTGGCATTTACACCGCTCTTCCCAATGGCGGGAACATATCCGGGGCCACCAACGCCACGCTGACCATCACCAACGCGCAACTTGCCAATTATCTCGACTATGTTGTTGCTATCAGCAATAACTATGGGGTCGTCACCAGCAGCGTGCCGGCGACGCTGACAATTAACGATTCGGCACCGTTCCTGGTGACGGACACCACGCCTAATCCGGCGACATACTATGCCGGCGTTACCGCGACGTTGACAGCCACCTTTGACGGTTCGCGGCCGATTGCTTATCAATGGGTGACTGATGGCGGAAGCGGCACTTTCACGAATGTTCCGGGTGCCACTACTAGCACGCTGGTCATATCCAATGTGCAGGCGGGCAGCACGGGTAATTATTATGTGATTGCGACCAATCTCGCCGGCGGTCCGGCAAACAGCAGCCCAACATCACTGACCGTGGTTCCTTCGACGTATGCAATTCACTTTGGCGCAACCAACGCCATCACCACGGCGGATGCTGTGCTCAACCATCCCGGCGTCGTGACGGGAGCGGCGGTGTTTGGGAACACGGCCACTGTGGTGACGCTGGGCAATGGCGGCAGCTTGACGTTTACGGCTAATGGTTCGGTGGCCACTGTTGCCCCTGGTAATACCGGGGGAAACTTTGCCTACCCGGCGCCTGATACGACCGGCAACACAAACTTTGATGCCGTGTTGAACCAGTGCAATTTTGACCTTGGTCCCAAGACGATTACTCTCAATAACTTGGTGGCCGGCCACAATTATAGCATCCTGCTCATCGGCTTGGATGCTCGTGGGGTTCCGGCAAACGGGGGAGCGCCTGCGCGGTTAGCCTATTTCCAAGATCCCGTTGTTCCGACCGATGTTTCACCCACGTTTCATATGGGTGACTTGGTGTATGTGATGGCTTCGTTCCTAGCCGAGACGACCACCCAAACAATCATTGAACAGTTGCCGACAGCAAACAATGGGAACATGAATGCGTTGGTGGTATATGATTTATCGGCCGTGGTTACTCCGCCAACCTTGAGCCTTGCCCCGTCCGGCGCGGGCGGCAATCTGACGCTGACCTGGTCGGCGGGATCCGTGCTCCTGCAAGCGACCAACCTACTGGGGCCATGGACGACCAACAGCGCCGCCATGTCCCCCTACACGGTGTCGCCGACCAACGCCCAGAATTTCTTCCGGGTGCGGACGCCATGATCGGGTGGTGGATGTAGTTTAGTAAAACCGGCCGGGGTGTTGACAAGCCCTGGCCGGTTTAATCGTTTGGATTTAAATTCGATTATAACAAGTTTGACGATAGTGGAGGCCAAGTTCGGCACCACTAGGATTACCGATGACAGACAATCAATGCTGCATTTGCACTCCAAAGAAACTCTCTTATGAAATCTATGACACTCAACCGGCGACACGGACGGCATGGCGAACAGGACCATCACTGCCAAACTCAATTTCCAGAGTGATTTTCTGCAGACGTTCGACGGCCAATATTTGATCAAACTGTCGAGTCCGGCTGGGCATTTCGCGCCGTTCACCAACCCGTTCACGGTCACGAATTTCCCCTACGCGCAACGATTCACCGGCACGGTGGCCAGCAATGACGTGGCGATTTCCAATGCCATCATCATCCTGTTTCCCGCCAACCAGGAACCAATCTGGTCGTCGCCGTTCCACTGGCAACAGCGAAGAACCAAAAAAAACGCGCGGGTCTCGCCGCCGCCCGCCGTCCGGGCAAAAAAAGAACGGGATGACGCAGGTCATCCCGTTCGTGATTGGGCGGCAGATCAGGCAGTCGGTGGTTGCTTCTTGGCAGCTTTGGCCGCTGCCCGCGCCGCCTTGGCGGCGGCTTTGGCTTCGGGCGACGGCTCGGGCGCGGCAATCACGCCAAAGCCCCAGTCGCCCAGCTTGTGCTCTTGGCCCCGGTTCTGACCGGCCAGCGTGCCGCGCGAGGCGGTCACCAGAAAGCGGAGTCCGCCGGGCGTTTTGGCATCCGGGCCGATGGCCTTGTCACAGGCCTCGGTGGCGGTGGTCGCCTGCTTGGCGAGGAGCTTGGACTGTTGGTTGTTGATGTCAGCGGTATTCACGAGCGCGGCAAGATTGGCAATACCTTCTATGCCATTGAGCGGGCTGGCCGCTCCGAGCTCGGTGTGCTTGGCCAGGAGAGCCTTGGCCAGGGTGATGAACTGATCCTTGTTTTCGGGGATCGGTATTCTCATTTTGTTTTCGTGGTTTCTGGTTTCGTTGGTTTCGGCCCCGCAGTCGCCGGACTTCGACTGGCCCGACCCGACTGAAGGAACCATTACCCGGCTATCCAACGCCTGTGCCGGCGTGATTTCCAACCCTATTTTGTCAAAAATCGCGTAAAACTTGCCACCAACCCCCTTTCCGCCGACGCGGAAGAGGGTTTGGCGGTCCCGGAACTCGATTCGGTGAACGCGGAATTGAATTCCCCGGCCACGGAACTCATTTCCGCGAACTCGGAACCCGGTTCCGCGACGGCGGAATTCATTTCCGTGAACGGGGAACTCGATTCCCCGGTCGCGGAAATGATTCCGGCCGCCGGGGAAATCATTTTCCACTCCGGGGAATTGAGTTCCCCGGTGCCGGCTGGCTCTTCCCGCCGGGACGACGGCAGCGGGGTCACCCATCGGGCGCAGCTTGAAACGCTTCTTTGACCTCGTCCGGCGAAAGCGTAGCGCCGGCGTCCCCGCCGGCGGGTTTAAGCGGCGTCCCGCCGCGAGAATCAGCCCGCGGCGGGGCCTCGCAGCGAGACGCTGCGGCCACCCGCAGCCGGGGACGGCTGCGCTACCAGATCAGTTTCAATCGCGTCCCAAGCCGGCTGCAAGCCGGCGCTCCAACGGCAGTGCCCAGTTGCGCCCCCTTTGAACTGACTATGGCAAAACAATTCTGGTAAGCAGCAATTTACGGTTAGCCCTTTGGCCGTCACGCGATATACTTATTGCCAGACCATTGGAAAGATTTAGCTGGCGCATTTATGCAACCCATGGGGAAAGAATATGGCACGTTCCGCCCAAGCGACGGACAAGGACTGGTTTTGGCCATGCTGATTCCGCTGGTGGCGTGCGGGCTGCAATTGTTTTTCTGGGCGGCCCTCCAGCCGCATTCCTGGCTGCTGTTTTGCCTGGCGGTGTTCTTCAGTTCCTGGGTCGGCGGGCGGCGCGGCGGACTGGTGGCGACGGCGCTCTCCACGGTGCTGGTCTGTTATTTTTTCATCCCGCCGCGTTTCTCCTTTGCCATCGAAAGGCCCTCGGACTTCGTGTCCATTGGAATCTTCGTCACGATGGGCATCCTCTTCACTTTTTTCCACGAGCGGCTGCGGCAGGCGAACCGGCTGGCGGCGGATGCCCAGTTCCGGGCGCTGTTTGAACAGGCGGCGGTGGGCATGACGCAGGTGGGCTTGGATGGCAGCTTTCTACGCGTCAACCAGCAGTTGTGCGACATGCTCGGCTACTCCCGCGAGGAACTGCTGGCAAAGACTTTTCAAGAAATCACCCATCCCGCCGACTTGGATGCCGACATCACTTTGTTGCGCCGGGTGCTGGCGGGCGAAATCCCCACCTACACGCTGGAGAAGCGTTACTTCCGCAAAGACCAGTCCACCGTGACGGCCAATCTCACCGTTGCGCTGGTGCGCGACGCGTTGGGCCAGCCGGAATATTTCATCTCGGTCGTCGAGGACATTACCGCGCGCAAGCGGGCGGCAGCCGCCTTGCAGGAACGGGAGGAGCAACTGCGCCTCTATGCCGAACACGGCCCGGCGGCGGTCGCGATGTTCGATCCCGACATGAAGTATCTGGTGGTCAGCCGCCGCTGGCTGGAAACCTACCGCCTCGGCAGCCGGGACATCATCGGGCGGAGTCATTACGAGATCTTTCCTGAAATTACCGAGCGTTGGAAAGAGATTCACCGGCGTTGTCTCGCGGGCGCGGTGGAGAAATGCGACGAGGACCCGTTTCCCCGTCTGGACGGAACGACCGACTGGCTCCGCTGGGAAGTGCGGCCTTGGCACAAGGCGGACGGCTCCATTGGCGGCATCATCATCTTCTCCGAGGACATCACCCAGCGCAAGCAGGCGGAAGCCGCCTTGCGGGAAAGCGAAGCGCGTTTTCGCACGGTGGTGGAAACGGCGCCCGAAGCCATTTTCATTCAGACCAACAGTTGCTTTGCCTATGCCAACGCCGCCGCCCTGCGATTGTTTGGCGCCACGCAGCCGGCGGAATTGCTCGGCCAACCGGTTATAAGTCGGGTCCATCCGGATTACCAAGCCGGAGTGCTGGAGCGCATCCGCACCATCAATGGACAGCGACAACGGGCCGGTTCAGGAGATACGGTCTTCATCACCTTGGATGGCTCGGAACGGAACGTCATTACTTCAGGCGTCCCGTTCAATTATCAAAACCAGAATGGGGCGCTGGTCTTTGCGGTGGACATCACCGCGCGCAAGCAGGCGGAGACATTGCTGCAAGAGAACCGGGCGAAACTGGAAGCGGCGCTGGCCAGCATGACCGACGCCGTGTTTATTTCTGATGCCGCCGGTCAATTCCTTGAGTTCAACGACGCCTTTGCCACGTTCCACCGGTTCAAGAACAAGGCCGAGTGCCTGAAGACTTTCGCCGAGTATCCGGATATTCTCGATGTGTTCCTGCCCAGCGGAGAACTGGCCCCAGTCGAAATGTGGGCGGTGCCCCGGGCACTCCGGGGCGAGAGGATAACGAATGCCGAATACACCCTGCGCCGCAAGGACACCGGCGAAACCTGGGTGGGCAGTTACAGCTTCAGTCCCATTCGTGACTCGGCGGGCGTGATCGTTGGATCAGTCGTGGTGGGTCGGGACATCACCGAGTCAAAGCGGGCGGAAAGGGAGGTCGTTGAATCCGAGAAGAAATACCGGGCGCTCTTTGAGAATATGAGTGCCGGTTTTGTGTTGTTCGAGGTTGTGCAAGATGATCGAGGCGTCCCGGTTGATCTTCTCATCATCGCGGCCAATCGAGGATTTGCGACCACTACCGGCTTGCAGCCACAGGCTGTCATCGGCAAACGTCTGACATCGGTCTTGCCCGGCATTGCGGACGATGCCGCCGACTGGATCGGCACTTACGGAAAGGTGGCCCTCACCGGCGAGTCCCGGCAGTTTGAGCAAGGCTCCGAGCTGCTTGGATTTTATTACTCCATTACCGCCTATCAGTCTGCGGCGAAACAATGTGCCGTCACGTTTGTTGACGTCACCGAGCGCAGACAGGCGGAAGAGAAAATCAAGAGCACCTTGGCCGATTTGGAACGCTCAAACAAGGAGCTGGAGCATTTCGCCTACGTGGCCTCGCACGATTTGCAGGAACCGCTGCGGATGGTTTCCAGCTACACGCAACTGCTGGCGCAACAATACGAAGCCCAGCTCGATGACAAGGCCCGGAAATACATTCACTACGCAG
>CAJAQO010000103.1 GCA_903944085.1 uncultured Verrucomicrobia subdivision 3 bacterium
AGAGGTTTTCGTGGGGTTGCAGCAGTGCGGTGGTAATGCTGCAAGTCGTCCGACCAACGGATCCGGCCAAGCCGGACTTGAAATGAAATTTCAAACGAACCGTGAAATGGAAACGCCGAATCGGCTGAAGTTGTCATGAGTGATTCAATTCTCGCAAACCACTGGAGCAACGGGCTTGAAACTTTTTCTATGAACAAGGCAAAAATACTATCTTTTATTGCCTGCTTGTCTTTGACGGCTCAAATGGCCCAAGGTGGTGATCCGAAAGAGACCCCGGTTGATTATGTTTACCCCTACATTGGCACCATCAATCCGAAAACGCATGGCACGGAGCCGGTAATCAAAGTTCCTGAAGGCAATGTGGGATTATTTCCCTCCTTCACGCCCGAGATGGAAGACTTGTATCTGGCCGACAAGATTTATGGTTTTCCTTTGGGCTTCGCCAATTTGATGATCAATACCGGCAAAGTTAAAATTGGCGCCAATGCGAATGCTTCAAAATTCGATCATGATTTGGAAACTGCGACGCCTTACTACTATCAAGCGTTGCTGGAAGATCCCAACATCAATGTCGAGTTTACGCTTACCACCAACACAGTTTTATTCAGGTTCACCTTGCCGGAAAATGAAACATCCCAGTTGCTCCTAAGCCTGGCGGGAAATGCTGCTGTGGAAATTAAAGATGGCGGCATTATCGCGGGGTCAACCGATAACAACCGTTATTTTTATGCAGAGTTGAGTCGGCCTTCAACCAATTACGGCACTTGGAAAAACGGTGCCATTGCCGCCGAAGCAAACTCAACCAGGGGCAATGGAACCGGCCTCTATGTCAGCTATCCGACGACCGCGCACAAGGAAATTCTGGAAATGAAAATCGGACTTTCCACCAAGAGCACTGCCGCCGCCCGCGAATATATTGCGAGCGAAATTGGCTCTAAATCATTTGATCAGGTAAAAAAACAAGCGAAGGAACTTTGGAACGATGAACTGGGCCGGATTAAAATTCAAGGCGGCACGGAAAAACAACGCGCCATTTTCTACACCACGCTCTTTCGAACCCGCTCCCTGAAAATGGGCAACGTCTGGGACACTTATCGCTGCGCCTATCCGCTGCAGTCCATCATTAATCCGGACGACACGTTGAAAGCCATTCGCGGGTTTGTGCATGAATACGAAGTAACCGGCTGGCTGCCTAGCTCGGGGGCGATGATCGGCAATCATTCCACAGCGGTGATTGTGGATGCGTATATGAAAGGCTTGCGCGATTTCGATGTGGAAAAAGCCTATGCTGGCATGAGGAAAAACGCGATGGAAGCCACCATGATTCCCTGGAAGGATGCCGGACACATCACCGAACTGGAACAATGTTACTTCGACAACGGATTTTATCCGGCGCTTCCAGTTGATCCGGCCAAATTAGCCGCCAGCCAAAAACCCAATGACGATCCGTTCTCCAAGCTGCCTTATCAGGTAAGATGGTTGCCCGAATTGGGAGTCAATGAATGGGTAAAGGAAGTGGATCCCTGGCATCGGCGGCAATCAGTTTCCGTCACCCTTGAACATTCCTACGATGATTGGTGCCTTGCCCAAATGGCAAAAGCCTTGGGCAAAGAAGACGACTACCAGCTCTTCATGAAACGGGCGCACAATTACCAAAACCTTTTCAACCCGAAGCTGGGCATGATGGCACCAAAATCAGCCGATGGAAAATGGATTGAACCTTTTGATCCGCGATTCTCCGGCGGCTTTGCCGGCGAGGGTTATTTTGCTGAATGCAATTCGTGGATTTATACCTGGAACGTGCAGCACGACGTGCAGGGACTGATCACCCTGATGGGTGGCCGGGATAATTTCACCACCAAGTTGGACGCGCTCTTCACCACCGGCCGCACGATGGACAAGCTGGCGTTCCTTGGCCAGTTTCCTGACATGACGGGTTTGATCGGAATGTATTGTCAGGGCAACGAACCGGCTTTCCACATTCCTTACCTGTATAACTACGCCGGCCAGCCGTGGAAAACCCAGAGCCGGGTAAGACAGATCATGGAGCTTTGGTATGATGTGACTCCGACCGGCTTGTGCGGCGATGAAGATGGCGGGGCGATGTCCAGTTGGTATGTATTTAACGCCATGGGCTTTTACCCGCAATGCCCCGGCCGCCCAATCTTCGACATTGGGAGCCCGATTTTTGAAAAGATAACGATCAATGTTGGCCATGGGAAAACCTTTGTCATCGAGGCGAAAAATGTGTCCGCCGCTAACAAGTATATCCAGTCGGCCACCTTGAATGGAAACCCGCTTGACAAACCTTGGATCTACAATTCCGACGTGGTCAACGGTGGCAAACTGGTTTTCCAAATGGGTTCACGCCCAAACAAGAGCTGGGGCAGCGCTCTTGAGGCGGCAGCACCTTCGATGTCCGCGCCGACTTCAAATTGAAAATCATGAACAAAATCACCCGCAATTGTTTGCAGTTTTCACCAACTAACCATCCAACTCCATAATATGAACCTCAAATCCCATTCTTTGACATGGCTGATCGCACTATGCCCGGTCGTCGTCTCGGTGACGCATGCGGCCAGCTTGCCACTTCCGCGCAGCACGCCGGAGGCCCAGGGCATTTCTTCCCAGGCCATTTACGATTACGTCGAAGCCCTCGACAAGATCAAAACCATGCACAGCTTCATGGTCGTGCGCCACGGGCAAGTGATCGCCGAGGGATGGTGGAAACCTGAATCGGCCGGCGACCAGCATATTTTGAACTCAGTCAGCAAGAGTTTCAACTCGACGGCGATAGGATTAGCGATTGAAGAAGGTAAATTAAATCTAAACGACCGGGTGTTGAAATTTTTTCCGGATGATGCGCCGCCCAATCCTTCAGAAAACCTAAAAGCCATGACGGTTCGAGACCTGCTTACCATGACTTGCGGCCATGACACCGAACCAACCGCATCCGCCGGGCAGCCTTCGGTCAAACAGTTTTTAGCCCATCCTGTAACCTACAAACCAGGCACACATTTCCAATACAATACGATGGGAGCGTATGTCCTCTCGGCCATCGTCACCACGGTGACGGGGCAAACCACTTTGGAATTTCTGAAGCCGCGATTGTTCGAGCCGTTAGGGATTGAAAATCCAAAATGGTTGACCAGTCCCGAAGGTAATTCGCTGGGTGGTTATGGCTTATACTTGCGCACGGAAGATATCGCCAAATTCGGTCAGCTATACCTGCAGAACGGAAGGTGGAACGGCAAGCAGTTGATTCCCAAAAAATGGATAAAACAGGCTACAAGCAAGCAGGTGCCGAACGATCATGAGTCTCATTCCCAGATAGGTGTAGATTGGCAACAAGGTTATGGTTACCAGTTCTGGCGCTGCACTCATAACGCATATCGCGGCGACGGCGCCGGTGGTCAATTCTGTGTGGTCATTCCCAAGGAAGATATGGTGATCGCCATGACTGCGGACAAAGCCGACATGCAAGCTGAGCTGAAGGCCATCTGGAATTATTTATATCCTATGTGCAAAGCCGGGGCCTTGTCGGAGGATAATACGGCATCGGAAAAGGTTAAACAGTTGGTTGCCGGCCTGCTGGTTCATCCATCACCGAGATAAGTGTGATCTATGCGCGCTGCCTTTAACTTAAATGAAATTCTGTTTCAACCCATTCAAAAAAACAGACAACGATATAGAAATAGTTTTGGAAATGTTCTTTTACCTACCGCCTGAATTTAACTTCTCTTATGAAATTACACCACACTTGCAAACTATCCATTCTGGGAGCCTTGAGCCTTTTCTTCGCCACAAGCTGCGCCACCCAACCGACCGCACGCAGCGATAAGAACAAGGAAGTCTTCACTGCGCCGACGCCGGAAATGGTGGATGTCAGCCACAGCCCCGGCATACCGTTCGGCGGCATCGGCACGGGTTTCTCGGTGTTCGGCAAATACGGTTTTGTCGATATGTATTTTGACGGACGGCATCTGGACAGCGGTGACTGGCGGATTGACCGCGCGCCGAAATTAAAACCGACCTTCGCTTTTGAACTGACCGAAAAAGATAAAAGCATTGTGCTTCAGGAAACCCCGGTGGACTGGCTGACGAATGCCGTGCCGGTGGACAAAGTAAAAGCTTACGCAGACTTGCCTAAAGGACATTTTGTTTTTGAAAAGGCGGATGACAATCTTGGAGTCGTAATGACTGCCTTTTCGCCGATGGTGCCGCACGATCTGACCAACTCGACCATTCCCGTGCAAGTATTCGACATTACGGTGGAAAACAAGGCGGACAAAGCCCGCTTGTTCAAACTTGCGCTTTTGAATCGCGATGCTCTGGAAGTGCGGGATGGCAAAGCGGTGTTGGTGAATGAAAAAGGTGAGACGGCTTTTGGCAGCGATGCCGGCCAAGCTGACACCCACGGCGTAACGGCATCCCTGAAACTTGCGCCGGGACAAAGCCGGACGATTCGTTTCTACATCGCGTGGAATTATCCATCCGTGAAAACCACATCTTCGGCGGCGCGCGATACTTACAAACGCTATTACACCAAGCGATTCCAAAATGCCGGGCAGGTCATTGATCTGGCGAAAACATCCGCCGCTGGCTGGTCCGCCGCCATTGAAAAATGGCACGCGGCTTACGACGTCCCGCCCGCCTTCAAGCGCCTGTGGTTTTCGGCGCTTTGCTCGGTCAGCACCTCGACGATTCTCACGGATGATTCATTTTTCTTTGAGCAGGAAGTTCCGCACGGCTGGGTGAACACCATGGACGTCAGCGTCTATCACAACTGGCTTTACTTGGTCAACTGGCCGGAGATCGAGCAGATGGACATGAACCAATACTATAGCTCCATCGCCACGACCGGCGACAAGGCCGGGTTTGTCTGGCATTCCTTGTGGGATGACAGCTCGGATTACGCCGAAGAACCGACCTTTCTCGGTCGCGTTTATCGCGATTCACTTTGGTTCAACAACTCGGATTGGAGCGCCAAAGGCTTTAAGCTCGCCGATTTGGCGGCCAACCACGTTTATCGCACGGACAATTATCAATACCTGCTCCACAATCCCGTCGGCAACCAATCCTACGACATCTGGAAAATGCCCGGCGTCAATTCCTACGTCAACGTGATGTGGGTCTATGGTCTCTACAGCCTCGACCGGATGTCGCAAAATCTGAACCAGCCCAGTTCGGTTGACGGTCTGCCCACGGGCGAAATGTTTGCCAAAGCCCGCCAGAGCTTGGATGAATTGCTCTGGAATCCGAACGGTTATTGGAACACCTTTTTCGTTCCCACCAACCGCACTGAAACGGGCGAAGCTCTTCGGCGCACGGATGGACAGGACACGTTCTCCGACCAGCTTTTCGGCAAATGGCTTTCTTTGATTGACCCGCAAGCCGAGACCGTGCTGCCGGCGGACAAAGTCAGCGCTGCGCTCTTGACGATTTACACGAACAACCTCGTGGACGATCCGGCCAAAGGATTTCGCGGCTGGGCCAACGGCATGAGACCCGGCCACCAGCCGGAAATGAAAGCCGGCTACCACTCGCGCACCTGCTGGTTTGGTCCGCAGGAAGCTTTGGCCTCGCTGCTGGCGGATGCCGGCGATGAAGAAAAATCACTGGACGTTTTCAACTCGATTGAATCCAGCCTGCACAACAACCATTTGTTCGTGGGCGAATGGAATAAATCCGTCGGCCCCGATGGCCTGAGCCGCACGCTGCCCGAAGAGCCGCAAAAAGACACGCCCCGCTTCCCGCCCTATCCGCGCTACAAATCGGGTTGGGAATATCTCCGGGCCATTTTAGGATTGAAAATGGATGCGCAAAATTTCTATCTGAAACCTTTTAAGACCATCGGCTTTGCGCTGGATCATATTGAATTGGCTGGCACCCGTTTTACCGTCACGGTTGAGCCCGGTTGGACGAAGGTCCTGGTGGATGGCAAACCGCAAACCGCCCCGGTGCAAGTGCCCCGGAGCCAGCGCGTGGTGAAGCTTGAATTCATCAAATGAACGGTCTGATCCAGCCTAAAAAAATCCCATGCACAACGCGATCCAGATCAAAGGCAATTCGGCAGTCTTATTCTTGCTGATGGCCGCAGCCCAGGCGCTGGCCCAGCCGCGCCCGGTTGATTATGTAAATCCGATGATCGGCACGGCGCCGCTGTCGGACAAGGAATATGTCGGCGGCAATCCCGTTCCCGGCGAACAGATTTACACGGGAACGGTGAATCCTGGAGCCATGGTGCCGGACCCGGAAGGATATGTGTGTGTGGGCCCGGTGACGGGCTATGACGGAAGTGGGGGGCACATGCGCGGTGCCGGTTACCGTTATGACGACGACACCATCATGGGCTTTACCCAATTGAATGGGGAATACAGCGATGTGAATCAGTTGCTCTTCATGCCAACCGTCGGCCCCATCAAAACCAGTCCGGGCAGTCGTTCCGATCCGGCCGCAGGTTATCGGTCGGAACGGGATCCGCAACAGGAGAAAGCATCCGCCGGATATTACTCGGTGTTCCTAACCACCTACGGCATCAAAGTGGAACTTACGGCTACGAAAAATTGCGGTTTTCATCGCTACACTTTCCCCGCTTCCGGGCAGGCCAATGTGCTCATTGACTTGGCAAACTGCCGGCCGCAAGCAGACGACGCGGGGATGACCTTCGTTGACCAACACACCATCGAGGGGTTTCAGCAGTGCGGCGGGAAGACATTTTATTTCCACGCGGTCTTTAGCAGGGACTTTGTCGCGCGGGGCACCTGGAAGAATGGGATCACCACCAACACCGCCTCGGCGAGTGGAACCCCAATCGGTGCCTACGTTACTTTCACGACCGAGCCTGGGGAGCAAGTCATGGTTAAAATCGGCACTTCGACCAAGGGGTTGTCGGCCGCTGCGCAGAATCTGGCGCAGGAGATTCCCGGCATGGACTTCAACGCCGTCTGGCAGCAAACCAAGTCGGTTTGGAGCACCATTATGAACCGCATGGTGGTGGAGGGCGGATCGCCGGGGGACCGCACCAATTTCTATTCGGCAATTTATCGGGCGGCGGCCGGGCCGCATTATTCGTGGTTTCCCAGTTACAATGCGGGAGCAATGATTCTGGCGCGCGGCATGCCATGGGCGGCGCAGAAAGCCGCCGGTTTGCATTGGCATTGGGGCGGCGGCTATTGGGGGCCGGGAAATGTATCCGGATTGGTTGGTCTGCACAAAAGAGGGTTTCAAAACCTCGATCTCGAGGACGCCTTTCAGAAATTGCGTGACCAGGCCCTGAACGATGGCGGTTCGGCCGGCGCGGCCTATCGCAAGTATGGATATGTTCCCGCCAACTCCGGGGTGGCCGATTATGTCAACCGGTCCATCGGGCTGTCCTACGATGATTACGCGCTCGCGGAATTGGCGAAAATCATTGGGCGCACCAATGACCATGATTTCTTTCTCGCGCGGTCCAAAAGTTATACGAATCTTTACAACGCCGCAGCTGGTTTCTTTTGCCCGCGCCGGGCCGCCGGTTCCTGGATCTTGCCCTTGGATCCGGTGGAACCTCATGCCGAGGACATTTACCGGGAAGGCAATGCCTGGAATTACTTATGGTTTGATTCGGGGGACATTTCCGGCCTCAGCAATTTGCTTGGCGGACCCGATAACCTCCGGGCAAAATTGGACACGTTCTTTACTGCCTCATATCATCCTCGGGTTGCCCTGCGCGATCTTACGGGCGTCATCGGCCTGTATTTCCATGGCAACGAACAATATCGGCATATCCCTTATTTATACGATCGGTGCGGACAGCCGTGGAAGTCGCAGGAACTCGTCCGTAAAATTCAGAAGAACCTCTATCGCCCCGTGCCCGCCGGCCTGTGCGGCATGGATGACTTTGGCGACCTGACGGGCTGGTATGTGACAAGTGCCCTGGGCTTCTCTCAAGTGGATCTCGCTGATGGATATTACGACATCGGCAGCCCGCTGTTTCCTAAAGTCACGCTCACCCTCGAAGGCGAGCATCCCGGCACGTTCGTCATCCAGGCCAACCACGTCTCGGATGCGAATTTATATATCCAGTCCGCCACGCTCAACGGAAAACCGCTCAAAGTGCCGCGCTTCCGCCACGGTGACATCATTCCCGACGGCAGTCTGGTTTTTGAAATGGGGCCGAAACCCAACTTCAATTGGGGAACGGGGAAATAGCAACTGCGGAAAAAATCACACAAAGAAATAAAATCACCATGAAACTTCAACCATGCGCGCGCCAGCGTTTTGTGGTGTTCACGAGCACGCTGCTGCTCGTCCTGGCCAGTCCTTTCAGCGGCGGCGCCAATTACCAGAACTTCGATGTGGCCAGCTATGCCCGCGTCATGGACGTGCAGGAGATGAAGGACCCGGCCTGGTTGGAGCGGAACTGGGTGGAGGTGACCAAGTATGTGAAGTTCGACAAAATCTATCTTGAGACTCACCGTGACACGGTCATGCCCGACCAGGCGACGCTCGACCAGGCCAAGAAGTTCTTCGCCAGCAAAGGCGTCAAGGTCGCGGGCGGCATCACTTGGACGATCAATGAACACGCCGGCGAGACCTATGACTACGCGAACCCCAAAGATCTTGCGCGGATGAAACAGGTCGTCGAGTTCACGGCGAAAAATTTCGACGAAATTCTGTTGGACGACTGGTTCTTCGTCAACCGTAAGACTGACCAGGACATTGCGGCAAAAGGAGATCGGAGCTGGACGCAATATCGTCTCGATCTCATGGACAAGGTTGGTCGTGAACTTATGGTCAAGGCGGCCAAGGCGGTCAACCCGAATTGCAAGGTAATCATAAAATACCCGCAGTGGTATGATCACTATCAATCCTGCGGTTTCAATCTGGAAACCCAGCCCAAGTATTTTGACGGCATCTACAGCGGCACCGAAACTCGCGACCCGGTCAACAACAGCATGCACATCCAGCAGTATCACGGTTATTCCATCTACCGCTATTTGCAAAATTTGAATCACAATAATCGCGGCGGCTGGGTGGATCAGGGCGGCAGCGAAATGCCCAATCGTTACGAAGAGCAGCTTTGGATCACGCTCTTCGCAAAGGCGCCGGAAATTACACTGTGGCCAATCGGCCGCATGTTGGCACCCGGTTTCGATTACTCGCAACCATTGCACGACATCAAAGGTGATCCGCGATTGGCGATGATGGCCGGACCCGTGTTTGAAAAAGCGGATAAATTTATCGGCCAGATGGGCAATCCCGTGGGCGTGAAGAGCTACAAACCGTTCAACTCATCCGGCGAAGATTATCTGCCGAGCTATCTTGGAATGGTGGGAATTCCAATGGATATTGTTCCAGAATTTCCGACCGAAGCGCAAACGGTGTTGCTGACCGAGCAGGCGAGCTTTGATCCCGATATCGTCGCCAAAATGAAAAAGCAGTTGGTGGGGGGCAAAACTGTGGTCATCACTTCCGGGCTGGTCAAGGCCTTGGGCGCCAAATTGGACGAGATTGTGGAACTGCATTACACGGGCAGAACCGTGTCGGCACGCCGGTTTCTTGGCGGCACCGGCGAAGGCTCCCGGGAATCTGACACGGATATTTTGCTGCCGGAAATTCTCTTTTTTACGAACGATTCCGGCCCGGATGTAAGCGCCCTCACCTCCGCGACCGGCAACTCTGGGGTTCCGATTCTGCTGAAGGCCAGGTATGGGAAAGGGCAGTTGTATGTGCTGACCATTCCCCAGGCGCAGGGCGATCTTTACGCCTATCCTCAACCCGTGTTGAATTCCATCCGGCAGTTGCTTGGGAGGGAAATGTTTGTGCGCCTCGATGCTTCCAGCCGGGCCAGCTTGTTTGTTTACGACAACGACAAGTTCATTGTGGAGTCGTTCCGCGAAACCCCGGTTTCCAATGCCCGCGTGATTACCGACCGGCGCATCACCAAACTGAACGATCTGCTGACCGGCGAGGTCTTGACGGGCACGGCCTCCGGCTCCACGACGGTGTTCAACACACCGCTGACGCCCGGTTCCTATCGCGTCTTTGCGGCCGAATAATCGGCCGTGCACCGGATCATGGCACATGTCCTCAAAGAATCCACGTCCGGCATGGGATGGAACGAATCAACTGGACGAAGGCCAGATGGAGCAGAATGGCAAAACCATATGAATATGAATAAATCCACAATCCGCCATTGTTTGATCCTCATCACGACTCTTTTCGCCGCCTGCGCGAGTTCCGCGTGGGCCGCTGATACGTTTGTTTACTTCGGTTCGCACGGCAAAGGACCTCAATGTGGATTTTCGCTGGCGCATTTTGACACCGACACTCTACAACGTCTTCAATCTCTCGCAGATTGACGGCCTCAAAAACATCTCGGCCACGGTGGAATCGCCCGCGACCGTCAGCACCCCGGCGGAGAACATCATCGCCTTTATGCCGAAGCGCCCGGAAATCAAATACGGCATGAGCAAGGCTATTATTCGCCCAGCGTTGACATCATTGCCAGGCCCGACCGCGCACGGTTTGACAGCGAAGCCCAATTTTTCAGCACGATTTACCATGAAATGCACGCAAAGTGTCGCAGCAGCCTTGCCATGGTAATTGAGTATGTCATAATCACACCGCAAAAATCAACGATTTGCAGGTCTGGATCAGCTGTCTAATATGAGGCTATTGAAGCAACTTTTTGCCGGCCAGTTTGATGTAACCTCTGTCTACTCAGAATGGACGGAAAAAAGACGACCCAATGATGGTGTTTTGCAGCGAGTTGACTTTCGATCCGTCATTTGGACGGGTAACCATCTGGTAGCGGTTGGCACCGCCATATACACATCGCCGGACGGAGATACCTGGACCAAGCGTGCGTCTGTAGCAAATGGACATATGCGTTCGGTGGTATGGACAGGGAAGCTACTCGTTGCCGTCGGGGTTGAGATCGCCGACGACCCCGGAATAATGTCATTTGGGCCTTCCCACACGCGCGGCATCGTGTTAACCTCGCCTGATGGAGTTGAATGGACAAGGTTACATCGTTGGGATTGGACCAATTTTAGCGGCGTGGTATGGACGGGCACCAAATTAGTTTCTGTTGGGACACATGGCAGCGTGATGGTTTCACGGGACGGCTCTAGTTGGGAAAGGGAGCGCTTGCAGACTTGGTCGACAACGACCAAGCGATACGCAGATGTCGGGATACCTTGGGATCTTTGCCAAATTATATGGACCGGCAACCTGTTTCTGGCGATAGGCAACCGCTCGTCGTCCTTTTCCGCCATTATTCTATCTTCTCCAGATGGGCTGAACTGGACATACCAGCACGAGGCTGCCGGCGTGACTTTGTATGGCATCACATGGACGGGTAAACAATTTATAGCGGTCGGTCTGCCTGGGGTCATTCTGACATCATCCGACGGCGTCGAATGGACAAAACGACATTCGCCGACAAAAGCAGTTTTGAAATCTGTAGCGTGCGCTGGTGGCGAAATAATTGCGGTTGGATGGAAGGGCACCACCCTGACCTCACGGAACGCGGCTGAATGGACAGCGCGTAAGACAATCGGGTTGTACGATGACCTTAATTCCGTGGTTTGGACAGGCAGCCGATTGGTTGCCGTGGGCGACGGCGGAAACATTTTGACCGCACCGTGACTGGAGGCGAAGGACTCTTCTGGATGTTCAAATTGACCAGCCGGTCAACTGCATGTGAGGAAACTCCGTGTGGCCGCGCCGAATCTGGCGTCATACATGGATCTGCTGGGAGGTGTGGGGCATGAGCAAAAATCCTGCGGCGATGCCGCCGTCGTCGCATTGTGGCTTCAATTTCATGGGGTGTTCACCCCATTCGTTTTTTGGTGTCTTAAAGCTATGCTTCTCAAATGACATATACATTAGTCGAGACCACCTCAAGGTTTGGAGTAGTCGCAGGAGTAGTCGTAAAGTTCAGAACATCCCCCCTGGTTTCAAGACCTTGCACTGTGTTGCAATGCTCGTGCAATATGCTTATAGAGAATAGTTTGAGTGGGTCAATTGAAACTTTCTGAAACGAGGTGAATTAGCTCCGAGCCAACTACGGATCAGCAGGTTAGAGGTTCAACTCCTCTTGGGTGCACCATTTAAAGCCAATGACTGCAAGGCTTTATCAAAGTGCTTCTCAGCTCTCACTTTCGACGCGATGGTGAGAGATACAGTTTCTGATACAGTGGGGGTGACACGCGCAAATCGGCATGAAACAAAAAATCATGCCTACTCAAAACTGGATTCGTGTCGCCGACGGGATTTATCGCCGTTCTTCTGGCACGCTTTACGAACGCCCCATCATCAACCTCCGCCCAACTTGGCGTTCACTGGGCACCTCAAACCTGAAACTCGCCCGCGAGGAGTTGCGCAAGCGACGGGTCAAAGGCGAGGCGTCGTATGTTCCCAAACCAACCGTCGTCACCACCGGCCAGGTGATCCGCTGCTACGAAAAGCACGGCTATCCAGACCGGCATAAACAAAAGCGGCTAGGGCGCACCCTGACGATGGAGACGAAGAGCTGCCAAACGCTCCTCAAATTTTGGGACCACATCGCCACCGATGCCGTGACGCTGGCAACGTGCGACCGGTATCACGAATGGCGGAAGAAAAATATCAAATGCGGCACGGGCAACCGCG
This sequence comes from uncultured Verrucomicrobia subdivision 3 bacterium, assembly GCA_903944085.1. GTDB lineage: Bacteria > Verrucomicrobiota > Verrucomicrobiia > Limisphaerales > UBA11358 > UBA11358. The sequence continues at coordinate 12,643 of CAJAQO010000103.1, forward strand.
CCGTGGACATGGAACTCACAACCTTGAGCAACGCCTTTCTTTGGGCCTGTCGCCAGGAATTGGTTCGCAGCAACCCCATGTCCATTTACCGCCCGCGCTATTGCTCGGATAAAACCATCCGCCATTGCCGCGAATTCATGACCAACGATGCCGCCGAATTGCACGGCATTGTCGAATTGATGTTCGCCACCCCGCGCTCGGACACGCTCGGCTGGCAAATGTTGTTTGAAGCCGCCACCGGGTTGCGAACGGTTGAAGCATTGAAGTTGCGCACGGATGCCAAACCGTATCAGCCGGGCTGGATTACGCCGGACGGAAAATCCCTTTACGTCTGGCGGGCGAAAAATCAGCAGGCCGTCAATCCGTTCGTGCGGGTGCATGAAGGACTGGCAGCCATCCTGAAGGCGCATCAGCAATGGAAGAAAGACCGGTTTCCCGATTCGCCGTGGTATTTTCCGAGCTACCGTAATGAAGGAAAGTGTGTGGACATCTGCGCGTTGAGCCAGTCATTGAGACAAAAACGCAAAACGCTGGGCCGTAAAATTACGAGCCACGGTTTACGGGCGTTTTTCGTCACCATCCGTCGGTCACACGGCATTCCCGACAATCAGATTGCGTGGGAAATCGGCCACACCAGCGGCGGTCAGACACTGGCCGCAGTTTATGGCGGTGTGCCCCCGCATTGGCTCGTTGGCGAAGGCCCGAAAATGTCATGGTTGCCGACTGGCAAGCCAGCATGGGAAAAACGCTGGCCGCAAGATGGCGGTAAAATCACCCTGCCAACGGAGCCGGAATCAAAGTCCACGCCGCCGGCAATTGCATCCGTTTTGGCTTTACCAGCATTGCCTCCAAGTCCGGCTCAAAATATCGGCGGTGATTATGATCCTGGTCATCAGGTCGCCAACGAACCTTGCCCGGTATGAAATTCGCACACCATGGAACTGCCCGGCGCTCAATCGTGTCGCCCGAAACTGAAATCTTTCGGGCTGCATCTTTCCGCCTCAGCCATTCGGTTGCGTCACATCGCTCCAAAGGTTGCGGCTTTGGCGTCGTGGCTGCCACATCCGGTCGAAAATACCGGCGGAGCTTGCGGCCATTTGCGTCCAGAACAAGCCACTGCCATCGGATTTTTCCTCCGACGAAATCATCATCCCAGGGAATTGCTCGTCGTCTGACGGAATCAACCGATATGAAAAATTGTTTCGCCGCCTCCTTGCGGGACAACCACATGTTCATACCTGTAACCTCCTGTCACCCCAATCCAGTCTCAAAATGATTATGAAAAATTTAGGTCGTGTTTCCATTTCAACACTTTTGTTTGCCGCTTTTCTCGGAGCGCTGGCGGTCTTCATCTACCGCCGTTTGCGTAATCCGCCGGCACCACCGCGCCCGGCCACTTCGCCGCCACTTCGCATCCTGCCGGAAGTTCATCCGCAGGTGCCGTGTCCACCTCACCAACGACGCCTGCCACCTTTGGTTTAGAAACGGTCAGAAGCGACGGAGGGCTATTTCACAGCTCACAGCTACTACTGCCATATCTAAATAGATATGGCAGTAGTAGAGCTGTGCCGAGCGACACCCCCGCCAGACTCGAATTCCTGTCTGGTAAAATCGGGGGCAGCAGTCCTTGCCCGCCATGGTTTTGTTCACAGCGTTGATTGCGCATCCATCGCGTTGTTGAAGTTCGGATTCCGCGCGACCGAAGCCACGTTTTCTCTCACCGTCATTAGCACGCACGGTGGCAGCACATTCCCTTCTTTAGTTTTCTTGGCCGTTTGACCATTGGCGATTCCATGCGGGAGTTGGCGTTCGCCGATTATTTTGCCATGCCTTTCCCGCCTTTCACTCAATCACTCTGGTTGCTCCGCGCACCGTTCGCGCCAGCAGAGCTGATCACTTCAGGTGCTTTTTGCTCCGCCGCCCGCCATTCAATCGCTCCCGGCTTCGTTTGCACCTTTTGCCGTCGGTTTGTTTTGAGTCTTGGTGAAAAACAAAACGCTCCGGCAAATCGGAGCCAAACAAGAAAGAAAATAAAATGAGCAAAAATAAACCGGCAGAAATTGCCAACAACAAACCCGCACATGAAATCCGCATCAATGGTCTCAGGGCCACGGTGTGGAAAAACGAAACCGAGAAGGGCCCGCGCTTCAACACCACCTTCGAGCGTTGTTACAAGGACGGTGACGAGTGGAAAACATCGGATTCTTATGGTCGCGAGGACCTCCTCCTCCTGGCCTTCATGGCCAAACGCGCCTTTGAATTCATTGCGCAGCAACCCACGAAGTGAACCACAACGGCTGGCGGTCGCAAGGCCGCCAGCCCCTTTCTTATGATTTTACCAGCACAAATGAAATTCGAGCTTGGCCGGGTGGTCATCACCGCCAACGCCCTCCAAACCGTCAATTCTGACGACGTTCTGACTTCACTAAACCGGCACATCACCGGCGACTGGGGCGACCTCGAAGAGGAAGACCGGCAGGTGAATGAATCGGCATTGCGCAGCGGCGGGCGACTGCTGTCGGCGTATCGCGATGGCACCGGGAAGCGATTTTGGATTATCACTGAATCCGACCGGCAAACGACGACCGTCCTTTTGCCCGAAGATTATTGATGCAAAGCACGCTCCCCTCGCTGGGAGCTTTCGCTTTTAATTGGCGAGCGGCTCGGTATCATGCCGGGAACTTTTGTAACGACGATGAGCCAAATTCTCGATTACTACCGAAAACATTTAGGGGCCGATTACCACGAGGATAAATTTCAATTTGAAGTGGAAGGGGAACCGCCCATTTCCCTCCAACAACTGACCGAGCGGCTGGAAGCCAAAGGGCAAAGCTTTCTTTTCAACCCCGATCCGCTGGTGAAATACAGAGGCGAAACGCCAAAGGCTGGGCTACAGTTTTCCCTCCTACAAATTGAGAAAATTCCTGAGAATGAAAAACTCCCAGGATTACTGCTGAAAGACGGCGAGCACCATCACTTGCTGATTCACCACGGAGCCGTGACCCCTGAATACCTGCAAACACTTCGGAACGATATTTGGAAAAAACTCCGCCACATTGGCTGCCGCCCCGGGTGGGTTACGCGCGTAAGTTCATCAGTCCAGGTTTTGAACCCCTCGTTATTGAAGGAAGACTCGGAAGATGTGTGGATGAAACACAAGAACTTCCGTTTTTTTGAGGACTTAAAGGACATTCCGGTTGTGAATGACGAAAACGCCATCATCGGCAAAAAACATCGTTTTCTATGCAAGGGTGGCTCTTTTCTGATTGTGGCACCATCCGGGGTGGGTAAATCCACACTGTTGATGCAAATGGCCATGAGTTGGTCGGCGGGGCGGGATTTTTTTGGCCTCAAACCGACGAGAGAACTCCGATGCTTCTTATTGCAGGGCGAGAATGACGATGGGGACGTGGCAGAGATGGCCCAGGGAATCAGGGCTGGCCTGGAACTGAGCGGTGACGAATATAGCGCGCTCACAAGAAATTTCAGAATGCAGTCCCAATTCGGCATGGGCAACCACACAAATTTCCCCGACCTCTTGGCGGAACTGGTCGAGGTCCACCGCCCCGACGTGTTTTTTGTTGATCCACTGTTTGCATTTTTGCAGGGCAATTTTATCGAACAGGAGTTTGTCAGCGAAAACTTTCGGCGCGGAATCGACCCCGTTCTTAAAGGGAGCGGCTGTATTCTGGTTTCAACCCATCACACACCCAAGCCGGCCAAGGAAGCACCTCGTACCAGCGGCATGGATTTCAGCTATTCAGGGTTCGGCACATCGGAATTGA
>CAJAQO010000104.1 GCA_903944085.1 uncultured Verrucomicrobia subdivision 3 bacterium
CCGAACCCTTGACGACGTGATAATTGGAAATCAAATAATCTTGTCTTGAACAACTATGATCGGCATCATGCTCCGCAGGTAAAACTCGGATGATCAAATCGGCTAGATTCCCTTCCCTTGATGGTTGGCGCGCATTGAGCATTATTCTTGTGCTCGGTGCGCATAGCAAAATAGTAGCTGGATTTCCTAAAAGGCTAGACTCGGCTTTTGGTTGGCTGTTTGATGGGGATTTAGGCGTTCGGTTCTTTTTTGTAATCAGCGGCTTCTTGATTACTCATTTGCTTTTTCAAGAATACATTCAGACTGGAAGCATAAGTCTTCGAAAATTCTACATTCGCCGGGCCCTGCGAATATTGCCGGTTTATTTTGTCTATCTTTTGGTCGTGTTCCTGTTGCAAATTTTTACCTCATGGCATCAACCCCCAATCACTTGGATCGGCAATTTAACTTTCACAACAAATTTTCTTCCTGGAACATGGACAACCGGACATTTATGGTCGCTGGCGGTCGAAGAACAGTTTTATCTGCTGTGGCCGCTTCTTTTGGTATTGATTGGTTTGTCAGGAAATGAACGAAGGGCATTGTATATTTTGTGCATACCAGTTGTTGTTTCCCCAATCTGCCGAGTAATTTCTTACCTGAAGATCTCGCCCGCGATTTTCCATCCGTTTCTGCAAGGTTATTCCTTTCTGAATTATTTTGATTCTCTGGCGGTTGGATGCATCACCGCAATTCTGCTCACCAAGCATGAGCCGCAAATTTCATCCGTGCTGAACAAATTAAATTTGAAAGCATCTTTTGGTGGTTTAGTTCTTATTTTAATTCCATACGTTTTGAGCAAGTTGTGGCTCGTCGGAATTTTCACAGTTCCTTTGGGACCAACTTTTCAAGCGATTGGATTTACGATTCTTTTGCTGCAAAGCATTTTGTCTCCGCAATTTTTCAAGCCGCTGAATTGGCCGATTATCAGAAACATGGGCATCCTTTCGTATTCAATTTATATATGGCAGATGATTTTCTGTTCAAATCCACAAAACTTTGGTTTTTCAAAGCACTGGTTTATGTCATGGCCTGGTTGGCTTTTGGCTGCGTGTTTAGTTGCGACGTTATCCTATTATGGACTTGAGAAACCTTTGATGGGATTGCGTGCGCGTTTTCGCAAGGCAAAAACGACTCTAAACTGATTGTGGCCGCACGGCTGGGACTTGGCTGGGGCGCGCGCCCGTCCCGGTGGCCGTTTCCGGCGTCGCGCCCGCTTCCCCTGAAAATAGCCCAGCCATTCATGGCTGGGACTCGTGGCCCGCAACCGTCCAAAGTCCCGGCAGGGACGAAAGAATTTTTCTGCCGTCCCTCGCGGGACTTTTTCATTTGGTGGACGCTTTACCCAGCCATGAATGGCTGGGCTATTGTCATCGCGTCGCGCCGCGACTTCGCCGCCTTCGCGTCCTTCGCGCGACAAAAATTCAACCGCCCTTTGCCCTGTTCGTCCACCCCAAAACCACCATTGGCCACACGGCTGGGACATTGCTGGGGAGCGCGCCCGTCCTGGTTGCCGTTTTCGGCTTCGCGCCAAAAACCGTTTCCTGATGTAGCGGCAGGCATCCTGCCTGCCGTAGAGCCGTGGCTTCCAGCCCGGCGGAAAAAACCCTCGGCCAGCCACACGTCCCCGAACATTTGGCCAGCGGTAAAAACCGTCCGCCTTATTCCGGGCGGCAAGGATGCTCGCCCTCTACGTCAGGCAAAGATGCCTGACGCTACATCCCCAGCGCCGTCAGGCGCGGCATATTTGTAGAACCCAAAACCAAAATAATCTTCAGCCCCGTCGGGGCGGCATCTTCCGTCCGCCCGCCCGACGATGTCGCTCCTGACGGAGCTTTGTCCGTTTGTGGGTGGCGATGCTACAAATATGTCAGCCCTGACGGGCTTCAAAAAAACCGTGTTTCATCCGTGTTTCATCTGTGGCTAAAAATTCAAACGCCCTTTGCCCCGTTCGTCCACCGCAAACTGCCCTTGGCCGGTGCTGGCGCACGGCCACCAACTGGGACTTTGCCGGGGAGCGTGACCCAGCCATGAATGGCTGGGCTATTTTCGGAGAACCATCCCGTTTTCCGGGGTTTTGCATTGGCCGGCGGCGGAAAACCTCATAAATGCTTGAAAACAAGCCGTCTGGAACGCTGCGCATGGCCGGCGGAACGCATTCCTCGACCAGAGTTGCGGGCAACGTCACCGCCGGAACGCATCACTTGACTGCCGGAATGCGCTACTTGGCCGGCGTTGCGCGTTCCGTGACCGGCGTTCTCCATTCCGTGACTGCCGGAATCCATAACTTGTCTGCCGTTGTGCCATCCAGCCCTCCAGTGGCAAGCAACGGCGGTTGAGGACTCAACCCGCCCATTTCAGGGCTATCCATTTTTTGCCAAGTCGGGGACAATATAGAGTCAGGTTGCCTGATATTGACACAAGTTAGAAGTAAGTGCTATTATCGTGTCGAATTACTCCCGGATGGGATACAAATTCGGAATGAGGTGAACAAGATTATGGCAAATGGACCTGGACAAGTTGAAACGGATACGCAGGCGATTCTGGATGCGTGGGGCGAGCTGGCCAAAACGGCGACGTTTAATGGCATGACCCTCGCGGAATACACCGCCGCCGTGCAGCCGTCGTTCGACGCCCGCACCAAGATCACCAACATCGAGACTGACCTGAAAGCCGCGATGGATGATCGGGATGTGGTTGACGTGACGACAACGCAAATCAACGATGGAGTGGTCAAGAGCGTGGTCGCCGACAAGAATTATGGCGACGACAGCGCCCTGTATGAGCGCTTCGGCTACGTGCGCAAGAGCGCCCGCGCCAGCGGACTGACGCGCAAAGCCAACGCCGCCAAAGCAGCGGCCAAAAAACAGCCGTAACCGGCGGTCATTCGCAGTAACGAAAATGCCGGAACGGCGAGGAACCGTCCGGCATTTTTTGCGGACAGCAGGAGTGTTTCTGTTCTCGTGGCAGTTCGCGCCAATCCCATCAAACTGCGGGAAAAAATAATGTTGCGGCGTCACTCGGCGTTGTCATTTTAAAATCTTTCAGGCAGACTGCGCCATCATGTTGAGCTTTTTTCAAATTCTCATTCTCGCGCTGATCCAGGGCGCGTGCGAACTGCTGCCGGTTTCCAGCTCGGCGCACGTTATCGCGGCGGAAAAACTCATGGGCCTCGAGCCGTCGAGTCCCGAAATGACCATGCTGCTGGTCCTGCTCCATACCGGCACGATGTTCGCCGTGATCGTTTATTTTTGGAAAGGCTGGCAGCGCGATTATTTCGCCTCGCGGGCGCAATTCCAGTGGTTCGCCAGGCAAGTCCTCCTGGCGACCATTTGCACGGGCATCGTCGGCTACGGACTGAAAATCCTGATCGAAAAAGTGTTCATGCGCGGGGCGGAGCACGCGGAAATTGAAAATCTTTTTTCCAACCTGCCGCTGATGGCCGGCGCGCTGACGGCGGTGGGCATCCTGATCATCATTGCCGGCCTGCGCGAAGACAAAGCGCCGCGCCAGACGGAAATTCAGCCGCAGCACTCGTTTTGGATCGGCGTGGTGCAGGGGCTGTGCCTGCCGTTTCGCGGCTTCTCGCGTTCCGGCGCGACGATTTCCACCGGTCTGATTCTCGGCTTGCCGAAGCAGCAGTTGGAGGAGTTCAGCTTCGCGCTCGCCGTGGTTTTAACCCCGCCGGTCATTGCGCAGGAGGCGCACCGGCTGGTCAAGGCGCACGCGTTGAGCGGCCAAAATTCCGTGCTGCATCTCTTCGGGCCGGGACTGATCGGGATGGTCTTGAGCTTCGTCGCCGGCCTGCTGGCGTTGAAACTGCTTTCCCGCTGGCTCGAAGGCGGACGCTGGAAATTCTTCGGCTGCTATTGTCTCCTCGCCGCCGCCGGCGTGCTGGCGATTCATTTCAAGGTGAAATAAAATCCGCGCCGGCTCACGGATTTTTCGGCGCCAGGATTTTTTGCGCTTCGCTCAGAAGCTGATTCGGGCTGAAGGGTTTTGCCAGGAACAAAACCGCGCCCGCGACCTCGGCCTCGACTTTGGTCAGCGCGTGGCCTTTCGCGGAGAGCACCACCACGGGAATGTCGCGCGTCGCCGGATTCTCCTTCAACTGCCGGAGCGCGCCGAGGCCGTCGAGGCCGGGCATCATCACGTCCAGCACGATGAGCTGTGGCAGCGCGGTGACCGCCGTCGCGAGCGCCGCGCGGCCATCGCGGCAGCTCACCACCGTATAACCGCCTTTTTTGAACGTCATTTCCAGCAGGCGGAGCATGTAAACTTCGTCGTCGGCGATGAGGATTTTTTGCGGGCTGGTGGGATTCATGCGAGGTGGCGGATTAAAATGAGCGTCTGATCGTCGGTCAACGGCGCGTGGCCGCGAAATTCCGCCAGCCGCGCCAGCAGAAAATTTTTCGCGCCTTCCGCGTCGCGGGTCTGGGCGGCGGACTCCGCCAGCCAGCGGCGCAAATTATTTTCCCCGAGCGGCTCGCCGGCGGCGTTGCGCGCCTCGCTCAAGCCGTCCGTATAAAGCAGCGCCGCCGCGCCGGGTGGCAAGGCATGGACCGTTTGCCGGTAAACCACGCTCGGTTCGATGCCCAGCGGAAACCCGGCTTTGACCGGCGCGGTTTTCTCCATGCCCGGGCCGCACAGCAGCAGCGGACAATGCCCGGCGCTGGTGGCAATCATGCCGCCGCGCTGCGGGTCCAGAAACACAAGCTGGGTGGTGATGAACATGTCCACGCGCGACAGGTCGGGAAATAAAATTTTGTTCACCGCGCCGAGCAGTTCGCCCGGCTGCGAAAACAAATGGCACATCGAGCGGATCGTGGTGCGCAGCACCGCCGCGAACAGCGCCGCCGGCACGCCCTTGCCCATCACGTCGGCGATCACCAGCAGCGCCGCGCCGTCGCCCGCCGGAATCACATCGTAAAAGTCGCCGCCCACCTGCAACGCGCTCTGGCACGCCGCCGCGAGCGCGAACGGCAGACACATCGGCAGTTGCGCCGGCAGCAGCGAGCGCTGGATTTCGGCGGCGATTTCCAGTTCGCGCCGCGTGACACGCGTGAGCGTGCGCTCGTCGAGCAGCCGGGCGTTGACAATCTGGATCGCCAGAAAATCCACGAACGTGTGCAGCAGATTCACCTGCGCGGCGGTGAACGGCTTGTTCGCCGCCAGCCGGCCCAGCGCGGCCGTGCCGACCAGTTGGTCCGCCACAAAAAACGCGTGGCAGATGCCGTTGCCCACCGGCATGGCCGCGCGCAGCGGATCGTCTTTGCCCAGCGGCTCCTCGGGGCTGAACCAGATGTCCTGCCGCGTCCGCGCCGCGCGCGTCTCGACCGATTTCAAATAATCATCCACCAGCGTGACCGGCGTGAGCGCCGCCGATTTTTCCGCCGGCAACGCCTGCAACGTCTCCAGTTTTTTTCCGTCCGCGGAAACCAGGCGCAACACCGCGCCGTCCGCTTCGGCGAGCTGGGCCAGATCCCGCAGCAGCCGGTGGGAAAATTCGGTGACATCCGTGTTCGCGCCCAGTTCGGAGCTGTAGCGGAAGACGGCCACGAGGCTTTCGTAATTCGCCGCCAGCTCGGTGGTCATGTCCGTCAACGCCGTTTCGGCGTCCGCCAGCCGCCGCTGCAAATCGCCGAGATCAGGCAAAACACTTTTGCCGGCGGGCCGGGCGCGGCGCAGCACCAGCACATTTTCGCCCGGACCGCGCAGATAAAAAATTTCATCCGTGAGCGACTTCATCAGGTAAAGCCCGCGCCCGTGTTCGGCGTCGGGCGCGGGCAATTTGATTTCAGCGGGCCAGTCAAAACCGACGTTGTGGTCGGTGACGCGCGCTTCCAGCACGCGCTCGCCGGCGGAAATCTCGATGACCACGGGCCGCTGGCGCCTTTCGGGAAACGTATATTTTACGGCATTGTTCGCGGCCTCGACCAGCGCCAGCTCCCACGCGCCGAGATCAGCCTCCGGCAGTCCGAGTTCGCCGAGCCAGGCGCACACCTGGGCCACCGCGGCGCGCACGGCGGAAAATTCGCACGCGGTTTCCACCCGCAACGAGGTCCGGTGCTCGCATCGTGTTTCGTTGGTAGTCGTGTTCAAGGTGTCAGTCGCTCCAGTTCACACAATCAACCGGCACTTGTCCATCAAATCGAGTCGGCTGGTTGTTTTTAAGCCCGCTTAATGGAACCTGGGCGGGACAAAAAATATTTTACGCGGCTGGATGCGGCTCAGCGGGAATCGGCCGCGACCGGCAGATAAATGTGAAAGGCCAGCCCTTTGCCCGGCTCGCTTTCCGCCACGATTTCGCCTTGATGCGCCTGAATGGTTTCGCGCACCAGGAAAAGTTCCAGCCCGTTTTTTTTGCCGACGGCCCGCCGCATGTGGAAAGGATGAAAATATTTCTCGCATTCGCTTTGATCGAACCCAGGGCTGTTGTCCTGCACCGTGAGGCAAACATAGGGACCGGGCCGCAACCGGCTGGCAACGCCGCCAGGCACGCGGGCGAACGGACAGTTTTCCAAAGTGATTTTGATGCGGCCCCGGCGGTCGGCGAGCCCCTGCCAGGCGTGCAGGCAAAGATCCAGCATCACTTGGTGAAGCTGCGCATGGTCGGCCCGGATCTTGGGACAATCGGGATTGATTTGGGTTTCCAGCTCGACCTTCGCCGGAATGATCGTGCGCAAAATCTGGAGACATTCCTCGATGACGGGCTGGAGGCGGAGGGGGTTGCGTTCCGGCTGCGGGCGATGTTCGAGAGCGCGGATTTTGTGGGCTAAATCGTGAGCGCGGTTGCTGGACTCCAAACAGATTTGCTTGAGCGTTTCGTGGTGGGGATGTTCTTCCGGCAGATCTATCGCCACCACTTCGGCGCTGTTGAGGAGGCCGTGAATCAGATTGTTGAATTCATGCGCGACCCCGCCAACAAGCTGTTTGAGGGCGCTGAATTTCTGGGACTGCAACAGTTGATGTTCCGTGTCCAGCCGCGCCTGTTCAAGTTGGAGGCGGTGGGTGACATCCATGAGCTGGCCTTGCACGGCGATCTGCTGGCCGTGGCGGAACGGTTGGCCTTGATCCCACACCGTGCGCCAGTCGCCGCGCGCGTGCCGCAGCCGATATTCAATGGCGAACGGCCGGTTTTCCGCCACGGCGGATTTGACCAACTCCAGCACCTGCTCGCGTTCGTCCGGATGAATGAGCGGGGCGAGTTGAAAACTTTTCAGTTCCGGCTTCAAGCCCAGCAGCGCGTGGCGGCCGGCGCTGGCCAGTTCAATCGTGCGGGCGCGGTCAGCGCGGCCGAGATACGCCATGCCAGGCAGTCCGTCGAAGAGCGTGCGGTGCAACTGCTCGCTGCCGAGCAGCGACCGGCTGTCGGATTTAAATTCCCGAATGGGGGCTTGGGAATTGAGGGCGGCGTCAGCTTTCATCAGGAATGTCCGTGCAAATTTTATTTTGATGCAAGCCGGCAGGTTTGTCCACTGCGCCGGCGCGAAATTTTTTGCAACGAGCATTAAAGTTCACCGGGTTTGCGCCGATGAAAGTGGTGTCGCAAGACTGGCGGCCGGCAGCCAATAAAGCCGGCGGGGATTAACGGTGTTTCGCCCCTGAAAAGAAACGCCCGCAACACGGATGTTGCGCAAATCCAATGCCCCTCCCGGGGCGACTCACGGAAAGAGTTAGTTATGGTCATCAATACAAACCTCAACGCACAGAATGCGTCCACGCTTCTGATGCAATCCTCCAGCATGCTGAGCCAGTCGCTCGCGCGCTTGTCTTCCGGCTCGAAGATCACTTCGCCCGCCGACGACAGCGCCGGGTTGGCCGTCTCCATGAAGTTAAACGCCCAACTGGCCCGCATCAACGCGGCGACGAACAATGTCGGCAACGCCGTCTCGTTCAGCCAGACCCAGGACGGCTACGTCGAAAAAGTCAACGATGCGTTCAGCCGCATGTCCGAACTGTCGGTCCTCGCCCAGGACGTCACCAAGACCACGGCCGACCGCGCCCTGTATCAACAGGAGTTTCACGCCCTCGGCAGTTACATCAACAACGTGTCCACGAAGGACTTTAACGGCGTCAGCCTGTTCAACGGCGCGACGCTCAACGTCACCACCGACAGCGAAGCCAACACCTTCGGCATGGTCGGCATCAACCTCAACGCCAATACCAGCTACACCAACGCGACGGCGGACGACATCACGTCCATCGCCGGCGCCACGAAGGCGTTGACGGATGTCAAGAAGGCCATTTCGCAACTGGCCTCCGACCGCGCGAACATCGGCTCCAACGAAGAAAGTTTGTCGTATTACAACGACCAGCTCTCGTCGTTGCAAAACAACCTGTCGGCGGCCAACAGCCGGATCACGGATGTGGACGTGGCGCAGGAGAGCACGAACTACGCAAAATACAACATCCTGGTGCAATCAGGCACGGCGATGTTGGCGCAGGCGAATTCGCTGCCGCAATCGGTGCTCAAGCTGTTGAGTTAAGCCGGTGATTTCTGCCGCTGGGCCAAGCCCGGGCGGCGACCCGCCGCCCGGGCGTTACGAATGGTAGCAACGTCCGGGGAAGGAGCCAGTC
>CAJAQO010000105.1 GCA_903944085.1 uncultured Verrucomicrobia subdivision 3 bacterium
CGTCTTTGCCAGTCATAATAACCGCTGGCGGAAACTTCCAGATAGCGGCACAGCGTCAGGATGGAGTGCTCGGTTTTCATCGTGTGAATCCATTCATAGCGTTCGGTGCTGGTTCGGACAAAATGGCCAATGTTTTTTTGGTTCATCCGGGAGGATTGGGTCTGGCGTGAGGATTTTGTAGTATGAGGCATGAGTCAAAGTTTGTTGTATCATGCGTTTGGGGTGCGGGAGGGTTACGATTATCAGGAGACGATTTATCAGGATGGTTGCATCCGGTTTGTGCTTTCGGTGAAGGCGGACTGGATTTGCTGCCCGGCCTGCGGCGGCAAGAAGATCACCCGCAAAGGGCGGCGGTTCCGGGAACTGCAAACGGTGCCCATCGGGCTCAAGCCGGTGTTTCTGGTGACGGAAGTGCCCAAATGCGAGTGTGTGGCCTGCGGCAAACGCTTCGAGGCCGCCCCCCCTTTGCCCCGGCCTATGTCCGCTACACCCACCGGCTCCAGGCGTTTGTTGAAGCGCTCTCGGGCCGGATGACTCTCAGCGATCTGGCCGCCCTCACCGGTCTGGGCTGGGACACGGTCAAAGACATCGTCAAGGCGCGGCTGGAAAAGGATTACGGCCATCCCCGCTTGAAGGAACTCAAGCGCCTGTCCATTGATGAGATTTATGTCGGGCGGCGGAAGAAGTTTTACACGCTGGTCATTGACCTGGACAGCGGACGGATTGTCTGGGTGGCGCACGGGCGTGGAGGTGATTGCTTGCGGAAATTCTGGCGGGCCTTGCGTTTGAGCCAGGCCAGGATTGAGGCGGTGAGCATGGACATGAGTCCGGCGTATTGGTCGGCGGTGCTCGAACACCTGCCGGAAGCGGCCATTGTGTTCGACCGCTTTCACATCACCAAGCTGGTCAATGAAAAGCTCGACGACCTGCGCCGGGAGATGGTGCGTGAAGCCACCGGCCTGATGAAACAGACCGTCAAAGGCGTGCGCTACCTGCTGCTGATGCGCCGGGATAACGTGGACGAGAGCCGGCGGCCCCAGTTGCAGGCGGCGCTCAAACACAACGAACCGTTGAACACCGGCTACTTGTTGAAGGAGGCGCTGAACCTGCTTTGGGAACAACCCGGCTACGCGCAGATGAAATCCTATCTTCACCAGTGGTGCGCCTGGGCGCTGGAGTCGGGCGTGCGCCAGATGCAACAGCTGGGCAAGGCCCTGCTGGGTCATGCCGGCGGCATCCTCGCGTGGTGGAAACATCGCATCAGCAACGGCCGCATGGAAGGCATCAACAACAAAATCAAAACCCTCCTCCGCCAAACCTATGGCCTCCGCGACGAACGCTTCTTCACCCTCAAACTGTATGCGCTCCATCATTCAAGACTCACACTTCTCGGATGAACCGGAATATCTGACGCACCGTGACGATTGGGACGGCAAAACACTAGTCATCATGGGAGACAGTCAAGGCGGCATGCAGTCGTTGATGCTCGCCGGGCTGCATCCGCAACAAATCACGGCGGTGAATGCACTCTTGCCTGCGGGTTGCGATCTGAATGGCCCGGAAATCGGTCGGGCAGGGGGCTGGCCCAACTGGTATTTCAGCACGGGGGGCGGCAAAGATCCAAAGAGGGTTCGTGAAGCGAGCCGTTACTACGACGTTGCCAATTTCGCCCCGTTGATCCGGTGTCCCATGCTTGTCGGCGTGGGCTTGCGCGATGAAACTTGCCCGCCGGCTGGCGTCTTTGCCGCCTATAACCAAATTACTTCGCCGAAGGAAATTGTGATTCTACCCAAGTCCGCCCATTTCGGCACCGCGCATGAAGATCCCAACGCACTAACGGATTTCAACGACCGGCGCTGGAAAGTCTGGATGCCAGCACTGGTCCATGGTCAGCCAGCGCCATTGCATCACTAAGGACTGATTTTCTTGCGTGTTTGGCTTCTGGAACGCACGTCTCAAATTCTTGGTTGATCGGCATGGCTCTGATTAGGTCGTCGAAATTTGACAATCACCGCTAATTGTTCGCCCGCAAACCGGCAGACTCACCTGAATAGGGACATTGAAGCTATCGGCAACAGGGAGTATTTTTATCTAATCAAAACATTTAAGAGAACCATCCGGCCTGCGTGCTTCATCGGCCTGCTGATGCTGCCGTTGCTGATTTGTGCCGGTGAGGAAAACTGGCAGCAGATCCGCTTTCGCGAAGTGGATGCGTTGTTCGCCAATCCCGGTCAGGGCTGGATGAGTAGGCGTTTCCCCTCCTCGGTGGTCTATTTGCGCTTCAACTGGGCGGATGTCGAACCGGAGGAAGGACGCTACAATTGGAAATACATTGACGATGCAATCGCCGCCTGCAAACCGCGCGGGGCGGCGGTGGCGATGCGCGTGATGACGGCCAACGCGCATACGCGGGGTTATTATTGCTCGCCGAAATGGCTCTTTGACCTCGGTTGCAAAGGATTTGAATACACCGTCGGCGGTGACGATCCGACCAGTGGCGGGCGGCGCATTCCGCGCATCGAGCCGGATTATGCCGACCCGATTTACCTGGCCAAACACGGAAATTTTATCGCCGCGCTCGGAAAGCGTTATGACGGCAATCCAAACGTGGAATTTCTCGACATCGGTTCCTACGGCATCTGGGGCGAATGGCATTCATCGCATCCCGCATCCATTAATGTTCGACAGCAGATCGTAGATATGTATCTGCACGCATTCCACACAACTCCCTTGGTTGGCATGGTTGACGATGCGGAAGCCCTGGGATACACGCTGGCCCACGGCGGAGGCTATCGGTGCGACGGAATCGGCTGTCCCGGTATCCAAAGCAGGTGGTCGCCGGATGCTGACGTAAAGGATTTGTTTTATCCTTCGCCTACATTTCAAGCAATGAAGGAATCGTGGACCAATGCGCCTGTAGTTTTTGAATGGTATGGTGACTACGACTATTTAAAGTCAAGAGGGTGGTCATTTGACGCGGC
>CAJAQO010000106.1 GCA_903944085.1 uncultured Verrucomicrobia subdivision 3 bacterium
CGCTTCCGCCAGCGCCGCCTTTTGGGCCCGGCTCACCAACACCAACGTCGTGCGTTCGCCATCCGCCAGCGAAGCAACGGCATGTTCGTAAATTCCCCGCTGTTTCTCCAAACCCGCCAGCGGACCAAGGCACGAATTGCCCGTCGTGCTGTTCGCCAGAAAGCCCGTCCATGCGCCGGGCAACGACAACAATCGCAACGTGTGACCCGTTGGTGCCGTGTCAAAAATAACGTGGTCAAAATCGGTCGTGGCTTCCGGCTGGCCGAGCAGTCGGGAAAATTCGTCAAAAGCCGCAATTTCCATCGTGCAGGCCCCGGAAAGCTGTTCCTCCATGCTGCGCACAATGGCGTCCGGCAGTTTGCCCCGATACGGCCCCACCAGCTTTTCCCGGTAAGCTGCCGCCGCCGCTGCGGGATCTATGTTCAACGCGGCGAGTCGCGGCACGCCGCCAATGTTCGTAGGCGTCGAAGTCAGATTTACGCCCAGCACTTCATCCAAATTCGAGGCCGGATCAGTGCTGACCAGCAGCACGCGTTTCCCCTGGTCGGCTAGTGCGATGGCCGAGGCGCACGCTAGCGAGGTTTTGCCCACGCCACCCTTGCCCGTAAAAAAATGGAAGCGAGTCGGCGCTTCCAGAAAGCGGGCGAGCGATTGTTCGGGGGCAATGTTCATTTTAGCATGTTCCGCCACCGCAACAGCAATCCGACTTCGCAGCCGCAACCGTCGCCGTGGCTTTCAGCTTGAACCAGCCGGCCAGTTCAGCACGGTCGGGATAACGCCCCGTTGTTGCGACCTTGCCGTTGAGCAAAATCACCGGCAACGCGGCTTCACCCTTTTCCGTAAGCGCGGTCTTCACCAGCTCGTTTTCAACGAACGCCGCCGGGTTTTGGGAGAGGTTGTGGCGCTGCACAATCACGTCGTGCGTTTTCAGCCAGTCGAGATCAGCGGCGAATTGCACCAGCTTGGTGTCAACCTCCGGCCCGCAGACGCCGGTGGAGCAGCACATTGCGGGATCAAAGATTTGGAGAGTTTGCATTGTTAGTTTCATAAATTATTTTGCTTTCGCCTGGTCACGCCGCCCATCGGCATAAGCCTCGAATACCATCTTGATCTGGTCGCGCACCTGCCGGAACACCGCCAGCTTTTCCTCGTCCGTGCCGGTGGCATGCGCTGGATCGTAAAAGCCCCAATGATGGCGGTTCAGTTGGCCGGGAAAAATCGGGCAGGCTTGGTCCGCGTTACCACAGACGGTGATGACCGTTTCCACCGGCTGGTTCAGGAAATCATTCATGTGCTTGGAATGATGACTGGAAATATCAATGCCAATTTCCTTCATCACCTGAATACCCAGCGGATGCACATAACCCGCTGGTTTCGAGCCGGCGCTCTGGACATTGAGCGTATCGCCCGCGACGGCGCGCAGGATGCCTTCGGCCAGGTGGCTGCGGCAGGAATTGCCGGTGCAGAGAATCAGGACGGTGGGTTTCACTTTTTGCATTGTCGTTTGCATAATTCAGCCGGGTCTTGCTTGAGGATTTTTGCGAGTTGTTTCTTATCTGCCAAAATTTGCGGATCGCTGGCCTGTGACTTCTCGATCCAGTTCAAGGCTTCGCGCACGGCAACCGGGGCGTTCTTGCCCGGCAGTTGGTAGTAAATCCAGCGGCCATCCTTGCGTGATTCCACCAGCCGGGCCTGAAAGAGAATGGACAGATGCTTCGAGACTGTGGACGGGGCGAATCCGAACAGTTCCGTGATCTGGCAGACGCATAGTTCCCCGCCGCGCAGGGCCAGCAGCGTGCGCACGCGGCTTTCGTCCGCCAGCGCCTTGGTGATGTTCATGAACTCGCGCATAGTCTATTTCTGTATTTCGCCATAAAGCGAAATGAACATAAGCCGTCTTCCGCCCGCCGTCAAGCCGCAGCCTTCGGAAACGGTGACCGCTACCGATATCGGCCCTTGCGTGCGCTCTGCGCAGGAAGGCGGCGCATGAGCCAAGTTGCCGGAAGCAAATACTTTGGCCACGCCGTCGCGCTACTGATTTCATTTACGCCGCGCCTCGAATGATTGATATTCAGCGAATCAAAACAATACGTTTATGAAACAAAGAAAACTTGGCAACCAAGGATTGATGGTGTCCGCGCTCGGCCTCGGCTGCATGGGGATGTCAGAATTTTACGGCGTGCGTGACGATCAGGAATCCATCGCCACCATTCACCGGGCGCTGGATCTGGGACTCAACTTCCTCGACACGGCCGACATGTATGGCTGCGGCGAGAATGAAAAACTGGTCGGCCAGGCCATCAAAGGTCGGCGGGCTGAGGTGATTCTCGCCACCAAGTTCGGCAATGTCCGCGATGCCCAGGGGAAATATCTCGGCGTGAGCGGCCGGCCCGAATATGTCCGCCAATGTTGCGACGCCAGTTTGCAACGACTGGGCGTGGAGCAGATTGATCTTTATTACCAGCACCGGGTGGATGCCAGTGTGCCGATTGAAGAAACCATTGGCGCGATGAGCGAACTGGTCCGCGCGGGGAAGGTTCGTTATTTGGGCATGTCCGAAGCGGCTCCGGCCACACTTCGCCGGGCGGTCAAAGTCCATCCGATCACCGCGTTACAAACTGAATACTCGCTTTGGACTCGGGATGTGGAGACCGAGATTCTGCCCACCTGTCGGGAATTGGGTATTGGCTTTGTGCCCTACAGCCCTTTGGGACGCGGCTTCTTGACCGGAAAGATTCAGCAGCTTGATGATCTGGCGGCCAACGACTGGCGGCGAAACGGCCCGCGGTTCCAAGGGGAAAATTTCAAACAAAATCTGGCCATCGTGCACCGCATTGAAGCCTTGGCTCAGCGGAAGGGATGCAAGCCCGCGCAACTGGCGCTCGCCTGGGTGCTGGCGCAGGGCGAAGACATTGTGCCCATACCCGGCACCAAGCGTCGCACTTACCTGGAAGAGAATCTGGGGGCGCTGCAAATCGAATTGACCCCGCAAGATTTGGCGGAGTTCGATCTTGTCGCACCAGCCGGAGCCACGGCTGGCGAGCGTTATCCGGCGGCCAGCATGACCTATTTGAGCCGGTGAAGTTTTTAGAACCGACGAGGCGAATAACAAAAAAGGCACGCTGAACAAATCAGCGTGCCTTGGCTTTTGGAATTTGAAATTACTTTTTCACGCCGAGGATCGCGTCCTTCGCCGCTTTGGCGACGCGGAACTTCACGACCTTCTTGGCCTTGATCTGGATCGTTTCGCCAGTGGCCGGATTGGTAAAGGCGCGATAGGCGGCATACCCGTCACATTGAATGGTGCCGGTAAGGGTCGCGGGAATGACCTTGTCCAGGCAGGCGGTGGCGCGACTGGTTTCCCGGTGGAAAAACACGTCACCACCCGGACGGCTGCCCGTCCACAGATAACCTTGCTTGGATTTGCCGTTGCCCGGCTCCAGATAATCAATCGGCGTTTCATCCACCTGCACATCGCCGCCGGCCATTACCCCGGTGCGGATCTGTTCGTAAATCGGTTTGAGCCAGTCGGCGGCCAACTCGACCCAACGCATCAACGTCTGCCGGTGCAATTGGACGCCGTGGCGTTGGCCGTAAATTTGTTCCTGCCGATAGAGCGGCAGATGGTCGCAATATTTGCCGACTAAAATTTGCGCCAGTAATCCGGGGGCCGGCAGGCTGCGGTCCAACAAGCGTTCCGGCAAGGGCGCGATCACCGGGGCCAGATCCCATTCCACCCGGTGAACATATTTTTTACGGATCGTGCGCCGGCGCAGAAAGCGCGCCGGTTCATCATCCAACTGCTCACTCACTTCCTGGCCAATGCAGCGCCACTGCTCGGGCGCGGTCTTCACCAGTTCCGGTTCAATCACCACTTCGATCACCGGCAAGTGATCGGGCAAACGGGGCGCGCGGGATTTGTGGGATTGAACTTTGACTTAATTTTTTGGTGGGATGACGACCACTGGTTCTGCGGGCGCGGCACTGGCGGACAATTGCAACAGCTTTAGATCACAGCCGAAAGAATTTTCCGTTTTAGCGAAATTCGCAAAACAATTCAGGCCGGTCGAAAGACCGGCCTGAATCGCTTTGCCTTGGAATTGTAAAACCTAAATCTAATCCCGTTGCCCGCAGACTTTCAATTTTGCCGCGCCGAAAATCATAGTCCGGTCTTGGCCTGCTCGAAGAGCGCCTGCTCCTCAGTCAACAATTGCGACTGGGAAGGGATGTTCAAATAGGCTTTTGCTTCTTTCTTGTTGCCGTTCGCCTTTAGAATCAGCCCGTAATAGCCGGCAATGGCCGGGTCGTTTAGATCCTTGGGGGCGAGTTCCTGCATGACCCTGAGTGCCTCGGTGTATTTTTTCTGCAGGTATAACGAGAAGGCGTAGGTAGAAGCGTCGGCGGCATTCGTGGCGGCTTTTTGATACACTTGTAGCGCCAAATCGTAAGGCTTAAGTTCCTGCGCTCCCAAAAGCATGGCCGTCATGGCCAGGTTGTTTTTTACCCCCAAGTCGTCTGGATTCCGTTTCGCCATAATGCTCAGGAGTTCCATCAATGAGCGGGTGCGGCGCCGGTTCGACAACGTCTGGGCCAGCAAGGGTGCCGCCCATTTTTCCTCCGGGTATCGGTTCACCACGATCCATAATATCTGTTCCCCTTCCGTATTCCAATCCCAAGCTGCCACCTTCTCCAGTAGTGAGATCAAGTCAACTTTTTGTCCGCTGGCAGCTTTCAGCGCCACGACCCACTCGGCGGTTGAGGCTCCCGGCAGGTTCTGTTCGCGCAAGGCGCGAGCAATAAAAGCATGTCGCATGAATTCGCAGTCTTTCCACGGATACAAAGGATCGCTCCAGTTTTGGTGCTGGATGGAGGTTTGCAAGTCGCCCCACTTTTTCAACTGCAACTGGCATTCGGCGGCCAGCATTTCCGTTATCCGATTGGTTCGGTTCTGCATTGGCAGGTTCTGCAACCAGCCAAGCGCCTCGGTGGTTGAGAGATTAGCCACTTGCCATTTTGTCAAATCGGGGATTTTGTCGGGATCAGTTGCTGCTTCATGCTGGTATGATGCCAGGGTAGGTTTGAACTCGGCGCTTTGGGTTTTCAACAACACATAAAGCCGTAACAATTTGTCAGGGAAAACTGAATTGGTTGGCTGCGCCAGTTCCTTCGACTGGGTCAAAGCCGTTGGGAAATCATTGAAGCGCATTGCATCTTCGATCAATTCGCGACGGGCCTGACTGCGCAGGGTGGAGTTGGTCGAGTCCGTGATGACCCGTTGCAAGGCTATGCGCGCCTCGGCAATATCAAGGTCGTTGGTTCGGTGGAGGCGCACCACCGCCAGATTGACTTGGGGGATTGGATTTGAAGGATCGAGCCGAATGCATTCGCTGAAATGGGCCTCCGCTTCGTCGGGCTTCCCGCCTTCAAGGGCCGCCGTGCCGGCGATATTATGATAGGCCGCGTTGTTTTTATCAGCGTCGGCGACGCCCGCCAGGGCGTTCGTGGCCAAGGGATAATTCTGAAAAACAATGGCGGCTTGTGCCAAGGCTAAATGATCTTCAAAAGACTTCGGGTTAAGTTGCAGGACGCGCTGACGCCAAAGCAAGGCTTCGCTTATGTGTGCCGCTTCCATCACGCCCGCCATCATGCGGCAGGCTTCGATATTTCTGGGATTAATGCGCAGCACCTGTTGCAGGGAAAGCAAACTGCTGCGCATATCGCCTTTGGCGAAATATCCCTGGGCCATGGCCAGCCCGTGGTTTTGCTTCCAAATTTGATAGCCTCGATAACTGGTGTAGCCCACTAACAGTAAACCGAGGCAGCACGAGAGAACGATGATGATTTTACGCATAATTTTTTGGGGTTGATGGTTAGAAACTGGTTTGGGGAATCGCGGGTTGCGGCCAGGACACGTCATGTTCCTCGGGCCGCCACTCGCTCAATTTTATTCCGCACCGGTTCGTGATTTCCTGAATCGCGGCGCGATTTTGCGGCAACAGATCCGAAACTATGATGACGTGGCTGACTTTCTGCCGTTCGATCAGCAGCGGCAATTCTTTGATTCCGCCCAGCACCAGAAATCCATACACCCATTGGAAATGCAATCCGCTTTCATCATCAATAAACCCTAAGATCTGACGTCCATCCGATCCGGTCGAGGTTTTAATCACGCGATCTCTCAAAAACAACTGCGCGCGGACCCCGGCGCCGTAGAGCACCACCTTTTCAATTTCGCCGGACGCTTCGCCCTGACGTTTCAGCCAGAAGACCAGCTCCTCGATGCAGCGGTAAACCAATCTCGAGGCAATGATTACGGGATGGCTGAGTCCCACAATTAAGATGGCCCGGATCAGCCATTTTAAGCGCGCCTCGGGATCAATGACTAAAGCGAGACCCAGACTGGAAAAAATTCCGGTCTGCAACCAAAAGAAAACCATCAACACATCCCGGAGCCGGGCGCGCGGCCAGTAGGTCACATAAGTGCGCGAAAGTGCCAGCAGTGAGAAGGTAGGCGTGACCCAAATGGGCAGCTCCATAAACCAGGTGTGCCAAAAATCCGCTCTCTGTCCCTCGACAACTGACATGATCAATGCCAGCGAGCCAGCCAGCCAGACCATATCCCAGAGCGGGTAAACCAACCCCATGAACGTCGAGTGGGTGGGCCGGCGCAAACCCATCAGCAGCGCGCTGCCGGTTTCGCGCAGTTCGATGACGGCAAGCTGTCGCATCAGCACATATACGCCGGCGGTCAAGGCGATCAGAAAAATTCCGGCCGCGTGGGATTGGAAAAACATGATGGTTAAACCGACCGTCACCAGGACGCCGTTGAGCGCGTAAAGGAGGGTGGCCACGCGTTGCGTGCTAAAACCGGCCTTGATCAGACGGTGGTGTAAATGCTCCATGTCCGGCTGCATGATGCCACGTTTTCCGCCCGCGTCTTTGTTGTTCACCAAGGACCTCACCGAGCGCCGCCAGACCGCCAGCAGCACGTCGTATATCGGCACGCCCAGAATCATGACTGGAATAGCCATGGAAATCAGAAAGGTGTTTTTATTGAAAGTTTGCAGGGAAACCACACCCAGCGTGAACCCGATGAACATGCTTCCAGTATCGCCTAGGAAAATGCTGGCCGGATGGAAATTGTATCGCAGAAAGCCAAGGCAGGCACCGATAAAACCAACGAGCAGTAATACTTCTCCTGGAACCTGCTGCATTACCATGATGCCGCACACGCCCACGGCGGATATGATCGCCAGGCCGGAAGCCAGGCCATCCAGCCCGTCAATGAGATTGAAAGCATTGATGATGGCGACCAGCCAGAGGACCGTCAGCACGCAATCTACCGACTCGGGAACCGCATGGCCGAGCAACAGGCCAAAGCGTGTTCCGGAGAACCACATGATCAGGGCGGCGGCGACCTGCCCGCCAAGCTTGATCAACGGCTTCATGCCGCGAACGTCGTCAATCACTCCGACCACGAGCAGAATCAACGAAGCCAATGCGAATTTTTGCCACCAGTCAAAATCAAGGGCCCCGACCAACCTCGGCCACGGAAACAAAACCGCCACCAGACAGGCGGCGTGAACGCCCAACACAACTGCCAATCCTCCTCCCCGCGCGGTCGGACGTTTGTGCGGTCGCCGCGCATTAGGCAGGTCAACCACACCGAACCGCAACGCCATCCCGCGCACCACCGGCGTGAGCAGATAGGTCACAATCAATCCGACGAGAAAAACCAGGATATACTTGTCTAAATCACCAAACATAAGATTAGTTTAGAGTCGAAGTGGATGGATTTATACCTTCAAGTCGCGTGCCCAAGGCAGAGATCGTCTGCCGGCTTAGCTTTCCACCTTGATCAACCGGACTAATTCGCGGAGCAAGGCTTCCTGGGCTTCTTTGGGATTATCATAGCCTGAGAGGATGACTTCCAAAACCTTCTGACCATGGTTGCCGCGGCCGGCCCAAATGCCGCGGATGAGATTGAAGCGAGCCGATTCGTCCGCCGTATAGGTGTCTTTGCCCATGCCAGACTCCCAATGACATTGATAGACTTGCAGCGGTCCGTTGTCACCGGCGAAAACATAATGCCGCATCGGCAAGTCCACTTTGTTCACGTTGAGAACCGTGAGTTCGGGGCCCGAAAGCATCTTATACCCGGTTGCGGTAAGACAAATGTCGGGGGTGTGTCGTTTGGCCAGATAGCCCGCAACGCGGCCTGGGAGCCAGTTGTAATAAAACACCTGCCACAGCGCGCCATTGGGTTCCTGCCAGCGCCCCTGCTCGCCTTGATCGAAGCGAAGAAGTTCGAGCGCCTCCTTAGTCACTGGCAGCACTTCATAAGTTGGATTATCCTTTGGAAAGTTCACCGTCCAAACCGGGCCGGGCTTCAAATGCGACTCTCGAATGCGAAACCAAAGTTCCACGCCGCACTCAACTGCCACCAGCCAGACAATCAAAACGAGGCCAAAGAAATTCATCCGCTGACGCGTTTTAACTGCGCTGGCAGCATCCGCCGGAAGATATTTAGGAGTTGATTTTGGCTGATCATTTTTGTGCGAAACATTCCGGCGGTTCAATAACCCGCCAGCGACCCACATCACGGAGAAGCTGGCCAGCAAAATCAACATGCCGGCTTCGTCATGATATTCGGCGATGGCTCCGATCCCCTTTTTCGCCGCCAGCCAGGTCAGAATCGAAGTGCGGCAGAGATTTAAAATGATTGCCAGGGCCATGCCAAAGAACAGCATCAAAACCCGCTGCCGCCGGCCAAACAAATAATATTCACCGATGAAAAGGGAGATCATCAGGCTGGATTGAAAGGATCGAATGCCGCTGCAAGCGTCGTTGATGCCGACTTCTCCGGTGCCAACTTCAATCACATTGCCATGCTGGATCGCTGGCACATTCACGGCATCCAGCACTTCCACCACCATCGCCGCATTCAGCCGGCTTAGGTTTTGAATTATCGGCTGTTCAACAACGCTTGGCCAGGGAACAGCCACCAAAATAAAGGTCAAAGGAAAAGCAGCCAGTCGCAACCATTCTTTTCCGCCTGCGAGGTAAACGGCATAGAGGGTTAGGCCAACTGTTTGCAGGGCAAAAGCCCATTGCAGCGGCCGCCATTCAGGCGTGGCTCCTTCAATCAGGCGAATGGGCAGGTAAAGAAACACCAGCAAACCGCAGAACTGCACGGCGAGCCACGGATTTTCCGCAAACGAATCATGACGGCAGGCGGTCGCCAGATGCCAGCGGCGCAACAGCATTCCCGCCATAAGCACGGGCACCACCAGACCATAGCTATATTGCGGGTTGCTGGTCCATTCCAGCCGAAGATTGTCAATCAGGTGGAACCAGAGATAAGCCAAGGGCAGCACCAGCAGCGCCCAGTTTAGCCATGAACGTCTTTCGCCCAAAGCCCCTGATCCCGGCGGTAAATCAACGGTGGTTGCGGCAGACAGTTCGCCCGGTTTGGCCAGTTTCATAATAATCTCCCCTAGGTTGTGTTAAGAAATGACGCACGGCTTGACCAGCACGCCGGAATTGGGTCGTCGCTCCAGTAAGAACTTCGGTTCTTGCCGCTGGAAAAACCGGGTTGACAAATGGCCGGTCTGCCTGGCGCAGAAACTCGCGGAGTTATACGAATGAACCGAAGCATATAAATACCGCAGTTTATTAACCAGCATGCAGTCCAACCCACGGCAGCAGTGGAGGCTAGAATACCACCGCCGGTTTTGGACCGAGGCCAAGAATCCAGCTATATACTTGAGCCATATCATTCGCACACTTGGCCCAGTTGAACCGTGCCATCACCAAGGCGAATCCTCTTTCACCTATGTCTTGATGCTGTTTGCTACTGGCGCGGGACAAAGATTGGAGGCCAGCGACAATGCTGTCGACATTCGGCTCGATGCGGATCGCAGCCTCAGCGGTGAATCCTTCCGGTAAATTGCATTGCGGGGTCATGAGCACCGGCTTGCGGTAAGCCCACGCCTCCAAAATCACCATGGGCAATCCTTCGCTAAAAGAAGGCAGGATGAATGCATCACAATGGGCATAGCACGCAGCTTTGTTGCGCCCAAACTGGGGACCCAAAAAACAAACCGGAGCGGACGGTGGCGGTTTGCCATTTTGAGTCTGGCTATCTATGAAGGGAAGATTAAGGTCCATGCAGAGCCGCTTCAATTCGGATTCATGCCCGGCTTGATCCCAGCCGGCAATAGCTAAAATCCATTCGTTGGGGCGGACGGCGGCCCACCCTCGAATCAGATTGAGCAACCCCTTTTTGGGATGAAGGCGGCCTAGGTAAAGCAGAATTTTTTTGCCGGCTGTTTGATCGTCATGCCACGGCGGCTCTGAAATTTTCAGATTCCCATTCTGCTGTTCAGGCGTGTCGATCGCATTAGGAATAATGCAAATGGGATTGCGTAATCCAAATTGACGGATGGCTTGCGCTTCCGACTCGCACAATGCCCGGATGCAGGCTGCCCCCTCAAGATGCCGTCGCTCATAAAATGCCAGAGCCGTCTCCTTTCTCCAGGCAGAATTGCCAACGGCCCATGGATCCAGCATCCCGTGTGGCGAAATGACATACGGCCGGCCCGTTTTTTCGTGCCAGCGGCTGACGGCGATGGAGGGATATTGCCAGATGCCATTCGTATGTAAAATGTCCGCGTTGGCCTGCAATAATCTCGGAAAATAGCTGGGTGAGAATCCAAACTCGGGCGGACCGACAACTTCGGAAAGGCTGACCGGTAACGGCAACCATCCTGGAACATCCTCGGCGGAATACTCGTCCAACAGGGCGATGACGGAAACATTCACCCCCGGAATTTCATGCAGCGCTTGATGGAGCCGCTTTACGCTTTCTTGAAGACCGCCCGCTTTCCGTGATATCCAAGGCAGTGTTGAAATCGTGTTCATCATAATCAGATCAGACCGCCGCGGCTGGCAGAGCTAGTTTGAAAAGCAGTTTGCAAAAAACTGCTGAACGGCCTCTTTATCGCCGTCTGTAAATTTTGAAGGTGTCATTGAACGTAATTCGGATCGGGCTCCAGAGGTAAGTGACGCGTCTCAATAAGGCCTGGTTTCTAAGTCATCAGCGCACCACGAAAAACATACATGAGTGAAGAAAGACAGAGTTTGTCCGCCAGATTGAAACTCGCTGTCGGGTTACTCAAGGCCCAGGTTACCGCGCCCGACAATCCTTTGGCAAACTCGGACGCGTCAAATTGTTCGGCAATTTGCCGGCTGGCTGATCCAAATTCAGAAAGTGGAAAGGCCGGGTCAGAAAGCTTCCACATCAACTGCGCCAGCGCCTCGACGTTGCACGGGTCAAAGCAGTATCCGTTGCGGCCTGCTTGAACCAAATCTGCCGCGCAACCGCAGCGGTTGGATACCAGCACCGGCAAGCCAGAAGCCAGCGCTTCGTTCACGACCAAGCCCCACTGCTCGATGGTGCTGGCATGGATGAAAGTCCGGGCCAGAGCGTAATAAGTTGGGAGTTCAGCATATTGTTTGAAGCCGGGCAGATGCACGGAGGGTTGCAAACTGCGGTTAGCGATCAAATCCTGAAGGTCGGATTTCATGGGTCCATCTCCAAGCAAAACCAAATCCCAAAGTTCCGCCGTCGGCCTGCCGTTTTCTCCTTTCCCCGCGAGTTCACGATAGCGGGCGTAGGCTTCGATCAAGCATTTCAGATTTTTTTTCTCAATAAACCGGGCGCTGGCCAGAAAATATTTTTCCGGCAAACCGTGCTGACTTCTGATGGCTGATTCGTGATCTCTAACTTCTTTGGCCCTGGCCGCAAAATAGTCATTGTCCACGACGTCGTAGCCAAAAAAGATTTTAGTGCGCTCCATTCCGAGCTGGTTCAGGTAGTCCGCGTGGGCGCGGCCCCCGACCAGACTCGCCGAACACAACTTAAGCAGACGCCGTTTTATGAGTTCTTTGTGCCACTTGCGTTCCATGTCCCAAGCGGTGGTTTCAGACATGACCACTGCGGGGACGCCCGTTTTTCCACACCACCAAAGCGCGCTCAAGGCTTCGGGAGAGGACCAGCCGTTAACCAAGACGACTTGTGGTTTTATTTCATCCAAAGTTCGCCAGGTTTTTTGCTGGAGCTCCCGCTCCCATCGCCGATCTCCGGAATAGTGATCGGTCAACGTGACGCGTGTGAAGGCATTCGCCCCCTCCACTTTGTCCCAGGCGTAAGTGTCTTCCGTGACACAGGCTTCCACTCCCCAAACCGACATCAACCGGCCCGCCGCGTTCAGGCGAGCATGATGATAAGGCCCCAAACGTTGAAACAAAACCGCCACCCGGGTTTCTTTCGGCAGCCGGGCGGCGGCTTGGAAGGTTGAGGAATTATCCATGTTCAAAATCACTTGCATAAATGCTGGAAGCACCAACTGAACAAGTGAAATTTATTTGGGACGGGTGTTTTGCTTTACGACCTCTTAGTTAAACTACCTTCGAGATGAAGTTGCGCATTCCCGGATGACTCTTTTTCACGAAGCCACCCGAAGTCGCGCGCCGGACGAATGGTAGTCGTTTGCCGAAGGCCGGGCGCGGCTGCGTGGTTGCGTGCCCAGATGCGGGCGCCACCACTGGTGCCGGGATTGTCCTGGCAGTTTGGGGTTGGAAATGGTCCATGCACCAGACGACCAGCGCGCCAAAGACAAACGGGTAGAGAACAAGGAATGAGATATCGCGGCCCAAGTTGAAAGTCAGGATCAAGCCCAGGCTAAACAGGGGCAGCCGGCCCAGCGCGTGAACATTCAAGTCCAGCCGGGCCAGCCAGACTACCCAGAGACTCATCAACAGCGCCGCCGCCATCGGTCCCAAAAAACGCCCAAAGTTCACCACGCCTCCCCCGATGAACCCGACGGCAATGGTGGTGTCGACTGTTCCGCTGGGACCGGTTACGTGGTGTCCGCGGGCGATGGCGTAATCCAAGCCGATCAATGGTTTGCCGGGCCATAAGGCGCGCGGAATCGGATTAACCAGTTCCGCAAAATAGAGTCCGCCCCAGTTGGCCTGAAATTTGCCGTTGTCAATGAAGCTGCTGATCCAACACAATTCCTCAAACATGTTCAGGCCCTCGTTGTGAACTTTTTTCTGGTCGGACAGGTTCAACCCCTTTTGCTTAAAAGCGTCGGTGATATTCATTTCGGAGCGGTTGGCGATGACAAACTTCATCCAGACATTCACCAACAGAAAGCACGCCAGCAGCACGAGAAGTTTTTTCCACATCCCGCCGCGCAGCCGTAGAAACACCCAGCACAAAATGGCCGGAATCACCATCGCCAGCATCGAATTCCGGGTGCGGTCAAATATGAAATAGGGCCAGGTAAACAGGCATAACATCAGCGCGAAACGCCGGATGCGGCGATCTGTCGCCAATGCCGCCACCACTCCGAACATCGTGGCGACCAGCAAATTCAGATAGACCGCCAGGATGGAGAAACAATCAAAGCCGGCCCCGATCTGCCCGTGCGACCAGGGACTGGCATTGTGGCCTAGAAATGGAAAAAGATAGTAGATTATTTCCCCCTTGAGAATCGCCAGGGCGATCAAAAACAGGACGATCGAGACGAGTGTGCAACCCGCAAACAACGCGTTCAACTGCCTCTGGATCACCGGCTGGTCTGCACCGTATTGGAACATCTGCATGACACCGCTGCGGCGTTGCAAGTAGGGCCGGTTGACCCAATGATGAATAGGTGGTGTCATCACCAGCAAGACTACTAGAAACCACGCCACCTGCCACCAGGCCCCGGCCAGCGTGCCGGCCTCAAACAATTTGGCATGGTTGTTGGCATAATCATTGTAGAAGGCATCGCCCACATACCAAGCGGTGGCCGTTCCCAGCACCGCCAGCAACGGCAGTCCCGTGCCATCATTCATCCGCCGGAACGACCAGACGCCGCCGCCAATGAGCAGCGCAATGACCACCCAGAAGGAAATGGGAAGTATGGAAAGCGTTTCAAACATTGATTGCAACAAAATCAGAAATTTGGAAAGCAGAAACTAAACATCGAAGACCAAATATTTACTTTTCACCGCTGCCACATTTTCTCATGTTCCAGGGCGATGGTTTCAGGATCGCTGGTGAGGCGGATGCGTTCCCGGCCGGCCTTACTGATCCGCGCTGCCGCAGCCGGATTTTGCAGCAGATGCACCACCGCCTCCGCCAGCGTTTCCGGTTCATGCCGGTTCAGTAAAAAGCCCCAGTCTGGAGCAGAAATGATTTCCTTCAAGCCGCCATTCAACACCGAGGCCACCACGGGAACGCCATGGGACATGGCTTCCAGCGGCGTGGTCGGCAACGCGTCCCAATCTGAGTTGAAAAGCAGCACGTCCAGACTGTGATAAAAGGTTTCCATGTTTTGCACCCAACCGGTCCAAGTCAGACGACCGGTCAAATTCAGCCTTGCCGCCAGTGCTTGCAGCCGGACACGTTCCCCGCCATTTCCGGCGATGACGAAGTGCGCTTCGGGACAGCGGGCCAAAATCAAGGCTGCCGTCTGCAAAAAAACATCGAACCGTTTGCGGGGAATCAGCCAACCGGCATTGCCGATGATGGGGCCATCCATGGGCAACCCCAGCGTGCGACGGGCGGCTTTTTTTTGTTCCGCCGTGGGTAATGCCGGCATAAAGAGGGGGTTGCGGACGGTGTGGGCCAGCGCGGCTACGGGCGGATAGATACGTTCGGCTTCCTGCCGGATGAAATCAGCGGGAAAGGTGATGGCTTGAAACCGGGAGCAAGCCACCCGGTAGATAAGCCGCCATTGCCACTCCGGTTTTTCCCCGGCATGATGAAAATGGATGGCTAAAATCCTGTGTCCTTTGGCAAAATTTCCCATGGTTGGCATGGCTAGCAGATGATGCCCGGTCATGATCATCGCATCCGCCGGGTATTCATGGAATTTCCGGCGCAAGCTGGGCAGTATGCGCCAACCGCCCCGCCCCGCATAGGGCAGACCCTCAAATGGAATGCCCGAAGCCTGCAGTAATGGCCCCAAGCCGCCGATCGGATTCAAACAAAGTAAGCGCAGTTCATGTCCGCGCGCCTGCAAACCGCGCATTAACCGTAGCGAAACCTGCTCCATCCCGCCCAGATTGGCGCATTGGATTAAATTCAGAATTTTCATGACCCGTGAATATGGCCTTGCTGCTCTAACCGTTGCAGCTAAACATTCGTGGCGATCGCGTGGAACTACTGATTGGCAGATTTGCAGTTTTCTTATTCCCTTCCTATGGCTTTGCGGTGCCAAATTTGTTGCTCCCGACAATGCATCCCACCATCAGTTCAGGTTTCTTCGCCGCTGTTTCAATGCTCAAAAACTCAACCTCGTGATTTTCAGGACACTATTTTTGACTCCAACTTAACATTCCCTTTTATGCCGCATAACAATACGTGACTGGAGGTCATCAATGGATGCATCCAACTATAGAACCGGCGACCTTCAACTTTGGTGGGTATGGCAATAACGCGATCAGCCCAGGCATCAATCTGGTTAAATGAATCATATACGCTGTATGAGAATGCAATGCCGTCACATTCAGAACAATCATAGGATTTAAATCCCTTTGCCAAAAAATAGGACTGCCGCCATATCCCCAGCTTCCAAAGCGTCAGTTTTACTACCCTCGCAGAGAGCCGCCCGCGGCCAAACCGGTTGGTATCGGAAAGAAATATGGCCGTCCTGGCCACTCTTAACATTTCACGGATGACTGCGGCGGGATTTTCAATGTGATGGAGCACTCCGAACTCGCACACTGCATCAAAGCTTTCATTCGGAAATGGCAACTGCAAGCCGCTGCCCATGACCAGTCTTTCTTTGGGTATTCCCTTTCCCTCCGCCGCTTGCAGCAG
>CAJAQO010000107.1 GCA_903944085.1 uncultured Verrucomicrobia subdivision 3 bacterium
AACCCGGCTCACGGTGCTTCCGGCGTCCTTTCAGGACGCGACGCTTACGGCCGCAAATACCGGGGGCGGCGACCGCCCAAGCGGTCTTGCCCCCGGCTAATTTCCGCCGTCCCTCCGGGACTGCCCAAGCCGCCCCCAAAACCCGAAGCTTCCATTCCACCGAAAACAGCGGGGAACCAAATTGACGCCGCGACCGACCGGCGGAATCAGGCCAGCGCGTCGCGGCAAAACTTGAGGGCGCGGGCAATCTCGGTCATGCGGTCGGAACCCGCCGGGATTTTGTATTCAAACTCAATGGTGGCTTGGATGTTCCATTGGTTGTCCCGGATCAAGCGCAACACTTCCGCAATCGGCGTGTCGCCCTCGCCGAACGGCGTGTTCGGTCCGTCATGCAGTTTCCGGTCTTTCAGATGCACATGGGTAATGCGGTCGTGATGCAGTTTGATGAATGGCACCGGCGAAATGTTGTTGCCGGCGACGAAATGACCGAGATCCACGTTCGCGCCATTGTGCTTGGCGAAGGCAAACGCCTGCTCCCAACGTTCGGGCGTCGTGGCGGTGTGGCCGTGGTAGCCGACCATGAACTGATGTTGGTCGGCAAATTGGCCAAGCCTTTTGAGATCGTCATCTTTGGTGGAAATTTCGGTCGAGATGGCCCGGCCACCGAGCGTTTTGGCGAGCGTGAAGACGTAATCCAATTCCGCGTCCGTCATCTTGAAAATCCCATCCACCTTGACGATTTCGATCAGCACGCCGGCCGCCTCATACTTTGCCCGAAAATCTTTTACCCGGTCCATTGAGACGGACTTGCGCCATTCTCCCAGTTTGCGGGCGTCGGCCTCGGTGCTTTTTGCGCCGACGAGTTCGGCCGGCACGCCGAGAAAAGCCTCCACCGGCTGGGTCCGCAATTCGACCGCGCTGAAACCGAGTTGCACACAGTTTTTGAGGATGTCATCGCCGCTCATCTGCGGGGCGCTAAAACTGTAGGGCACGTTGATGCCGAGTTGGACGCCAGCCACTTTCGAGTTGGGTCGCCCCGGCGGCTGGTCGGGAGCATCGGCCGCGTGGAGCAGATTCACCACCGGCAATAGGCTGGCTCCAGCCAGCGCGGTCAGTGACAATTTCGCAAAGTCCCGACGGGTTTGCGGCGATCCAAGCGCGAGTGGATATTTGCGGTTGGCACTCCGCGCGCTGCCGGAGGCGTTGATTTGATGAGGGTGCATTGCCTGCAAGATTAGTCCTTTGGGCGCGGTTGAAAAGTATTTTTAATAGCCGGTCTGAAAATCGGAATTGGGCTTTCCAGGCTCATCCTCCGTTTTGGCAGATTTTTTTGAGGAGGAGGATGACGACGAGCATGATTCGATCCCGCGTGAATTTTCAGACCGGCTCTCAATCGAAATGCCTCCAGTTTGAGGGAGCTGAAAAATTCCACATCGTTGGGTTGCGGTTTCCTCAGCATCCGCCGCTTGCCGGCGCGGACGAGAACTGCGACATTTCCGGCGTGCAATCCAGCCACTTCGCCACTTGTGCCGCCAACCGTCAGGCCGGAAAATCTTTCGCCGCCGAAGTGGTCAGCGCCACCTATGTCAGTTTTTCAGCGGTGCGTCACCAGACATTGACGACGTTGCCGGCCATGCCGAATTGGAACGCCCCATCAAAAGCGCTGGGAAAGTCTTGGCGGCATCTGGCGGCCGGACTTTTGCTGGCGGTTTCGTTCGTCGCCGGCGCGAACGGCGCGGACTGGACCGCCGCCAGCGCGCCGGAATTTGATCAACTTTTCCAGCGCACCAACGGCTGGCTCGGCGCGGACGGCGATTTTGCGGTGGCGCTGACCAACGGCCTCACGCTCTGGCTGTTCAGCGACACGTTGGTGGGCGAGGTGCGCGACGGCCGGCGCGTCAACGCGAAAATGATCAACAATTCCGCCGCGTGGCAGCACGGCAACGATCCGGCCGGCGCGCGGGTGGAATTTTTTTACGGCCAAACTGCGGCCGGAAAACCGGCGTCCTTGATCACGCCCGCCGACGGCAAAGGCTGGTTCTGGCTGTTCGACGGCGTGCTGGCGCAGGGGAAATTGTATTTATTTCTCACCCAGGTCGAGCGCACGGACGGCAAGGCGGTTTTTGGTTTCCGCCTGACCGGCACCTGGCTGGGCGCGGTTGCCAATCCGCTGGCACCGCCGACGCAATGGCGCGTGACGCAGAAAAAAATTCCGTTCGTGGTGGCAGGCACCAACGAAAGCCGGTTTTTTGGCTCCGCCTTGCTGGCGACGAATGGTTTCGTTTATATTTTCGGCACCCGCGAGCACCAAGGCGCGGGCCGGAGCATGATTCTGGGCCGCGCGCCGGAAACCAATCTGGGTGATTTTTCGGCGTGGCAATTTCGCACGCGCGACGGCTGGAGCACGAATGCGGCGGCGGCGGCGGACCTGTGCCGCAATGTGGCGAGTGAGTATTCCGTTACCTGGTCCCCGGCGTTGCAACGCTATGTTTTGATCTGCACGGAAAACGGCTTGTCGGATAAAATCCTGGCGCGCACGGCGGTGGCACCGTGGGGACCATGGAGCGCCGCCGCAATCGTTTATCGCTGCCCCGAAGCGAAGTGGAACCAGCAGGTTTTTTGTTACGCGGCCAAGGCCCATCCCATGCTGGCGGCGGGGACCAATGAATTGATCGTGACCTACGCGGCCAATTCCTTCGAGCTGGGCCAACTTTTCAACGACGCGCGGCTCTACTGGCCGCGATTTGCGCGGGTGAACCTGCCTTGAGCGCCTCGGCGCGATCCATATTCGCAGCCGGAGCCAGAATATTATTCCGCCCTTGTATCCGCCCGATTTTTTGAGGGCTTTATCTGTCGTGCCGGCAGTCAACTCTTTGCCACGGCGGCCGCTGTAGCAACCAAGTCAGCGCAAAAAAAGCCAACAATTTTGCTAATTAGGGTGCACGATTTGTGTTCACTTTCACCTCGCCGCCGGAGATGATATTTGAAAGTTCTGTCGGAAAGTCAGAACTAGAATTGGGTTGAATTATGCCGGAAAGCAACAGCAAGGCAACGACCGCCAACTTCCAACGGACAGGCGATCGGTATCGGTTGGTTTTATCGGGGCTGATTCCGCTGGCCGCCTTCGGTCTGCAATTTGTTTTCTGGGACGCGATCCAGCCTTACGTTTGGTTTCTTTTTTTCCCCGCCGTGTTTTTCAGTTCCTGGGTCGGCGGGCTGCGTGGTGGGCTGCTGGCCACGGTGCTTTCGGTGGGGTTGGTCTGGTATTTTTTCATCCCACCGCAATTTTCCTTTGGCATCGAACGGCCCATGTCCTTTTTCTCCATCAGCATGTTTGTGTTCATGGGCGTTTTGTTCAGCTACCTCCACGAGCGGCTGCGGCAGGCGAAGCAACTGGCGGTCGCAGCGGCGCGGCGCGAAAGTGAAAATCAGTTCGGCGCGATCTTTGAACAGGCAGCGGTGGGCATGGCGCAAGTGGGGCTGGATGGGCGCTGGCTGCGCGTCAACCAGCGGCTGTGCGACATCGTCGGCTATACCCGCGAGGAACTGGCGCCAAAAACTTTCCAGGACATCACACATCCCGACGATTTGAAAACCGACCTGGCCTTGGTGGGTCAAGTCCTGGCCGGCGAACTCCAAACCTACACGTTGGAAAAGCGTTATCTCCGGAAAGACCGGAGCATCGTGGCGGCTAATCTCACCGTTTCGCTGGTGCGCGACGCGTTCGGCCAGCCGGCATATTTCATCTCGGTCGTCGAGGATATTACCGTGCGCAAGCGGGCGGAAGCGGCGGCGGCGCAGCTCGCCGCCATTGTGCAATCCTCGGACGACGCGATCATCGGCAAAAACCTGGAAGGCATCGTCACCAGTTGGAATGCGGGGGCGGAAAAAGTTTTCGGCTATGCGGCGGGGGAAATGATTGGCGGCTCGATCACCCGGATCATTCCGCCGGACCGTCTGGACGACGAGAAAATAATTCTGGACCGGATCAAGCGCGGCGAAAGCGTGCAACATTTCGAGACGGTGCGGGTGAACAAAGCCGGCGGGTTGATTGATGTTTCCGTCACGGTGTCGCCGATCAAGAATGCCGGTGGCGAGGTGGTGGGGGCGTCCAAGGTGGTGCGCGACATCACCAAACGCAAGCAGGCGGAAGCCGCTTTGCGGGAAAGCGAAGAGCGTTTTCGCACGCTGGTGGAAACGGCGCCCGAAGCCGTTTTCATCCAGACCAACGGCTGCTTTGCCTATGCCAACGCCGCCGCCCTGCGATTGTTTGGCGCCTCGCAACCGGCGGAATTGCTCGGCCAGCCGGTTATAAGTCGGATCCATCCAGATTACCAAGCCGGAGTGCTGGAGCGCATCCGCACCATTAATGAACAGCGACAACGGGCGAGTTCAGGGGACACGGTCTTCATCACCTTGGATGGCTCGGCCAGGCATGTCATCCCTTCGGGTGTTCCCTTCAAATATCAAAATCAGAATGGGGCGCTGGTCTTTGCGGTGGACATCACCGCGCGCAAGCAGGCGGAGCAGGCATTGCATGAAAGCGAGCGGCTGTTGCGCTCCATCATTGACGTGGTGCCGCATTTCATTTTCGTCAAGGACAGCCACAGTCGGCATCTGCTGGTCAACCGGGCGTGCGCCGCCGCCAACGGCATGACCGTGGAGCAGATGGTGGGCAAGAGCGATTTCGACTTCGTGGCCGACCGGGCCCAGGCGGAGGCGTTCATGCAGGCCGACCGGAAGGTCATCGCCAGCGGCCAGCCGAAGTTGATCGCCGAGGAACATTTCACCAACGCCGCCGGGCAGGCCCGGATTTTCCAAACCATCAAAATCCCCTTTGCCGGGGCGAATGACGGCGAGCCGGGCTTGTTGGGCGTGTCGGTGGACATCACCGATTTGAAAAACGCCGAAACGGCGCGGCAGATCAGCCGGCAAAGGCTGCAGGCGGCGCTGGCCAGCATGACGGACGCCGTTTTCATTTCCGATGCCGCCGGTCAATTCATTGATTTCAATGATGCCTTCGCCACCTTCCACCGGTTCAAAAACAAGGCCGAGTGCCTGAAGACCTTCGCCGAGTATCCGGATATTCTCGATGTGTTCCTGCCCAACGGCAAACTGGCACCGGTTGAAATGTGGGCCGTGCCCCGCGCGCTCCGGGGCGAATGTGTGCAGAATGCCGAATACTCGCTGCGCCGCAAGGACACCGGCGAAACCTGGGTGGGCAGTTACAGCTTCAGTCCCATTCGTGACCCGGCGGGCGTGATCGTTGGATCAGTTGTGGTGGGGCGCGACATCACCGAGTTAAAGCAGGCGGAGGCGGCGCTGCGCGAAAGCGAGGAGAAATTTTCCCAGATATTCGATTTCAGTCCGGTGGCCATATCGCTGACCGCCCAGAAGGAAGGCCGCTATGTGGCGGTGAATGCCGCCTGGCTGAAACTGTATGAATGGTCGCGCGAGGAAGTGGTCGGCCGCACGGTCGTTGAATTAAACATCTGGGAGGATCTGAAACAGCGGGCGGTTTTTTTCGCGCGGCTTCAGGAGAATGGCTCGGTGCAGAATGTTGAAATGGCCCTGCGCGCCAAGTCCGGGCGGATCGTCCAGATCTTGTGGTCGGGCGTGCAGGTGGTCATCGGCGGCGAAAGCTGCCTGCTCGGCTCCGCGCTGGACATCACTGCGTGGAAGCAGGCGGAGGCGGCGCAGCGCGCGAGCGACGAGCGCATGGGCCTGGCCACCGAGGCGACGGGCGTGGGCATTTGGGACTGGAACGTCCTCACCAACAAAATCCGCTGGAATGCCCAAATGTTTCGGATTTACGGCGTCACGCCGACGCCGGACGGATTTGTTGACTATACCGTTTGGAGCGGAGCCGTGCTGCCCGAGGAATTGGCGCAACAAGAGGCGATTTTGCAGGAAACGGCCCGGCGCGGCGGACGCAATTCCCGCGAATTCCGCATCCTGCGGCGGGATGACCGGGAATGCCGCAACATCGAAGCCGTGGAGACGGTGCGCCTCAATGACCGGGGTCAGACCGAATGGGTGGTGGG
Source organism: uncultured Verrucomicrobia subdivision 3 bacterium (assembly GCA_903944085.1). Lineage (GTDB taxonomy): Bacteria > Verrucomicrobiota > Verrucomicrobiia > Limisphaerales > UBA11358 > UBA11358. The sequence continues at coordinate 6,045 of CAJAQO010000107.1, forward strand.
CACGAATCTCGACGTCACCGAGCGCAAACAGGCGGAAGAAAAAATCAAGCGCACGGTGGCCGACCTGGAACGCTCAAACCAGGAGCTGGAGCATTTCGCCTACGTGGCCTCGCACGATTTGCAGGAACCGCTGCGGATGGTTTCCAGCTACACGCAACTGCTGGCGCAACAATACGAAGCCCAGCTCGATGACAAGGCCCGGAAATACATTCACTACGCAG
>CAJAQO010000108.1 GCA_903944085.1 uncultured Verrucomicrobia subdivision 3 bacterium
CCATTGGTAAGTCAAACTTCCCTGGCCTTGACCGGCGGCCAGGGCGGTCAAGTTCACGCTCGCGCCAACGAAATTGGTCGTTCCCACGGGCTGAAAAATAACCGTGGGTGCCACCGCATTGGTGGCCAGCACATTGGTGACTGCTTCCGCAAACGTGGTGGCCACCACCAGATTCGAAACGGTCAGAAAGCCGCCAAAGCCCGATGCCTGCCGGAAAGAGAAATTATCCGCAAGGTTTGAAGCGGAGGGAACAAAGGAATCGCTGCTGGTGGCCGAAGGATCGCTGGCTGAAATCGGATTGATCCAGATCGTGAGCGCGTCCAGCGTCACCGGGTCCCAACCTAAAACGACTTGATAAGGCGTATTCAAGGCCAAATCCAGCGGCAACACTTTGCTGGGAAGCAAGCTGTTGTTTGCGGAAACGCCCAACCGCAACGTGTTCGGCAGCGTGGCGAAATTATTGGTGGTTTGGGCGGGATTTCCAATTAGCGCCCAGAGCTTGCCTTCATAAAAAGTGGAGGTGGCGGCCCCGTTCTTAAACATCGCGAAATAGGCACCGTTCGCTGTTGGTAGGTTGGTGAAGTTGATGATGAAGCTGACATAAATCACCTGCTGGACATTGGTGTATGGACTATTGTTGGTGATGGAAAACATCCGGCCGCAGTCGTCTTGGCGGGTGACGGTCACCCCGCCATTGGCGGTCGTGGTGCTCACTTCCAGCCGGTTATTGTTGACGATCATATCGCTTGTTGGGGCGGTGCCGCTAAATCGGATCCAGTTGGATACCAAGACCCCGCCAACCACATTGGTGCCCGTGGCAATAATCGGGCCGTTGGTGTATTGAAACAAATCCTGAAAAATCACGTCGGCGCGCGAAGACAGCGCCGTCAGGCAGGAAAAGAGGATCAGGGCGGTTATTTTTTTCATAATTGGCGTTTTGTTTTTTATTTTTGGAATCCGGCTGTTTTTTATTCCGGGTTTATTCTACCAAATTTTAAATCTGTTTCGGTTACAGTTGTGAAACAGTTTGCTGACAAATGGTCGCGCCGGCTTCAGATTTTTTGGCGGTTTATCGGCCAAAAATGTCCGTCGCCGAGGGATGACCGCTCATCACCCGGCGTCCGCCGGACAAAAACACAATTCAACCCCGAGGTTGTTTTGCTGGCACGGTCATTCCTTGTTTACTTAACCGTGCATGATGCTTTCAAATTTTCCGGCGGCGGGCAAGAAATTCATTAGAAAGTTGTTCACACCGTTCACCGCCATTCACAAGGCCCGAATTTTTCCTTGGGCGCGGGAACGCAAAATCATTATGCTCCGTCCCACTGAAACCAAACTGTAGCCTCCGCACCGCATGAAAAAAATTCTCTGCCTGCTGTCCATCGTCACCGCCGCCATTTCGCTCGCCGCCGCCGAACCGGCGGCCACCAATGCGCCCGCCAAAAACGAGGTCGCGGTCATTCCCGATGCCACGCACCCGCCGGTGCGCATCACCAACGCCGTGACCATCGCGGGCGAACGCGTGACCTACACGGCGGAAACGGGCATGTTGCCGGTGCTCAAAGCTGACGGCACCTCGCGCGCCTCGGTTTTTTACGTGGCTTACACGCGGATTGATAAAGCGGAAAGCGGCAAGCAGAAAGCGGAAATGGCACAGCGGCCGGTGACGTTTTGTTTCAACGGCGGACCCGGTTCGGCTTCGGTGTGGCTGCACCTCGGCGCGCTCGGCCCGCGCCGCGCGAAAATGAATCCCGACGGCTCGCAGCCCGCGCCGCCGTTCGCACTGGTGGACAACGAATATTCCATCCTCAACACCAGCGACCTCGTGTTCATTGACCCGGTGGCGACGGGTTTCAGCCGCGTGGCGAAGGACGAAAAAACGGATCAATTTTTCGGCGACTCGGCGGATCTGGATTCCGTCGGCGAATTCATCCGGCTGTGGACCACGCGGCACGAGCGCTGGCTTTCGCCGAAATTTTTGTGCGGCGAAAGCTACGGCGTGTTCCGCGCGGCGGGGCTGGCGGATCATTTGCGCGGCCGCTACGGCCTGTATTTGAACGGCCTGGTGCTGGTTTCCGGCGTGCTGGATTTTGCCACGATCAGCGGCGGCACGGGCAACGACCTGCCGTATCCGCTGATTTTGCCGGCCTACACGGCGGCGGCGTTTTATCACAAAAAACTGCCGCCGGATTTGTCGGCGGATTTGGACAAGGCGCTGGCGGAGTCGCGCACGTTTGCCAACGGCGATTATGCGGCGGCGCTGCTGGCCGGCGCGAGTCTGCCGGCGGCGGAGCAAAAAAAAATCATGGCGGAACTGGTGCGGCTGACCGGCCTGCCGTCAGCGGTGATCGCGGACAATCAATGGCGCATTGATCCCGGCGTGTTCCGCAAACAACTGCTGCACGACGAAGGCTTGATTCTCGGCGCCTACGACGCGCGCTTGACGGGGCGTGACGGCGATGCCGCCGCGAACGGCCCGTATTTCGACCCGTCGTCCACCGCCGTGATGGGCGCGTTTTCCGCCGCGATGAATTCGTATGTGCGCAGCGAATTGAAATTCGAGGACGATCTGCCGTATGAACTGCTGGCGGGCGTGCAGCCGTGGAATTACGGCGCCCGCAACAGTTTTCCAAACGCCAGCGACCGGCTGGCCTCGGTGATGAACCAGAATCCGTATTTGAAAATTCTCGTGTGCGGCGGGCGCTGCGATCTGGTCTGCCCGATTGACACCATCCGCCACAGTTTGTCGCACATGCCGCTGGCGGAAGCCTATCGGAAAAATGTGACGTTTGCGGAATTTGACGCCGGCCACATGATGTATATCAACCAGCCGGATTTGCAGAAGTTGCAGGCAGAAATCGGAAAATTTGTGCAGCCCTGATTTTGGGCCGCAGGAATTTTCCGTGGAACGCAAGCCCGTCGCCGCCGCTCAAACGGTGCCTTTGAGAATGGTCAGGAATTGTTTCATGGCCGGCGACAGCACCCGGCTCTTTTTGTAAATGGCGGCGAGCGGCCGGAAAAACTGGCCGTCATCAATGGTCACCGCAGCCAGCGTCTGCTTTTCAATTTCCGTGATGATCGTGCCTTCGGGCACAATCGAGATGCCGGCGTCAATTTCCACCGCGCGTTTCACCGTCTCCACATTGTCGAATTCCATCACGTGGTTCACCTCCACGCCGTGTTCCCGCAAAATCCGGTCCAGCGCCTTGCGCGTCGGCGTGTCCGGCTCGAAGCTGATGATTTTCTGGCCGTCGAGCGCCTTGAGCTTGATGGATTTTTGCGCGGCGAACGGATGCTGCGGATGGCAGATCAGCACCAGCGGCTCTTTGCGCAGCGGCACGGTTTCCAGCTTGGCGTCGCGGATCGGATACGCGATGAGGCCGAGGTCCACGACGTTGCTCAACACATCCTCATAAACTTGGCTCGCGCGGCGGTATTCGACGTGGATATGCACCGTCGGATAGCTCGCCATGAACTTTTTGATATACGGCGGCAAATCGTGCAGGCCGATGGAATAAATCGTCGCGACGCGGATGGTGCCGGAAATGATGTCCTTCAATTCCTTAAGCTGGCTGTCCAGCGCGTTAAAAGTCTGGATGATTTGCTTGCTGTATTCGTAGAGCACCTGGCCTTCGCGCGTCATCCGGAATTGTTTTTTGCTGCGCTCGATGAGTTGTGATTTGAAGAGACGTTCCAGCGCGCTGATTTGCTGGCTGACGGCGGACTGGGTGACGCCGTTGATTTGTGCGGCCTTCGTGAAGCTTTCCGATTCGGCCAGATCGCAAAATACCTTTAAGCTTTCGATTTGCATAAGGCAACTTAAACAAATCTGAAAACTCCTGTCAACACCGTTATGCGGTGGCGGCGGCGCGGTTGTTTTTGCGGGCAGCCAGCCGGACTAAAACTGATCTTCCTTCTCCTTGAACAGCACGTTGAACGTGGTCAGCGAGCCATAGCACCGCGTGATGTATTGCTGCATTTCCACCTTTTCGCCGTCCGACAATTTTTCGTGCGCATTGATCTTCTGCTCCAGCACGCGGAGATTATTTCGGACCATCACCACCTTGTGGAAAAAAACTTCCAGCGGCAACTCCTTCGTCTGCAACGTCGCATCCGCCGGGTGCATCACCAGTTTGCCGTCGTGCCAGCGCAAGCCAAGCTGGGACACGACCGCATCCGGTTTTTCCAAACCAAGCCTGGCTACTGCCGCCGCCAATGTCTCCTCGATGAATTGTTTCAGCGGCACGTCCAGTCCGCTAACGGCGGCGTGCGGCTCCATCGGTTCCAAGCCGCTCGGTTCGGGCGCGACCGCGCGCCGGGTGCCGTCGTCGAACTGGATTTCCGCCGCCGCCTCGGAAATGGATTTGACCAGGCCGGAGCCGTATTGCGGATGCCGCACTTTCATGCCGATGCGAAGGGATTCGGTTTTCATGGGGAAATTTTAGCCACACATAAACACGGATACAAAGCGCCAAATAAAAAACTCCGTTGGCAGCCTCGGCGACAAAAATGTTGCGCAGCGCGAAATGGACGGCGAACTATTGCCATTAACAATGACATTGGAACAGATTGGCGAAACGAAAATGTGGATTTTACTTTAAAGTTTTCGCTTTGTCTGTTTCCGTTGGCGGAACTACTTGCATGATTACCACCGCACTGCTGGCACCCCAGGAATATCTCCGTCCCTCCGGCGTCGGTTCTGGCCAGCGACACCAGGATAAATTATCCGATGCGCGGCGCGCCTGCCAGGCGGCTTCGGCATTCTTTTGCAACCACGGCTCGAAAGTGGCCTGTTCTCCGCGATCCTTCATATAGCGCGCAATCCACCGCACACCAATGCCGTTGAAACCACCGCCGTCACCTTCCTCGCCGGCCGCCGGCAAATAGCCGCCGCGACACATTTCATTCATGGTGAAAGTGGCAGCCAGCCGCGCCTCGTTCGTATAGCCAAGAAAATTTGCCGCCCCCACGAAAGTGCCCTGGTTATAGGTCAGCGCAAAGTGACCCATGCGCCCGCTCTCCTGGATGTTGTCAAACACCCGGCCCGTCCTGGAATCAAACAACGTCGCACGTTCCCAAAGGAAAATATTGGTAGCCATCGTAAAATATTTTTGGTCTCCCGTAGCCCGGCCTAGCAGATAAGCCGCGATTGCTCCCGGGCCGTTGACACAGGCATTTTTGGATCGCACACCTTCTTTCCACCACAGTCCGCCGCCCAGATTGGTTGACGCCGCCCGCGCATAGCAGAGATCGAAGTTCATGCGCGCCACGTCGCGAAACTCGGGATTGTCGGTGAGCAGATGCGCCCGCGTGCAGGCAATGACCATCCACATGATGTCATCGTTATAAACATTAGTGGCCCAACTCCGGCCGTGCTCGGCCAGGAACCCGCGAAACAGATTCGTGAACATCACGAGCGCCTGCGCATTGGTGCTCCGTTCGTAGTGGTCCAGAACCATTTCCAACTGCTCGGCTTCCGTCCAAAAATCAGCCGGCCTGCTTCCCTCGGTGTGTTTCTGATAATAAGCGCCGCCATTTGCACTGCGGTAAAATGCCTTGGTGTGGGCCTCGAAGATCGTGTCCGCGTCTGCCGATGTAAATGCCTGCGCGGTCAGGGCCGAACCATCCATCGCAAAACAGACCACCGCAATCAATATTGCATGGCCATACCGCGACAAATTCCATCTCGTAATGATGAATTCCAGAAACGGCACAAGCTGAGTAAAAAGATTTTTCATTTGGGTTTGGCAACTTCCACATTCAGTTCAGCCACGGAGGCAAAGGGCCGGCCGTGCTGTTCGCTCAACATCACAAATTTCAGAAATCTCGCCCGCACCGGCGTCGCGAGTTGAATCGTTTCTTCAGAATTATCCTGGTGAAAATGTCCGCGCGCCACGGGCTGGCCCCAGTCGTTGCCGTCCAGGCTCGCATATAATTCGTAGTCTCGCACATGTCCATTGTCCATGTCCGTGCGCGCCGTGTAAGTCAAGCCGGCGATGTCCAGCGGATGGTCATAATCAATCACCAGAAAATGCGGCGGCTGCGCCTCATTGCTGCTCCAGCGGCTGTGCCAGAAAGTGTCGGGATTGCCGTCCACCGCATGTTCTGGATCGCCTTCGCCGCTTTCAAAACTGCTGGCGGCAATCACTTTTCCAGGGATGGTCTTTGTCACTTCGCGCGCGGGCATGGCTGGCTTCACGCGATCTTTCGGTGCGGCCAACCGGCCGGTGGCGGGCAAGTCATTTTGCGCCGCTGGCAGCAAGCGTATGAGATACGAAAAACTTTCCGGCGTGGACCACAGCATATACGGCTCAAGCGGCCGCGGGCCGCAGCCATTCGAGCCGACGCCCAAGGTGTGCGTCGCCACGTTCACCACCGTGCCGGTGCTTTCGGGCAGGTCAACGGAATATTCAATCGGCGTCATGACTTCGTCCGTGTAAGGCAATGCGGAAACTTGCAGGTCGCTCTCGTCAGCTTGCACCAGCAGGGTCGGCAGGTTCTTGCCGGTCAAGGCGGCCCACCGGACATTTTCGTGATTGCCGCATTCCATCGGCTTGGCGTAAGGCGTCAGTTGTTCGCGGACCGTGCTGGAGTAAAGTCCGAAATCAGAACCGCGCTTGCGGTCGGAATAATTTTCCATCGGGCCGCGACCAAGGTAAGTGAACTGGTCAAACGCTTTGTCCAATTGCAGGCGGACGCCCATCCGCGCGAGTGGAATTTTCCGGCCTTGCGGCAGCACCGCGTTGTCCACGGCGATTGAGCCGTCGCCATAGATTGTATAGTTGGCGGAATGAATGACGCTGAAACTATTTTTGCCCGTGCCTTTCAGCGTGGCTTCAATTCGCACGACGCCCTCGGAAATTTGCGCGACTTCGAGATGCGTAACCGACCACTGCAAATTGTCGAGACCAGAACCATGCCAGTCTTTGTAGGCCCACATGTCGTCTTGCTGATGCGGCGCGCGCCAGAGGTTCAAGCGCGGCCCGCCGTTGGCGATGAGCAGATTTTTTCCGTCGCGAACCAGTTGCAAAATGGTTCCGGTCGTTTTGTCGAATACGACAGAAAAGCCTTGGCCGGCAATGGTGATTGTATTGTCAACTTGCTCCAGGCGAACCGGCGGCAGCTCCGGCGCATTTTTAACCGCCGCTGGAATTTGGACTGGCAGCTTGAGTTGTTCCGCCGCAATTTCATAACCAGCTTTGGCCCACAATTCATCCTGGGCCAGCATGAATGAAATCCGCAGATCATATTCCGCGCCGGGTTTCGGCGTGAATTTCTTTAAGCCCATGGCGATGGATTTTTCCGCACCGGGCGCGAGCTCCAAAGTGTTCAAGGCTCCTTGGTCTATCACGGTTCCATCTTCAGACAAGGTCCAACGGCCTTTGAACTTGTTGAGATTGATGAACGCGTATCGGTTCCGAATCTTCACCGTGCCGGCGGCCAGATCATCCGCCGTGATGCTGATCCACTGATACACATGTTTCATTTCCGGATAGTGCGGCTTGGGCGAGCGGTCCGAAAACACGACGCCTTTGTGGATGAAATAATGGTCGTTCGGAAAATCGCCGAAGCCGCCGCCGAACGCGAGGAACTGGCGTTTCGGATCGCGGCGGTTCCAGATGCCTTGATCTTCCCATTCCCAAATCGCGCCGCCCATCAGCGACGGATATTTGTCGAAGACATCATTGTAATCGCCGAGCGAACCCATCGAATTGAACATCGCGTGCGCATATTCGCACATGTAAAACGGCTTGGTGTATTTGCTGTCGGTCGCAATTTTCGCCACTTCGGCGGCGCCCGTATACATGCGGCTGTCCACGTCCGCCGGATTATTTTCGCCAATGCCAAACGGTTCGTAATGCACCGGGCGGCTCGTGTCGAGCGACTTCACGGCTTTCAACGCGGAAACAAAATTGCTGCCGCCGCCGCACTCATTGCCGAGCGACCACATCACGATGGCGGGGTGGTTCTTGAAATTTTCCACATTCGCGACGCTGCGGTCCACGATGGCCTTTTCATATTTCGGTTCGCGATCCAGCACGAACATATAGCCGTGACATTCGCAATTGGCCTCGGCGTTGAGATAAATGCCGTATTCGTCGCACAACTCATACCAGCGCGGATCATCAGAGTAATGGCAGGTGCGGACGTGATTCACGTTGCCTTGCTTGAGCACTTCGAGATCGCGAATCATTTTTTCTTCGGGAACATAATGCCCGGTGTCGGGCCAGTTCTCGTGGCGATTGACGCCCTTGAGTTTCACCGGCACGCCGTTGACCATGAAGACCCGATCCTTGATTTCAATTTTTCGGAAACCGGTTTTGGCGGAAATAATTTCGCCGGTCTTGCTGCCGGAAAGCGACAGCACCGTGGTGTAAAGATTCGGCGTCTCCGCCGTCCATTTGGCCGGATTGGCCACCGGAATACTGACTTCAACCGGTTGTTCTTCGCCGGCAGCCAATGCAGGAACCGCCGCGCTGGCCTTGGCGATTGAGTGACCTTTGGCGTCGAAAACTTCCACTTGTAATTCACGCGCGTCCGCCGGTTGAGCTGAGAAGTTATGAATCTTGGCGCTCGCGGACAATGTGGCGTCCTGGTATGTCGCATCGAGATCGGTCTTCACAAAAAAATCGCGGATGTGAACCTCCGGCGCGCTCCACAACGTGACGTTGCGGAAGATGCCGCTCATGCGCCACATATCCTGATCCTCGATGTAAGTGCCGGCGGAATATGTATAAACTTCCGCCGCCAGCAAATTCTTGCCGGCTTTCAAAAATTTGGTGATGTCAAACTCGGCGGCATTGCGGCTGTTCACGCTGAACCCGACTTTCTCGCCGTTGATCCAAAGAAAAAATGCGGAGTCCACGCCGTCAAAAGTCAGAAAAATCCGGCGACCATCCCAATTCTTGGGAACTTCAAACTCACGGCGATAGCTTCCGACCGGATCACGCTCAACGTAAGCCGTGAAATTTTTCGGCGGCTCGGTCAAGACATGCGGCCAGTTTTTTTGAAAGGTGTAACCGTTGTTGCGATAATACGGCGTGCCGTAGCCCTCAATTTGCCAGCAGGACGGCACGGGAATTTCCTTCCAGCCGCTCGCGTCATAATCCGTTTTGTAAAAATCCACCGGCCGCAACGAAGGCTCGGTGACCCAGTTGAATTTCCACATTCCGTTTAAGCTGCGCGAAAAGGAAGAATCTGCGCGTTTCGCGATGAGCGCTTCCTTCAAATTGGCATACGGCATCAGCGTCGCATGAAACGGCTGCTTGTTGATGCCGAGGCACTGCGGATCCTCAATTTCCGGCGGCAAGGCCGCCTGGGCCAGTGAGGTATTGCACATTGCCAGACTGAAACCGCAGGCAACCAAGCCAGCGAAATTCATTCCTGTTCGTTTGAGTATGGTGTTCATATTTGTGAGCGATGCGAGATGTTATGCAAATTTACAGCTCGGCCAAGTTTATTGAACAATCACCCGGTAAAATTTCTGCGTTTGATTGGCGCTACGCTGAACGGCGACACGGCCCGAGCATTTGTGGTCCAAGGTCTGGTCACGTTGGTCGCTGCCAGAAACGTGCCGCCACCCGGCCAGCTCAATTGCAGTTGATTGCCGTCCCAACCGTTGGTCAGAACGATCTCGTTGGGTTGCCCGACGACAGGTGCCGACAATGGGCTGTCCACCCCGACGGCTGCGGCCGCAATCTCATAGTAGCAAGTCGTGCTTGCAATAGTATGCAAAGCTTTGGCCTCCTGACCTGCGGATGCTGGAACGACGCTCATGGAACGCAGCCACAACTCACGCGCCGGACTGGAGAAATTTCGTCTCGCATTCCGGGCAGATGCCGTGAGTGATTTTGGTCTTAGAATTCGCGGTGATGTATTTTTCGATCTGATACCAGTAGCCGGAGTCGTTGCGGACTTTTTTGCACCAAGCGCAGACCGGCAGCAAACTTTGCAACGTCTCGATCTGGTTGGTGAGCTGGCGGGTGCGGCGCAAGGTGGCGAGCGCATCGGCGCTCACGCCGAGCAGCGTCGAGAGCAGGCTGAAGGCGACTTCCTGCGCGGGCGCAATTTCGCGGCGCAACAGGCCGCAAAACATGCCCATGACCTGGCTGGAAATGGCGAGCGAATGCAGCACGCCGCGTTCGGGATCGGATTCGTTGCCGAGCAGGAAAAAAACCGGCGTGCCCTGCCGCAACGCGTAGCCGAACCGCCCGGCCTTGATCTGGCCGTCCACGATGTTTTGCAGAATCACGCCGTCGGCCTCGTTGCCGGTGAGTGAAAGCTCAAAATTAAAATCCTTCGTGTTGACGGTCAAAAAACCGGTTTTGGAAAACAGGTTCAAACCGCCGATGTAGCCCTGGCTGACGTGGAGAATGCCTTTCACGCTGGCCTGCTCGTGGAGGTCGCGGCGGAAATGCTCGAGCGCGGCGAAGAGCGCCGGCAGTTCGCGCTGCGCGCCGAGCTGGCTCAATTTCTCCAGGCCGGAGCGGAGAAAATCGGGATAGACGGAATCGAAAGTTTCACTCATCACGCGCCCCGGCTTTCACTTTTTCAAAAACGCCTCTTCGACCGCGAGGATTTGCGCATCCACCGCTTCAACGATTTTCGCCAAGGTTTCCGTGTCAAGCCCCAGCAGCGCCCAGGCTTTGTCGTCAAGCGGCGGCACGAACTGCTCGCCGGAACTGCCGATGCCGAGCGCATTCACCAGATGATCGGCGATGTGGACGACGGCGGCGTCGAGCTTGGAAACGCTTTGATTTGGTGTGTGATGAAAGGCCACGGCCTGCACGAGCACCGGCGGATAGCTCCAGCTTTGCAGCAGCTCAGCGGCGATCTGCTGGTGGTCGTAGCCGAGAATTTTTTTCTCCGCGTCGCGCAGCAGAATTTTCTCGGACTGATAACATTCAAAAACTTTCTGCGCCCATTCCGTCGCCTGCGCGAGCAGCACCAACCGGCCGACATCGTGCAGCAGGCCGGCGACGAAAAACTTGTCCGGCTTGGGCAGGCGGCGTTCCATCGCGAGCAGGCGCGCGGTGATGCCGACGGCGAGGCTGTGCCGCCAGAAGGAATCTTTGTTGACCAAATTGTCCGGCACGCCTTTGAATTGTTCCAGCACGCTGGACGCGACGATCATGTCCTGAATCTGCTGGATGCCGAGCAGGCTCACCGCTTCGGCCACGGTGCTCAAGCGATTCGCGAAGCCGAAGAACGGGCTGTTCGCGAGCCGCAGCAGGCGCGCGGTGAGGTCGGGATCTTTTTGGATGGCGTCGCCGATGGTGCTCAAATTGCACTGCGGCGACTGCAGGGCCTCTTCAATTTCCTGCAACACGGGTCCGTAGGAACCGAGGCTGCGCGGCACGGCCTGCACCATGGCTTTGATGGTCGGGGGATTCGTCACGCTGGCGGATGGAGATGGCGCTGCGCCTGGCGCAGGAGCATGAGTTTGAAAATTTCCGCCGGCACCGGGCCAAAATCGTCCGGCTTCCAGAAGCGGGCGCGCAAATCCGCCGTGAGCTTCGCCAGCATTTCCGGCGGCAACTGCGCCAGCGGGTCGTGCGCCTTGGCCATTTCCTCGCCGGCATCCACTTCGAGTTCCGTCACGCCCCAAGCTTGGAGAATGTTTATTTGCCGCTCGCTCAATTCGCAGCCGGCCGGCGCGAGCAGCATCCCGTCGATGTTTTTCACATCGCGGGCGACGACCATGCCGGGCTGTAACGCTTCCGATTTGACGCGGATCACAGTCCTTCATCGGCGGAAACGAATTTTTCTTAACCGCAAATCGCTTGCCCCGGCCGGAACAATCCATTAGAAACGGCGGAGACAGGAAGATTTATGGCAAATTATTTCATCATTGGCGGCGACGGCAAAGAATATGGCCCGGTCACGGACGCCGACGTGCGGCTGTGGATTGCCGAAAGCCGGCTCAACGCGGAATCGCGCGCGAAGGCGGAGAACGACGCAGAATTCCGGGCGCTGGCGCAGTTTCCAGAATTTGCCGCCGCGCTCGCGCCGTCGGCCGCACCCGCAACGATTGCGCCCCTCCCGCCGGCCACCGATTTTCTGGAACGCGACTATGAGCTGGATCTCGGCGGCTGTATTTCGCGCGGCTGGGAATTGTTTAAAGGAAATCTCGGCACCCTCGTCGTCAGTTTCTTGCTGATGCTTTTGGTGGAGATGGCCTGCGCCGGCGCGTTGAATCTGGTCACGATGGCTTTTGGCAAGGGTCTGTTGACCGCGCCCATTGCGTTCCGGCTGGGCTACAACTATTTGTTCACGGCGGTGATTTCGCTGGTGATGGGACCGCTGATGGGCGGACTTTTTCTGGTTTATCTTAAAACCATCCGCCGGCAGACGACCAGCGTGGGCGAAGTATTTGCGGGATTTCAAAACGCGTTTGGCCAGCTTTTTCTCGGCGCGCTGGTGGTGTCGTTGGTGGTCAATGCGTGCATGTTGCCGTTCAATTTCGTCTGGCAAACGAAAGCCGGACCGTTGCTGGAACAAATGCAGCATATGCAAAGCGATCCCGCCGGCATGCAACATTTGCTGCCGCAGCTCCTCTCGGCGTTCACCAGCGCCCTGCCGCTGCTGTTCGTCTGCCTGATTCCGGTGACTTTCCTCACGGTGAGTTGGCAATTCACCCTGCCGCTCATCATTGACAAGCAAATGGATTTTGGCACGGCGATGAAGACGAGCTGGAAAATGGTCAACAGACACTGGTGGCAGGTTTTCGGTCTGACAATTTTGGTGGGCCTCGTGAGTTTCGCGGGCCTGTTGGGCTGCTGCATCGGCGTGCTGTTCACCGCGCCCATCGGCCTCGCGGCGATGATGATTGCGTATGAAACCATTTTCGGCGCCGAAAAGAATTAGCCGCACCAAAGCGCGCAACGCCGCGCTGATGAACCAGCTCGCCACGCCGGGCCTCGGTTCGCTCATGGCCGGCCGGTGGCTGGCGGGCACCGGGCAACTGCTGATCTTTCTCGCCGGCTTCGTGATTTATTGCGTGTGGGCCATCAAATACCTCGCGGCCTATTACAACCTGATGTATGGCGATGCGCCGCCGCCGAGCCCCAGCTTGAGCCGGATGGCCTGGACGGGCGTGACTTTGTGCGCGGCGGGCTGGCTGTGGTCGCTGGTGACCAGCATCAGTCTCATGCGCGAGGCTGCCAAAATCAGTTTGGACTCGATGAACAGTTTTGCCGCCGGCATGGTGAAATTGGACGAGGCCAAAATCGTTCCCGCGCTTTCAGCCTTGCCGCAATGGCAACGCGCCGGCGAAATCATCGCGCGCACGTTCGAGTTCAAGGATTTTCCCGCCGCGATGGATTTCGTCAATGCCGTCGCCACTCTGGCCGAACAGGCGCAGCATCACCCGGACATTGATGTGCGCTGGAACAAAGTCACGCTGGCGCTCACCACGCACGACGCCGGCGGGCTGACGGAAAAAGATTTTGCGCTCGCCCGCCAGTGCGACGCGCTGTCACTTCGTTGAACTGGGCGAGTTCGTCAGCGAATCCATCGTCTCCGTGGCGTGCAGCGTCGCGGGTGCGCCGCCCGACGGGTGGTTGGGCAGCCGACCGATCCAGATGCCGCTGACGCCGTAGTTCCATTCCAGTTGCGGGAGATTCGGTGGGCTGCTGCGTCCGCCGCGAATGACCAGGCGGTCGGCCGGCGTCATTTTCTTGAGCCACGGCGCGTAGGCTTTGCTGTCGCCGAAATTCCAAAGGACGCGATGATAAACTTCAAAATCTTCGCGCGGCATCAGCGTGGCTTCAAAACCCAGAATGTATCGCCAGTCGCCCAGGGGATTTTTGTAGAAGGTCTGGTAGAAAACCGTCATGTCTATGGAATAAAGAATGCCGCCTTTATCCGGCAGCCAGCCGTCCAGGTCGGGATTGTCGGCGGTGAGATATTGCTCGGTCAGATTGTAAGTCCACCGGCTGCCGGTATCGCCGGTGATGGACAGAAAAGTGATCAACGCCACGCCGCACGCGAGTCCCAGCCGCCGGAATGAATCCAGCGCCAGCCGCGACGCCAGCAGCAATTGCAGGTCGCAGGCCAGCAGCACCATCAACGCCGGCCAGCCCCAGTCGCCCCAGAAACGGCCGACCTTGAAACCGAGCGTCCAGCCCAGGCAGACCAGCCAGAAAACCGGGTCGCGCAAGAACGGCGTGGCGTTCAGTGCGGCGAGCCGGCGCAGCAGCAGCAGGCCGCCGAGAAAATAAAGCGTGTTCAGGTCGCCGCCGTCGGGCTGCAATTCCGAGGCCAGCGTGCGCTGGGTCAAATGCATGCCGGTGGCCAGCAGCGCGACTTTCACCGCCTGCAACGGATAGTCAATCAGATGTCCCGTCAGCAGGCTGCCGAGAAAAACGCCCGCCACCCAGCAGCCCGCCAAGGTCAGGCCCCAGCGAAACTGGGCGGCCAGAAAAAACGCCGCCACCGGCAGCACCCACAAATACCAGGTGCCGTGAAAATAAACGCTGGCCGTGATCAGCCCGGTCATCAGCGCAATCATCCAGCCTTTCGGCGGCGCGGAACCGTAGCGGCGCCAGAGCAGCAGCAGCGACAGCAGCGCGGCAATCGTGATGATGTAAGGACGGCCCAGCAACAGGCGGGCCGGCACCATCGCGGTAATCATGCCGATCACCAGCGTCATCAGCCACGTTTCCGGATACCGCAACCACGGCAGCGTCACCAGCCCCGCCAGCACGAACAGCGACACCACGGAAAAGATCACGATCGTTTCGGCGTCGGCGTTGAACGCGGTGTGGATTTTTCCCAGCAGCAGGCTCCAGCCGTATTCGTGGTCAATTTTATAAACGTCGTTCAGGATCAGCACCTGCTGCCAGGTTTTGCCGCTCACGGCCTTGCCGGCCGCCCGCAACGCGTCATCGCCGGGGATGTAGCCGTAGCCGATGATCTTCAGCGGAATCAGCAGCAGCGTCAGGACGATGATCACCCAGACCGCCAGCGGCACATAGCGGCGCAGCGGTTCGAGAAATGAAAAATTGTATTGGTTCTTTTCGTCCGTCATTTGGTTGCGAGAGAAAACGGATTTCCTACGGAGTGTCAATGGAATTTCTTCCGATTCATTCTCGTCCTCATCGTCAGCCTCATTGTCAATTGGTGATTTATGACGATGAGGATGATTGAAATTCAGAACACCTTTGGCACGCCCTCGTCGAGGATTTTTATCTGGCTCGTCAGCTTTTCCGCCTTCGCAATTTCCCACAGCCAGCGCGGCGGCTCGTCCAGTTCCTCGAACGACAGCTTGAAAGTGCCGAAGTGCATCGGCACAAAAACTTTTGCGCGCAAATCCTTGAACGCCTGCACCGCCTGGTCCGGCCCCATGTGAACTTTCCGAAACGTCGCCGGATGATACGCGCCGATCGGCAGCAGCGCGATCTCCGGCGCGAACTTCCGGCCGATTTCCTTGAAGCCGTGAAAATACGCGCTGTCGCCGGCGTGATAAATTTTCCGGCCCTGATGCTCCAAAATAAATCCGCCGTAGCCGCGATGGCTGTCGTGCAGCGTCCGCGCGCCCCAATGTTTGCTCGGCGTGAACGTCACCTTCCAGTCGCCCTGCGAAAAGCTCTCCCACCATTCCAGCTCGATGATGCGCGAGAAACCCAGGTTGCGCGCGAGGTCGCCGACGCCGCGCGGCATGATGCCGATTTTCGGGTTCGGCAATTTGCGCAGCGTCGGCTTGTGAAAATGATCGAAGTGCGCGTGCGTCAGCAGCACCAAATCAATCGGCGGCAGATCTTTCAGTTTCAACCCGACGCGCTTGAGCCGTTTCAGGAGAAACAACCAGTTCGCAAAATTCGGGTCAATCAGCACGTTCAAGTCCGTGAACTGAATGAGAAACGACGCGTGGCCGATCCAGGTGATGGCCACTTCGCCGTATTTTAATTTGGGAAACACCGGGTGGCGCGGCTGGCCGTGGCGCGGCGTGAACCAGCCTTTCAGCACCAGTTCCTTGAAAAACGTGCGCGGGTTGAAGTGCTTGGCCGGCGTCAATTCCTTGAACGAGCGCGGGAGTTTCCGGCGCGGCGCGGGACGTTTGGAAGGTTCTTTCGCCATCAGCACTTTGACTTTAGCAGGCCAGACGCTTTCCACCAATTTGAAAATCGGCCTGTCATAATCGTAAGCTTAATCGTAAGCTGAACCTCGCCGACGAAACCGATTAAGATCAGGATTACGATTGCGATGATGCCCGGAAACCGATGCCATGAATAAACTCGCCAAGCAACTCGACCAATTTCTCCGCCAGCCGCCCAAGCTCGGCAAAAATGTTTTCATCGCCAAGACCGCCACCGTCATCGGCGACGTCACGCTCGGCGCGCACAGCAGCGTCTGGTATGGCGCGGTGCTGCGCGGCGACATCAATCGCATCGTCGTCGGCCACCACTCGAACATCCAGGACAATGCCGTGCTGCATCTCGCGGACGATTTCGCCTGCGTGCTCGGCAACTGGGTGACCGTCGGCCATAGCGCGGTGGTTCACGCGTGCAAAGTCGGCGACGAATGCCTCGTGGGCATGGGCGCGGTGATTTTGGACGGCGCGGTCATCGGCAAACAATCCATCATCGGCGCGAAGGCGCTGGTGACGCAGGGCACGAAAATTCCGCCCGGCTCGCTCGTCCTCGGCGCGCCGGCCAAAGTCGTGCGCAAGCTGACGCCGGAAGAGCGCGCCGGCCTGAAATGGTGGGCGCAAAAATACGTGGACAACGGCGCGTATTGCCTCCGGCACGGCATCAGCGTGGGCGGGCCGCTGGCGAGTTAAGCTTGCCGCAAGGCCTGCGGAAAATTCATTGCGCCATGTTTGAGGCGGAGAATTTCCAGCCGCCTTCCCGCGAAACGGTAGAAAATCAGATAATTTTCAAAATTGTCCACCCGCCACGAACGGATGTGCTTCAAATCCCGTCCGCGAAATTTTCGCAACCGGCCTTTCAGCGGCTGCAAGGCCAGGTTTTCGACGGGGCCATCAACCGCTTGCAGCAAGCGCCGCGCGGCTTCAGGATTGTTTTCGCGGATGTATTGGAAATAGCCGAAGGCGTCCAGTTCGGCGTCGTGACGGACGAAGATTTCGATCTGGTTCAAGCGGCAAGGCTGGCGAAGTGGCCGGGCTTGTATTTCTTCAACGGACTGCGGAGCGAGTGGCGCAAGGCCGCTTCAAGCTGCGGATCGTCGTCCTCCTGCTCGATCAGTTCATACACGCGCAACGCCTCGCGGATCACCTCGTCTTGCGACAGGTAACCGCCGCCCTTCATCTTTTGGCCGACGAATTTTTCCTGATGCGGCGTGAGCAAAACTTTCATGGCGGAAAACTAAAGGGTGAGGCCAAGGGTGTCAAAAAGTTTCAGGAACGCGCCGGCCTGAAATGGTGGGCGCAAAAATACGTGGACAACGGCGCGTATTGCCTCCGGCACGGCATCGGCGCAGCAGCTGTTCCATTTTACCGCTGCCGCTTTTCCAAATCCGTCCCGGCGCTGCTCACGCCCGGTTTGCGGTCGCTGGGCCCGTGACGCTGCCCTTGCCGGCGACCGCCTTGCAGCGGGCCAACCCCGCACCGCTTTTGCGGCACCGGAGGTTCCCGCGTGCCTTCCGCTCTGCTGGCCGCCCGGTTTTTGGCCGGAAGCATATTAACCGGCCGCGCCCGCCGGTTGACCGGAGATTCCCCCGTATTTACCCGCGTTTCCCGCAGATTAACCAGGCGTTCCCGGCGCTTAACCGGCAGGCTCCGCGCCTTAACTGATTATACCCCCTTATTGACTTGACCATCCCGGGTGTTAACTGGTAATCTCCCGGCATTAACCCATCGCGCCGACGCCGTCGGAGGCTTGCGTAAATGCAAAGGAGGCGCTGGTTAATACGCGGGAGCCTTCGGTTAACACATCGGCCGGCCGTGCCAGCACGGAGCCGGGACGCCAGACGCGACGGGATTTCA
>CAJAQO010000109.1 GCA_903944085.1 uncultured Verrucomicrobia subdivision 3 bacterium
GGATTCGTCGGGTTGGCACCCGCCACGCTCGCGCTGGTGAACTTGACGCCGCGAGGATGGAGGATGAAGCGGCGACGGTTCACGAGGAACGTGTCGCTATTCAGCGCGTCACGCGCCATTTCAATGCCTTCCGTGCCGTGACCGCCCTCGACAGGTTGACCATTCAAGTCGGCGGAACCCATGCCGAAGGCACCTTCGCCGAACAGGTATGTGGTATAAACGAGGCCATCGGTAGTGCCAGCACGAGACGGGCAACCATCGTCCACGATGACACGCCGACCTTGGAACGTGCGGATTTGCGCCTCACCCTGGCTGTCGGGAATGAAGTCAATCAAGTCGAGTTTGCGGAGCGCGGCTTCCGTTGCCGAGTGCATCGCCACGGCCACGAGGCGGTCGCCGCAATCGCCGAGGCGTTGCGTGGCATCCACGAAGGTCGAGCCATTCAAGCGCGTGGCGGTCGTTTGGTTGGCGACGCTTTCACTTTGAATCGCCAAGAGGTTGCCAGCCATGCCAGCCGAGGCGAAGACGCCCTTGAGGGACGAGATCAGCATATACTGGTTTTGACGGTTCCAGTAGCCGGCCATGAAGTCGGCCAGAGCCGATGCCGGATCGTCACCGGAGACGACGGTTGCCAGATGATTCCACGACCAAGCATTGCCGTCGTTGTGGATTCGAGCGATGTCTTGGTCAGCCGCGATCTTCACCGAGACGAGCGGAGACGAGTCGCTTAACGGCTGGCGCAGGCCGGAGAGGTCATTCCAGTGCGGCATGTTGACCTGTGTGCCGCCTTGCGCGGCGCGGGTGTCGTAATCGGGATTTGCTTGCACGATGCCAGAGAGGAACAAATCCGATTTCTCCGCCGTCCGTTGGATAACGTAAGCAGCGAACTGTGCGGGGATGATGATGTCTGCCAATTGAGTCTTTGCCATGATATTTAATTTTGATTTGTGACCCGGTTACGCCGACGCCTTGAGGCGTGCGGCGAGTTGCGGATCGGATTTCTGCAATTTCATTTGTTCCGTGAGATTCCAACTGTCCTTGCGGAAGGGATTCTTCACGGACCGGTTGCCAGCCCCACCGGAGCCAGAGCCAGCGGCACCGCCGCCAGCGTTTGCCTCGAACAGATGCGGCGCGTCACTGACGAGTGCATCCACCCATTCGGCCAAAGTCATCGGGCCATCCTTGCCCATGCGGGCAGTCTGCCCGTCCGCCTCGAAAGCCTGCGGCACACCGTTGACCAGTTTGAAGGACTGGCGGGCGCGGGAAGTGATGTCAGGCAGCGCCGTCGCGCGGAGGCCGCGCTTGGTTGCTTCCGTGACGACGGCTTGATCAATTTGAATGGCGGTGAGGCGACCAGTCAGGGCATCGCGTTCAGCGACCACGACGTTATGCGTCTTGTCCCATTCGGCGCGGGCGGTTTTCAGTCGCGCCTCGATGACCTTGTCCACTTCGCCCGCCTTGAGTTGGCGTTCTTCCAGAAGTTTCTGTTTATCTTCGGCAAGTTGGCGCACGGCGTCAGGGTCAATGCCTTCAAAGCGTTTCAGTTGGTTGGTCAAGGCGATGTTGTTGGTGCGAAATTCTTCATGCTTGGATTTCTCGACGACGCCCTCGGCGTCCAGCGTCCAAGTGCCGTCGCGCTCGACATACAGGGATTGGAGTTCGGCGGGGATTTCGTCTTTCGATTTGAATTTGAATTTTAGTGCCATAAAGCGTTAGGTTTTTTGGGTTGGAGTTTGCGCCGGGACGTTGGCAGCCGGAGCGGGAGCCGGCAGCGTGACCGCGCCGGGATCAGCCGCGACCGGGGCCGGTTGCGGCGTGCCGGCGACAAGTTTGGCCTCATCCTCGTTACTGCGACCGACCGGCAGGACATCACCCATGCGGAACAAGTCGAACATCGTGTCCCGGCTGATGGCCCCAGCTTTCCATGCGGCGACGACGGCGGTAATTTCCGTGCTCGCCATGCCGTTCAAGGTGAAGTCCGCATTGAGAGACACCAGCACCGTTTGGTCGCCGATGTCGCCCGGCGTGGTTTCGGTGGAGTTCCACCAATAGACCCAGCGCAGGACTTGTGAGAGTGATTCGCTGATGCTTAAAGACACGGCTGACAGCACGGCATTTTCGCCGCTCTGCCGGAGTTCGATGGAAGCCGCCGTCTCGCCGACGCGCTTCTGTTCTTCCATCATCCGCGAGCCAAGCACCGCCATGAGCAGTTCGTCTTGCGTCATCGCCCGTTCAAAGGTCATCAGACCTTGCCCATGAAATTCCAGATACCCAGCCGTTGCGCCGGGAGTTTCCGATACCCATGCCGTGCTACTGCCGATACGAAGGTTGGAGGTTTTATCGAAGCCGCTTACCCAAGCCGTTGGCAGGGCGGTGAAGTGTAATCCGTGGCGATAATCAGCACTCAGCCGGTAATGGTCGAGGTTGATGGCGATGATGTCGGCCAGCGGCAGTTTGTCCACGTTTGGCCGGGAATGTTTCGGCCCATGAAAGACGAAGGGAATCAGCGGCAAAGGTTTTCCCAGACGAAGCGGTGTTCGGGTGTCCACGACGACCCATTCAGTTTTAGTTCGTTTGGATTCGCCCGGTTGCTGTTGCCAGAGTTCTACTTGATACGACCAAGGCGTTGACCCATCGGCGGCAGGCGTGGATTGATCGCCAGTGCGGCTCGCACCCGGCACGAGTTTCAAGACGCGCAGTTGTTCGACAGATTCAGCTCGGAAGGGATCATTTTGGCCGGCGGTGAGATTTTCGGGAGTCGTTGAAGTTTGCAGCCGGTTTTTTCCATGTTCTTTCAGCACCACCAGTGTCAGGACGTTCCGACCATTCACCCGTTGCGAATGCCAGTTGATGATTTGCTCGGTTTCATACAGCACGGCAAAGGCGCGCTGGTCGGCTTCATCTTCCCAATCTATAAGCGTGCCGGCCCGACCGACCGCGATGACTTCATGCGTGACGTGTTTGGCATAGGCCGCCATCGGCGTGCCGAGCAAATCGGCATCGGCGACGAAGGCATCCAGCGCACGTCCGATGCCGGCGGAAGTGTCCGGCAGTTTGAAAGTTGGTTCACGACGGAAGATGCGACCGACGTATCCGTCGGCAATGCGCGCCGTGGCGTTGAAGAAGGCGGCGCGCATTTTGTAGGCGACGTATTCATCATCCGTTTGAGAATCCAGACGTGGCAGATATTTTATGCCCGCCATCTTGACGGCATCCTCACCGGCAATGACATCCCGCGCTCGTTGCCATGCAACAAGGTTGGCGTCATAATCAGGATGTGTGCTTTGCACCGGCATCTCATGTGCCAGACCGGGCAGATTTTGTTTCGCAAGTCATGGCATCAATGCCACCAAGTCAATCACGCACCGGTTTCCGGCACTCCATTTATAGCACGGGTTTTTTCACATATTTTTCCGAGCGCGGAAGGTTCGTGCAGGTTGATGCTGCCTGTTACCGTCCGCATGAATCCCGATGCAAAATTTCGGTGAAAATTCCGTTTGACAGGTTTGAGGAAAGAACGAGAATGTCTTGGCAGGTGAGGAGATATGTGTCAATTGGAAATTCCAGGAAGGCGAGAAAACCTTGAGACAGCCATTCGTGGAATAAAAAAGATCAGTTGGCCGATACAGCAGTCTAGCAATTTCATGATTATAGCGGCCGACGTGAGGAGGCTCAAAACGGTTGGGCTTCAAGGGTTATTCCGAAGCTCGCACCTCGATAAACATACCGACCTTGACTATGAGCGCTAATCACATGCCGAAAGCACCGGAGAAAAGTGGCAGCGGCATCGACCCGGCAGCACTGGCGGCGGCGGCTCTTGCTGCGGCCATCTCGTCAGTTGCCCCGCCCGGTCCATTTGGTCCCATTAGTATGGTCGTTGGAGGCACAATATTATTGCTTATTTTTGCCTACGACATCGACCCGCATCGTTCGCACTTCCAAAGTCTCGCGTTTTGCGCCGTCGCTGCCCTCATTGCCGTGCTCGCACTTGGTTACCCAATGGAATGCATCTTTGCACATGACCGGATTGCAAGGCTCCAGATTATTCTGAAGGAAGTTAAGGAGGATCCAGACAATCCTTCGGAAGTGCCCCCAATCGCGGAAATCATCGTATGGACGACCCTTACTATGGCCTTCTTCTGGCGAGACGGAAAGAATCGTAGGCGAGCTCCTAACTAGCGATAATATGGGTGAGCCGTTTCTATCCTCCACTTCCCTGCAATGTGGTGTGCCCGTTTCAACTAGACGGAGGAACTAAGCTAAGCTGCGAGTCGCGACCATGCGTTTTACCAAAGCGCTAGGTTTTATTTTAAGCAACGCCATGAAGCTGATTGATTACCAGAATCCTGACGAGCTCAGTGCGCTCAGATCCATCTGCATCGGTTGCCTGACGGCAAACGTCGGCGCAATCATTTCGCTGACGTTGGTCGAGCAGAAGCCCGACCTTCAATCTGCGCTGGCTTGGTTCGCCGCCTCGTTGCCGTTATTGGGTGCCAGCGCCACGGCCCTCGACCGCGCCATCACCAGTCTGGCGGCGGGCCGTCCCCTAGTTAAATGGCCAAGTCACTTCGTGACTCTTTGCACACTGGCGGCACTCATGATCACCAATTGGGCGTATATGAAGTTTATGGAGCATTACTCTCAGAAAGCACTGTGGGCCTACAATGTGGCGACGATGGTTGGCGTGGCCATGATCCTCGTGGTTCAGGCACACACGAAAAGAAAATGATGGAGCTCGTTTTTTGGATTTATTTTCCCCACCGGTGGAAATTTTTCAGGAATGCATTTATTTTGGGCGTAGAGTTTTCCATCGTTCGATCCCGGTAATTTTTTTGCGTATCGGCAATTCGTGCGTCGCTTGTAATTCGACACACGCAGTCAGGTGAACTTGTGTGTCGTGGATAATGCGAATGCGTTTTTGAAATCCGTGCGCCCTCGAAAGACAAAGTTAGTTCGCCATGCTCAACAGATAAATTAGTTCGCGCTCCGTTCCTGATTCACTATGCGCTCAACAACAACGAACGCGCCACCCATTCACGGTTTCCAATGATGAATGCCAGGTGGCGCGTGCGCGTGCGCCTGACGCTCATGCTGGCGGGGGCGGCTAACGCCGCCCCGACGCCAGCACCGGCACGCCATCTTTGGTTTACGAACGTCACTCTCGGCGTGCCTTTCGCTACCCCGCGCACGCGGCGGGCGTCGCAGGTTATCGGACGGTTTTCGTGCCATCCAACCGTTGCTGGTTGGCGAATGATTTTAGGCGCGGGGTCAGGCGGGGAAAAGATGGTTGGACGATGCATCGTCGCTATCGCTCCTCAAAACAAAAGACCCATTGGCTTCACCGAGCCGACACTTGCGCTCGTGCCTCGCGCCAAGTATCGGCACGCTTCCGCCGCACCGCTGGCCGGACTCATCACTTTCCGCCCGCTCCACTCCATTTCACTGCAATTTCGGCGGTCGCCGGTGCGGCTCGCACCTACATTTCCGTTCCATTCGTTCCGACGGCCGCAAACTGCCGAGACCGTCAGAAACAGCGGTGCGCCCAAAGATTCCAGAGGCCGCGATGCTCCGCATATCGGCCAAGACCGGCAATATGGCCGCGCGACTTCGTCCGGCCAAGCAGTCGGCAATACGGCGCGAGGCTCCGCCTGTCGCCGAGGACGCGGCAATAACCGTGAGATCGGCCATTTCCGCACCGCCTCCATTTCGCAAGCTACATTGCAGCGGACAGAAACAGCCGAACTCACTGGTAAAACCAAATTGGTCTGACACCACGGCGGCAGGCTGCGGGCAAGTCTGCCGAGCGCGCCCATGTTGCCATCGCGTCGCAGCCCACGCCCTACGCTCTGCCGTCGTGGAGTCAGAAAAATGGCGTTCGCGCTGGCGCGACGACGCCGGGAAAAACGACCCGGCGAAATGTTGCTGGCTTTGCGGCGGCGTTGGCATGAGGGAACAGCCGACGCTACGCTTCTCACTTCGTTGCGAGGCTGGGTGTCGGCTTTGCTTCCGGGACAATCACACAACACACATTGTCCGTTTGGTCGGGCAAAAA
>CAJAQO010000110.1 GCA_903944085.1 uncultured Verrucomicrobia subdivision 3 bacterium
GCCCCTGTTTCCGGTGTGCTGTCCTAATCTTAATCTTGATCTTAACCGTAATCGTAATCGTGGTTTGAAGCGGATTAAGATTGCGATGACGATTAAGATTAGGACGCTGTCGTTTCCAGTGGCCGTTTGCGTTTTGGTGCTTGGGTTTTTATTTTCCTATTTTGCCGGCGCGCTGGGCGCGGACGGTGTCGGCGGCGGCGTGCCGTTGCCGCCGCCTTTGGGCGGAAATTCATCGAGCAAGTAACGCGCGCGGGCTTCGACGATGCCGGCCACCTTGCCGATTTGGGTGACGGGATATTGCAGTCGCGCGGCGTTTTGCACGGAGAGGCACATACGGTAAAGATCGTTGCCGGCGCTGTTGCGTCCGCTGGTGATGCGTTTCTTGGCGTCGCCGGCGGTGTCGCGCACCGCCGGATCGCCTTGCAGCGTGGTGATGCAGCCGGCCAGGGCCGTGGCGTCGTCCGCCGTCCAGCCGTGCTCGGCCAGTTGCTCGGCATAAGTGGTGCAACCTTTGGCGATATTGTTGGCGTATTCAAGTTCGTGATCCAACTCGTGCGACTGATCCTGCACGCCGACGCTGAATTCAATGTGCAGGCGCGGATCGCCCTTGGAGAATACCAAACCGGCGCTGCGCCGGGCGTCGCTCATCAGACGTTCCATTTCGGTGTAGGCATCGGCCTGCGCCTGGGTCAGCAAATGGATTCCGCCTTCGGCGGTGCTCTTGTCGGTGCCGCCCTTTTGCACGAGTTTGATCTGCGCCTCCAAGGTGGCGTCAAAACCCGGCTTCAGCCGTTTCAAGATGCGGCGCGGAATTTTCGGAAGCCGCAGCAATTCCACAAGCGCCAAACGTGACGCAGACCAGAAGCAAAATGATTTTTTTCATGATTTGGATGGGTTGTTTCAAGTTTATTTCAGAAACGAGAGCGGGGCAAACTTCTTCAAGTCCCGCCACCGTGTCAGCCATTCATGCGGAGTGCCGGGCGATTCGAAAAAACCGTTTTACTGCCGCCGCTTTTCTAGTGCGACTTGATAATGTTGCAGGCTGTCGTGCATCCGCTGCCATTCCGCCGCTGTCCGGCGCGACAGTGACGGTAAGGAGCGTGCTTTGGAGACCCTACACCTTTGACGGGGTGTCCAAACCAACGGCAAGCGGAGCGATCCTCCTCATACCATGGCATGCAACCGAGCCGATTTGATCACCGGATCGGTCACGATAATGAACCGGCTGGCGTTGACCGTGAGGACATTCCATCTGGGAAGGCTGGCAAAACTCCGGCGGTGACAGAGCCGTTGTTAGTGCCGCTGCCCAAAAGAGCCTGCGCTGTTCAAGGTGAAGGTGGCGGCGGACACTTTAAGCACCACTCCGTTGGTTACAAAGATATTTGCATACTTTCAGAATCCTCGGCTTCTATACCATGCGCGACTTGTGGCGACAAAAAGATCAGGGCAAGTTCAAAGTTGCGTTCGCGTCGCCCGTTGCCGCCAGCACTTTTTTGAGCAGACGTAACGCCTTCGCCGCATCGCTTGCGCGGTCGCGTCAGCGAGATTGAATCCGCGCGCAAAATGCGGCCTCGCGCAGCTCGCGGCCAGTCTTCGGTCGCGCGAACGGGTTATTAGCTTTTTGATTTTAACGCTTAAACATTGTTTCCCTTAGAAAAGGCGTTTTTCTTATTTCAAATCATCGGACACCGCCAACTATGCAGCAACAGGAAGCTGATGGGCGTTACCGAACATTTTGGCTGCTTCTCACTCGTGAGTTGGGAATGGGGAGATAATTTTAAAAACTATTGACATCAAATCGAAAAGGTGGATAATCGCTACGTTTTAAGTCGTTGTTTAACATAATTCGAATGTTTGAATAAATCGAGCGCTGTTTCACAATAATCCATTATTGGCATAATACTATACAGTGTGTTTTTATTGTTTGATTGTTTATTTATCTATCTCTTTGGTCGTTTTTATAAAACTTTGTAAAATATGTATAAAGCCAATCAGCAAAGATCTGAGGAAGCCGGGTGGCACGAAACAGTTCAGCCTGAAGATCGAAAACAGTCCGGTATGAAAGCGCAATCAAACCGGCATCTTAAAAACCATTGGCGTTGCCATTGGCGGGAAGGAGACCGGAAGGTCAAACGAAATGCCGGCAAACGCAATCTTGAATTCTTTTGCGTTATTGTGAAATCGCAACAAATGCCTGACTACGCTAATAGGTCACTTACGATAGGCTTATGCACCCTTTGGTAAATAGCTTTGGCTCCGCCATGGTCTCCTTTCCGGGGAACGTAGTTTTGCAACTGTGTCCGGCAAAGCGCGCGATTTCCGCCGGCAAACCCAATTTTTCCTGAACAATTATAAACCATGACAAAACTTGCTTCCATTTCCCGCAACCGGGCCTTCACGCTCATAGAGCTTTTGGTGGTGATCGCGATCATTGCCATCCTGGCCGCAATGCTGCTGCCAGCTTTAAGCAAGGCTAAAATCAAAGCGCAAGCCACCTTCTGCATGAATAATGAGAAGCAGCTGACCCTGGCTTGGATCATCTATGCCGACGATTTTAATTCCCGTTTGGTGCCGAATGTCGGCGATGCACAACCCGTGCAATACTATAACACCAACGGCACATGGTGTTACGGAAATGTAAGCGGGCTTCCGGACGAGACGAACTCGGTGTATCTGACCACATCGCTGTTGGGACCTTACACCAAATCCAGCGGCATCTACAAATGCCCCGGCGATCCGGGGAATCCGGCGGGAACGCCGCGCGTTCGGAGCATTTCCATGAATTGTTTTGTGAACGGGATTGGCGGCTCGCAAAACACCGCCAGCACAGGCAACAGCTATGTGACCTTCAGAAAAACCAGCGATTTGATCCAGTCCACCCAATGGTATGTCTTCCTCGATGAAAAGCCAACCAGCATCAACGACGGTTATTTCGAGTGCCTGATGGGGAATGACACTCAAACCAGTGTTTATGTTCAGGACGACCCCTCCCAAGTCCATGGCGGTGCCTGCGGATTTGGATTTTCGGACGGGCACTCGGAGTTGCACAAATGGACCTCCGCATCGTTTCTTTCCGCAGCCTTTTTCCACGGCAGCTTCAACCGGGGCACCGCTGAATACAGCGATGAAACCTGGCTCCAACAGCGGACAACCCGCGCCAATTAGCCGCTGCTAAAAGCAGACGTGAATCAGGACAAATATTTTTATCAATTCCGCCAATCCTAACAACGAACATACCCCAAAACAAATGCATGAATCACAAATGAAACCACCAACGTCACCCAAGCTTGTTATGAAAAAACTTATCCTGCTTGCGATCAGTGCTGCGAGCCTGTCGGTCTATGCGCTGCCGACCTACGAGCCGTTCACGGAGTTTAACAGCCTTGTTGCGACCACCGGATCGAACATCGTTGCCGCCACGTTTGGCGGGGTTCCGCTGCCCAACGCGCCAGTAACCGGTGTGGTGGGTAGCGCTGCGAGCCCCGGAGGCGTGACAAACGGCATTGACCTGGCCACGGGTGGACTCACAGCGCCCACTGGTGAACAGTGGACAAGCCTGAATTTCAGAGGCCTCAATAGCTCCGGCACCACGAATGGAGCCTATCAAGGTGTGGATGTCGCGCTGGTTACCAATTCATCGGTTTTTACCTATTCGGCATTGAGTTCATTGCTTCCATCTACTTTCCCCGGTTTTCCGGCTCCGGGCGCGGGCATTACCACGCTGGTGGAAAACCCGGCGCAGCAATTGATTTATCAAATCACCGGTTACACCACAAACGGCAGTGCTATTACTACTAATTATGGATTTGCGGAAACCGCCAATATTGCAGGCAACAGTGCGGTGCTTCGGTTTTCGCAAGACATTACTAGGCCAGCCAGTGGCACGAAAACTATTTATTTTTCCTACCTCTTATCGGTGGCCCAACAGGGGCAATTAGGGGCTGGAAATGACGGACGGTATTTGGGCCTTCTATGCCAGAGTAATCTGACAGCAGGTATTGGAACCGCGAACACGTATTCCAACTGGTTCCAATTGTTTAACAACTACAGCGCCACCGGGCCGAAATATGCCACCCATGGCCTGATCCAAAAGACCGCTAATTCACAATTTTATATTGGGCCGTGTGATTCCTCAGCAGGCAAGTCATTTTCTACTTCGACATTTTACACAAATTATGGCGCTCCCATCTTTGTCGTCGGTGCCTATCAGCTTCAGGCGGCTTCGTCCTCCGTAAATGACACAAATGCGATGTGGGTGAATCCATCCCTCGGCAGTTTTGGCGGCTCCTTGCCGCCGGCAAATCCGATGCAAGTTGACTTGATTGCCAATGCCTACAAAATGCCCGACATTGCCGGGCTGGTTCTTATTGACCGGGTAGGCAACGGGGCATCAGGAGGCGTGGGAACCAATTACGTTGCCAATTTGATGATCGGTTCGACTTGGTCCTATGTCACGGGAGGACCGGAATTTACCAATCAGCCTATCGCTAGCACCAATGTCAACATCGGCCAAAGTCTTTCGCTGACTGGCAAGGCCACTGCGGCGGGGCAAAGCGTGACTTATCGCTGGCAAAAAATTTCCGGCGGCAGCACAAACAATCTCACCGACGGAACCGGCGCTGCCGGCGGAACGGGAACGGTTTCAGGCTCTGGCACCGCGACGCTGACACTCGCCAGCGTGAGTGGGGGAGATACTGGTGCTTTCCAATTGGTCGCCACGGCCAGCAGCACTGGTTACACCTTGACGAGCAGCCCTGTCGTTGTGGGGCTCGCCGATCCGCAGATTATTTCCAGTCCGGTCAGCACAACCGCAAATTATCAAGGAACGGCCAGCTTTACCGCCCAAGTCATCACGGTGAACGGCCCGCTGAAATACCAATGGTATTGGGGTTCGATTCCGCTCAACAATGGAACCCAGCCTGATGGCAGCTCGGCGACCGGTGCCAGCGGGACGACTGCTGCGGGAACTTCGTTCACCTTGACCTTAAATCTCGCGGGTGTTTCCTATCAAGACATCGGCAGTTACACGCTCTACGCAACCAATACTCTCAGCTTGTCAGGCTCTACTATCCCGGCCACGCTGACGGTCAACGATCCGATAATCCTGTCGCAGCCAGCCAACCCATCTGCGGCCGCCGGTGGCAATGCCAACTTCACGGTGGTAGCCGCCGGATCTACGGCACCCAGCACGACAAACTATCAATGGTTTGAAGGCACCGCTCCGAGCGGAACGCCGTTAAGCGATGGCGGCACCACAGTAGGTGGCACAGCCACTGTCGCCGGTTCACAAACACCTACCCTGACTTTGACCGGAATACAGGATGCCGACAACGGCAGTTATTACTGCCAGATAACAGGCAGCGGCAGCGGTCAAACCACCAACAGCACCGAAGCCACTTTGGCGGTTGGAGATCCGCTGACGGTAGTGGCCACACCAGTCTCTCTCACGGAGCGCGTGGGCGACCACCTGGCGTTCACAGTTGATGTGTTAGGCGGTGGGCCGCAATTTCAGTGGTATGGACCACAGGGCCTCATCCCCGGCGCCACCAGCAGTGCCTTGGTTCTAACGAACATTCAACCCAGTAGCGCCGGCACTTATCGCGTGGCGGTGGGCAATGCCGCCACGGCGTTTCAGTCTTACTCCGCCACTTTGACGGTGATCAACAGCCCCGTGCTACCTTTGTATTCCACCAATATTATCGTGGCCCGCCTGGGTGATGGTGCCCAGACCTTAAGTGGTGCCACTGGCAACACGCTTTACCTTGATCAATACACCCCCAACGGAACCTATGTCAGCACAGTGCAGGTTCCGGATGAAGGAACGGGGCAGCCTTATGGGACTGGCAGTTCCGCGAGCACAAGCTTGCCAGCCGGCAGCCCCGCGCTGATTTTCCAAGGTGCCGGGAGCGATGCTTTGAACGCGGCAATGCTGACAGTGTCCGGTGGAAACCAACAGTTCCTCTGCTTGGCCGGATACTGCGAGGCTTATCCTTTTACGGGTCCAGATGTGACCGTCGGTGCGACTGCCGGAACCTACTGGCGGGGCTTGGCCACGATTGATGCCTTCGGTATTTACAACTTAGCCTATACGAACAGCGGATTATATAGCGGGGGTAACCACACAATTCGTTCCATGGTCACTCTAGATGGAACCAACTTCTGGACTACAGGCCAGGCTGGCGCCAATGGTGTGAAATTTGTCAACAGCGGGGTGAACAGTTATGCCACCGGTAACGGCGTCCCCACCGTCAACTCCAGCGGTGCCGGCCCGCGGGTGGTCCAAATCTTCGGAACCAATGTTATGTTTTCGGATGGGATCGGTTCTATCGCCAGCAGCTACGGTATCTACGCAAGCGCTGCAACGCCGGCAAACAATTCCATTTCTTCGCAACTCTTTAGTGAAAGCAATGATCCCATAGACTTCGCCTTCAGCCCGGATGGCCTCACGGTTTACATCACCGATCAAATTGTTGCCGGCATTCAACGCTGGGACACAACGACGCCGGGCAGTGGTTATACTTTGAGCTATACCTTGCCGGCGGACCCAACCGGACTGGATGAAGCGTCGGGATTGGCGGTGGATTTCAGCGCGAATCCCACTTGGGGGCCGGGCGTGGTCGGGGCAAAGTTATATGCCACCACTTTGCAGAACAATTTCGCCTACACGAACAACAGTCTCGTCTCCGTCATTGACAATGGAGATCCGGGGAGTATTGCCCCGACGGTAAATGTGCTTGTAACTGTCGGCCCGAATAATGCCCTGCGCGGCGTGCGCTTTGGCCCGGCCGCCGTGCCACCGACCATCATTGCCGGCCCGTTAAGTCAGACGAATTTTCCCGGCAATAGCGTAACTTTCTCGGTAGTTGCGAATGGGTCAGCGCCGTTTTATTATCAATGGTATGGACCATCCGGTATTCTCGCCGGCGCCACCAACAGCAATTTCACGACGAACGGAATTTCCTACGCCTCCGCGGGCAATTATTCTGTCGTCGTCAGCAATCCGGCCGGAATCTCTGCTACTAACACAGCATTGCTAACCGTGACCGCCGGCGTGCCGACCATTTTACCGGCGGGGTTGCCGAACTATAAAGAAACCGTCGGCGACCATCTGGCTTGGGCGCCGGCCATAAACGGCAGTCTTCCCATCACTTACAATTGGTATCAGAGCGGCAATCCAATTCCCATCCAGACCGGCACCATCAACACGCTCGCTGCTGGCAACGGCAGCCTTGTGCTGTCTAATATCCAAACCGTGAGTGCGGGCACATACAAATTGATCGTGAATAATCTCTACGGCAGCGCCACCAATACTTCCGGTGGTGTCCTGACCGTGACCACTTCTCTGCAATCCTTGTTCCCAACTAATCTCGTGGTCGCCCGTATCGGCGACGGCGCTCAACCTTTGAGCGGCGCGACGGGTAACACGCTTTATTTGGATCAATATACTCCGAGCGGAGGCTATATCAGTTCCATCCAGATTCCAGATGAAGGTCTTGGTCAGACTTATGGCACTGGTGGGGTTTCCAGTTCAAATCTGCCACCGGGCAGCCAGCCACTCATCTTTGCCGGAGCGGGAGCGGATGCTCCGTATGCGGCGATGTTGACACTTTCACCTAATCAACAAAACCTGACGTTTGGAGGTTATGTGCAAGCTTATCCGTTCGCGGGGTCAGATGTGACCATTGGCGCCAATCAAGGACCGAACTGGCGCGGCATTGCCACGGTTGATGCCTATGGCCATTACGCGTTGAACTATACCAATACCGGCCTTTACAGCCAGGGGTTGCACACCATTCACTCGGCGGTGGATGTTGATGGCAATGGCACCAATTTCTACACGACGGGCCAGGCCGGCGGCGGCAATGGCTTAAAATATTGCAACGTGGACAACATGCTATGGACTGGACAGGGCATCGTCAGCGTCGGCGGCAGTTTTTCCGGTTCGCGTGTGGCCGAGATAGTCAATGGCAACCTGGTGTTTTCGGACTTGGGCGGTTCTCCAGTCGGAATTTATGGTTTCTCAGGTTTGCCAACTGCGGGGAGCACGGCAGGTCTCTTGATTGCCGAGACCAACAGTCCGATGGACTTTGCCGTGAGCCCGGATGGTAGCACGGTCTATATCGCCGACAACGGCACGTTCGGTGGCACCAGCAACCCGGCGGGTGGCATCCAGCGGTGGGATGGCACCGCTCCGAACAGTTACACTTACAGTTACACCTTGCCAACCGGAATCGGATCCACGGCAGGAGCACGCGGTCTGACAGCGGACTTTAGGGCAAATGTGACTTGGGGTGCCGGAGTTAACGGCGCGAAATTGTATGTGACCACTGCGGAAGCTTCCGGCAATCGGCTAATTTCCATAGTTGACAATGGCCCGGCTTCTGCGGCGACCACCTTGGCCACAGCCAGCCCCGGACAAGTTTTGAGCGGTGTTCGGTTTGGCCCGGTCGTGGTGCCGCCGAGCTTCGCCACGCAACCGCAATCCGCTACGCCGTTGCCGGGTGCGACCGCAACATTCTCTGCGGGCTTGGCTGGCAGCGGGCCGTTCACTTATCAATGGTATTTCCAGGCGGGTGGGGTGGGTGCCTTTACTGCCGTTAACGCTGCCACCAATGCGACTTACACCATCGGTTCGGTCGCACATGCGAACGCCGGAAATTACTATGTGATCGCCACCAGCCTCTCCTCGACCACGGCCCAGAGCCAGACTGCTTCCTTGAGCCTGGTGACAGCACCGCATTTCACCTCGGAAAACTATCTTGGCATTGGACTTGGTTTTGAGGTCTTCTTTACCGGGACGATGGGACTATCTTATTCCATTTACGCCACCACGGACCTCACGTTGGGCCAGTCGGGATGGACACTGCTGACCACCGGCACCACAAGCGGTGGGACGGACAACTATACCGATCCAAACGGTGGCAACAGTCCGCAACAATTCTACATCATCACGTCGCCATAGACTTGGCGGCGTTCGGCACCAGTGGTTGCAACTGGCAGGTTGTGGCGCATGTCCTCCGGTAAACCTGTAGGCAAAGCTGATGCAAGAGCATCAAGTGATGCGTTTCTGTTCACAATGATTACACCTTTGTGGAATGCGCAAAATTGCAACCGCGCCGACGGTCATGGCCGCGGCGCGGTTGCGGTTGATTCAACATGGTTCCGGCGGCTATGGCGAGGAAAGCCGGAAGAATTGCTTGCTGATTGTGGGTGTCACCACCATTTGGTATTGGCCGCCAACCAAGGCGGGCGTGCCGGAGACGTTGGCCCAAGGGCCGGTCAGGCTGCTGCTTTGTTGCAACACCAAGTTGGTTGCGACGCCGCTGGACCAGTTAAGCGTGGCACTGTTGCCGGCAACGGAGATGACCAGCACGGGCGCGGCCACCGGCACGAAGTTGAAGTTGCTTACCTGCTGGCTGGACACCGAGCCGCCATCCGCTCCCGTGAACCCGACATAACCTACCGTGTCGCCTAGGACGGCAGTGTAATCGGCGATGGTGAAGTTAGTCACGAAGGTGGCGGAACTGACACTATCGGTCAGTGAAACCTTCATGTGTCCCTGTAGGTAGTTCAGGGTGACATTAATGGGATTGCCGCCAGCAAGGCCGACCGGCGCGACGCCCATATAGGGATTCGCAATGGTGCCATTGGTGCCGAAGCCGAAGCCCACACCGCCAATGGCGAGGGCGTAGATGTTGAATTCAACTGCGGCGCTATGGTCGATACCAAAATAACCCAGGTTGCCGCCGCCGCCACCCAGCGCAAGCGGACCATTTGCGGAGTTCTGAACACAGAAGGTTACGCCGTCGGCAGCAAGCGATCCGCCGGGGGTGTAAGTGAAGGTGGCGTTGAAACCTTCGATGTATTGGGCGATGTCATAGAAGGCGGTGGCCGCCTCGTTGCCGGTGTTGTCGGTCAAGGTCAGCACATCGCCACCAAGCGACGGAGTAATGCCCGTGCCTTGCAGCATCCAATTGGCGGTGTCGTCGAAGGTGAGGATCGGCGACGAGGTCATGGCGATGTTAGTGACCACCATGCTGGTCGCGGTTCCGGCGATATTGGTGGCGACACAATAGTAGGTGTTGGTGCCGGCCAAGCTGACGAAGGAATAGACGGCGTTGGTGGCGCCGGTAACGGCGCTGCCATTCAGGAACCATTGATAGTTCGGCAGGTTTCCGCCCGTCGTCACAGAATAGACCATATGCGCGCCGACAAATTCCTCGGCAATCGCGGGCGGCTGCGCCGTAATGATCGGCGTCGTAATCAGGGAGTTCAAGACGGTGATGCTGCCGGAAGCCGAGGAGTAAACCGAGCCATAGACAGGAGTCCAAGCTGCGGGGAAGTTCGTGGGATACGCGGCCGCCAGTTGCGCGTAGGAATAAACTCCGGCGGGAACTCCCGTCCCATTGACTGACATCTGGTAGAAGGTGTCGTTCTGGTGCAGATAAAAGATGCCGTTCAGCGTTAAGGTAGCGCTGGGACTATGGATATCATAAAGTGTTTCCAGAGCGGCTTTGCCGCCGATGGTGATGGAATTAGTGCCGAGCGAATTGGCACCGGCACCCACCAGCGGCCCTTGGACGATATTCCAAGTGCCCGTGTATGTGTTCGTGGGACAGGTGATATCCAAGCCGCCAAGCATTGAGGCGTCAAAGTCGTGATACTCGATGCTGCCATTTCCGATCAAGCCGGCATCTATCTGATAAATTCGCCCGGCGGCACCGGAGGTGTCCACATAAATAGGCGTGTTGCTCACGACGTCCATTGTGCCTTGGATGACCACGGCGAGCGTGCTGCCGTTGTCAATTTGGCCACCGTTCATAATCAGGAGGGGGAAATAAACTATTTCCTGATTGAGGGCTTCCTTGAAACGCAGTTCACCTTGGGCGGACCCGGCAGCCGGACTATTGATCCATACCCCGTCGCCATCAATCTGCAAGCTGACACCGGGGAAATTCGTATAGGTGACGGCCGCCGTCGGCGTGCGGAGCAACGCCCCGGCCTGCACTTCATAGGTGCTGCCCGGATACTCCAAGGCCGAGGTCGAGGCCGGCAGACCACCTTGCCCGTCGTTCCAGACGCCGGCGGTGTTCCAATCGTCGCCCTGCGGCTCGAATGTTCCGATAGCAATGGGTTGGATCGGCGGGAATGTTGGCAGCAATGTCAGAATCGCCGGCGCGCTGGTGACTGAACCAAGTGAGTTGGAGATGACAACGGTATAATTTCCAGCATTCGCGAGAATGATGTTGGCCACGGTCAACATGTTGGACAGGGAGCCGACATAATTGCCGTTATCACTCAAACCCACGCCGTTGAGTTGCCAGTGATAATAGAGTGGCGGATTGCCACCACCCAGCGCCGTGAATTGTGCCGTCTGCGTCGGATACAGGCTCACCGCCGCCGGCGTCGGATTCTGGAGGACGGTTGCCCCCAAGCTGGTGAGGACGGTGATGCTGCCGGTCGCATTGGTCTGGGTCATGGAGCCGTAATGTCCGACCCAGTTGCTGGGAAAGTATTTTGGATAGGAGGAACATAATTGGGCGGCATTGTAAGTGCCCGCCGACAAAGCGCTGCTGCCAAGGATGAGGCTGCCGAAGGTGTCGTTCTGATGGAGAAACATGACACCGCTCAAGATGAGATTGGCATTGGGACTATGAATGTCATAGAGCGTTTCCAAGGACGCCGTGGCACCGATGGTGATGGAGTTGGTGCCCAGGGAATTGGCACCGGCACCCAGCAGCGGCCCCTGGACGATGTTCCATGTGCCTGTGTAGGTGTTCGTGGGACAGGTGATGTCCAATCCGCCGGTCAAGCTTGCATCAAAATCATGAAACTCAATATTGTTTGCACCGGTAATATAAGCATCAATTTGATACGGGCGTCCCGCTCCGCCGCCGTTGTCCACATAAAAGATGGCGTTCGACACGACGTTAATTTGTCCTTGGAAGTCAACGGCACCCGGATTGCCGCTGTCAATCTGGCCGCCATTCATAATCAGTAGCGGAAAGGTGACAATGGCGGGACCGGTCGGCGAAACGCCCTGCTTGGTGCGAAGTTCACCTTGGTTGGTGCCAGCAGTGGCGCTGGGGTTGTTGAAAAACACCCCCGTGCCATCAAGGCTCAACTGATTTCCTGGGAAGGTCGTTTGCAGCAAATTATTCGGCGTGCGGAGGCGGCTGCCCTGAAGCAACTCATAGGTGCTGCCCGGTTCGCTTACGGCGGAAACAGAGGCCGGATTGCCATCGCTCCAGACACCGGCCGAATTCCAATCCAAACCGGCCGCTTCTTGGGTGGTCAGAGTAATGTTTTGCGCCGCGCCGCTCGCCGTGACGGTGACCGTCGCCACGATGCTGGTGACGCTGCCGCTGAACGCAGTATTGGTAACGATCACTTCATAATCCAGCGCATCGGCGAGGGCGATATTTTGGATTGTCAAGGTTGTGGATTGGGCACCGGAAACAATTTCACCATTGGCGCCCACGCCATTGGCGAGCGGAGTGTAAGGTCCGCCGCTGCCGGTCGTGGCCGATACCCATTGGAAGCCAAGCGGTGCCGAACCACCCGCCCCCACACTTAATGTAATGGTTTGGCCGGAGTAAGCATTGGTCGGTTGCGGTTGAACCCCGATGACCGGCGCGTAACTTGACACGCCCGTGGCCGTGTAGAAAAGATTCGCCACTTGAGCACCGGTCAGCGCAGCATTGAACACCGCCACGTCGTCCATCATTCCGGCAAACGAGCGCGAACCGTTGCCGCCGTCCAGGCTGTCATCGCCGATCAGGGTGGTGTCGGCGCTGCTGAAAGGCTGGCTGACATGCGGGTAGATGTGGGTTGAGGAAGTCAATCCGTTGGTGTTCATCAGATAAATTGTGGCGGCATTGGGTGTAACTACCAAAGCGACGAACGACCATTGGCCCACCGGCACCGACAGCCCGGAGTCCCAACCGTAAACAGTTTGATCATTATTCCAATTGTATCCCAGATCATAATTGCCGGTAATAGGGTTGATGACTCCGTCGTAGCAAAGACCGGCCACCGTGTCCGCGCCGCGGCAATAGATCAACCCGGCGGCGTTCAATTGCGTCCCGCTGGGGTTGATCCAGCCGCACAGGGTTACGCTGTTGGTATTCAAATTCCACGCCGGGAGACTGACCCGGTTGGCGGGCGCGTTAGCCGTAAAGTTCGCCGCCAAGTTAGTGCTGGTAAAGCCGGGGAAACCAGTGGCCGCCGTCGGCCCGGCGATCCCGTTGAAACCATTCTGGACGTTGGTGCCGTAAGTGCCATTGAAGCCGCCGACAAAATCAAACGCCTCGGCCGTGCCGGACAAGGGGTTGGCTGATTCATTAAACTGATAGAACGCCACCGGATTAAGATTTGACACGGCCGTTTCATAAGTTTCCACCGGGGTCACTACGGTCAGCGTCCCCGCCGCACTGACGACGGTGTTGATTACGTTGGAGATGAGCAGAGTGTAATTGGCATTGTCGGTAAGCGACACGTTGCTGATGGTTAAATTTGTGCTCGTCGCCCCGGATACCACTGACCCTGATCCGGTAGCTCCGTTGTTAAGGACGGTCCCGCTCTTCCGCCATTGGTAGTAAAGCGGCGTCGTTCCGTTGGCGGCAGCCGTGAACACCGCTGTCTTGCCGGGATAGAGAATTTCCGAAACCGGCTGGAGCGTCATTAGCGGCGCAAAGACCGCGTTGCCGTAAGGTTGCACCGTCAAGGTGCCGGAGCCGGTCGGAAAGCCCGCCGGCGCAAAATTGTTGGAATAGCCATTCGCGGTTGTAAACCAGTTGGCCAGGGTGGCGTAGGTGTAGGTGGCATTCGTTAGCGCGTAGCCTTCGATGGTCACACTCTGGAAGATAACATTGCCGTGAAGATAAATCTGGCCGCCATTGGTCAAGACCAGCGAGCCGCCACAGTTGGCCAGCGAGGCACCCATGTCCAAAACTGCCGGGCCGGGAATGAAAGTTGCACCGCTGGCAAAAGTGTTGGGCACCGGCCAGAGCGGGTTGATGATGTATTGGCAGGCGACGTTCGTGCCGAGCGAATTATACCCGTCGCCAGTGCCATCGCCCTGTCCGCGCAGGCAACCGGCGCGCACCACCCAAGT
The DNA here is from genome assembly GCA_903944085.1 of uncultured Verrucomicrobia subdivision 3 bacterium. Lineage (GTDB taxonomy): Bacteria > Verrucomicrobiota > Verrucomicrobiia > Limisphaerales > UBA11358 > UBA11358. Next base: position 14,117 of record CAJAQO010000110.1, read on the forward strand.
GCCGGTGAAGGTGTTGCTCAAGCCTTGGATCGGGGTCGGCACACTAGCTAAGTTGTTAGTAACGCCGTTGAGCAGGGCCACAGTGCCGCTGCCACTCAGTTGGGAATTGATGACCAGCGCCCGCATTTCTCCGCCGCCATTTCCACCGGCATCGCTTGCAAACGAGTCGGCCGGGTCCAGATAGGAAACGGTGCCCGGAACCGAATACATGGTTCCCATGATAACGAAGGCGTAGCCGGAATCACCGACATTCAGGCAGCCGCCATTGAGCACCAGTCCGGGCTGGCCGAAATTGCCGGGGAAATTGTTGGTGCTCTGGTTATAGACAACGCCTGTAACCAAAGAATTTCCCGCACTGCCGCCGTGTTTGAACCGGACTTGAGTGTTGGTGCCCACCACCAGTGAATCACCCGGAAACGTGTTTATATTGTAATAAGTTGCGGTGTAAGGATTGCGGATCAGCGTGGTGGCCGTGCCAGCGCCCAAAGCGACGCCGTTGCTGCTCAATGTGAAAATATTGTAATTGGTCGTCGTGCCCGTGGCAGTGCCGGCAAACGGCTGGACGGCGGTGCCAGCATTGTTGAGTTTCCAATAGGCCGTGACACCGGTGCCACTCCAGTTGGTTCCGGGGCTGCCGCCTTGGTTACCGATGTAGATGTAGTTGTTGGTCACGAGTTGCGCGCTCACCCTGCCCGCCGACAGGAGCATGGCCAAGCTGCACAAGAACGATGGAACAATGGTTTTGAGCATAGTCGCTGATTGAGGTTTCATAAGAAGAAACAGTTTCTTAGGCTGGTTATTGGGCTATTGGAGTATTAATAGCCTGCGAGGACGTTCGCACAAGCGTTCTCGCAGGGCTTATTAAATGATTAGTATTGAACTATATCGCAGCGAAGACGGGCACGCAACATTTTTTTGAGAAAATGCCCCGAGAAACGGCGATGCCGGACGGCCAAAAGCCTGCGCAATAAGTTAACTGCCGACTATTCCTCGTCAAACTTGCGTTGGACCAGGGCGGCGAGTTCGGTGAGCGCGGCGTCGGCGTCGGTGCCTTTGACGTGCAAGGTCACTTTGCTGCCGGGACCGGCGGCCAGCATCATCAGCCCCATGATGCTTTTGCCGTTGATTTTTTCGCCGTCTTTTTCCACGAAGATGTCGCAGCCATAACGGGTGGCGATTTTGACAAACATCGCCGCCGGCCGGGCGTGGATGCCCGACTTGTTGGCGATGGTGAGTTCTTTGGTGAGGAACTCCGCGTCAGTTTTTTTGGCGCTCATGGATTGCTGGAACGCAGCTTAGTCGGCGTGGAAATTTTCCGCCAACACAATTTATGGTGACAGCGGCGGCGTGGCCGGTTTTTCCGCCATTTGGGCGAGCAGCCGCTTGTTCAATTCCTCGGCGGCGTTGTAGCCGGATTTGCGGAGCTTGATCTGGAAGGCGGCAACTTCGATGAGCCGCGCAATGTCCCGACCCGGCCGCACTGGGATCGTCACATGCGGAATGTCCACGCCCAGGACGCTGACAAATTCCTGCTCGATGCCGAGCCGGTCCACATCCTTCACTTCCTCCCACGGCTTGAGGGTGATGATGACGTCGAGGCTTTTTTCCTTGCGGATGGCTTTCACGCCGAACATCGCGGCGACATTGATGATGCCGATGCCGCGCACTTCCATGTGGTCGCGCGTCAGTTCGGCGCTGGTGCACAGCACGTCGCGGCCGTCCACGAGGGTGACTTTCACCACGTCGTCGGCCACGAGGCTGTAGCCGCGTTCAATGAGCGCCAACACCGACTCGCTTTTGCCGATGCCGCTTTCGCCGCGGATAATCGCGCCCACGCCGAGAATGTCCACCATGCTGCCCAGTTCCGAACCGCGCGGGGCGAACATCATTTCCAGCGCCAGCGTGGCGAGATTGATGAATTTCATCGTCACCAGCGGCGTCTGAAAAATCGGGACGCCGGTCTGCGCCGCCGCCGCGAGAAATTCCTTGTCCGCCCGCAGCCCGCGGCTGAAAACAATGCAGGGAATTCTGTAGGCGAACAGGTAGGCGTAGCGCGACTCGCGCTCCTCCATGCGCTGCTCCCGCAGGTAATACACCTCCGCGTGGCCCATCACCTGCATGCGTTTGTAGGCAAAATAGCGCGTGAACCCGCTCAGCGCCAGACCGGGCCGGTTTACCGTCGGCTCGCGAATGACGCGCTTGAGATCGCCCGCGTCGGTGAGCCGCCGCATCTGCAACGGCTCCGCGTGCTCCTTGAAAAACTGTTCCACCGTGACGGATTGGCGTTCCATAAAAAATCAGCTTGGGATTACGATTAAGATTAGGATTACGAGCGACGGTTGTTTCGTAATCTTAATCGTAATCTTAATCCTCTGGTTACAAATTGAATTCCGGCCCCAGATAAATTTCGCGCGCCTGCGGATCGTTCGCCAGAAATTCCGCGCTGCCCGCCACCAGCACCTGGCCTTTGTGGATGATGTAGCCGCGGTCAATCAGCTTCAGCGTCTCGCGCACATTATGGTCCGTGATCAAAATGCCGAGCCCGCGCTCCTTCAGCCGGCGCACAATTTTCTGCACCTCGAAAACCGCGATCGGATCAATGCCGCTGAACGGCTCGTCCAGCAAAAGCAGTTTCGGGCTGGTCACCAAAGCGCGCGTGATTTCCAGCCGCCGCTTTTCGCCGCCGCTCAATTGATACGCCTTGCTCTGGCGGATCGGCGTCAAATCCAGTTCTTCCAGCAGATACTTCAGCCGCACCGCGCGTTCGGCGCGGGACAGTTTGCACGTCTCCAAAATCGCCAGGATGTTTTCCTCCACCGTCAGCTTGCGGAACACCGACGGTTCCTGCGTCAAATAACCGATCCCCAGCCGCGCGCGCTGGTGCATCGGCAGGCGGGTGATGCCGTGATCCAGAAAATTCACCGTGCCTTCATCCGGCTTCACGACGCCGACGACCATGTTGAACGTCGTCGTCTTGCCCGCGCCGTTCGGGCCGAGCAGCCCGACGATTTCGCCCGCGCCCACATTGATGGAAACGCCGTTGACCACGCGCCGGCCGTGATAAGCCTTCACCAGGTTTTCCGTGGCGGCCAGGCGGCCGTTCGAGGCTGTGGACGCCGGTTCCATTTTAAAAAAGTTTCACGCCCGGCGCGTTGGTGCCCATCGTGCCGCCGAGGTTCTGCTTGAAAATCATCGTCTGGCCCGTCGCGGAAACTTTCCGCGTGGCGATGTCAATGGCGATCTCCTTGCCGGTCAGCGTGCCCTGCGCGCCTTCGACCTTGGGCGGCCCGCCGGTGAGCGTCACCGTCGCGTTCGTCACCGCGCCCACGATGGCGTAATGATACACCGCCCGGTCGCCCGTCGCGCGGGTGGTCTGGCCCTGGCTGTCGGCAAAATCAATCACCACATTCACCTCCGCCACGATGTTGGTCGGCTGGCCGCCGGACGCCGGCAGATCCACCGTCAACTGCTCGCATTGCAGCTTCAGCTCCGGATCGTCCACCCGCACCCGGCCGAAGTAAATCGCGCGGCGCGTGGTCAGATCAAATTCCGCGCGGTCCGAGTCAATCTGCGTTGGCTTGCGCGGCAGACCCTTTTTTTCCGGCAGCAACAGTTGCGCCGTCGCCGACGCGGCCACGGCTAAACAGACGGACCACAATAAAAATTTAGTTTTCATAGCTTGCTTGGGTGGGCCGACGGCAATTCAAACACCGTCCGCACATGGTTGGAAATCACCAGCACCATCTCGTTTTGCTGCCACAAAAAACCATCCCCATCAGTGCGGAACTTGCCGTCGCCTGATTTGAGTTCCAAGTGGCCGGCCGAACTCGCCACGCCGTCCTGCGGCGCGTAAATGCATTGCGGTGCCTGCACCACCGCTTCCAGCTTGCCGTCGGCGCTGAACTGCTCGACTTTCAATTCTTTCAAATCAAACAGCACGCCCGGCAACGACGACGCCTTGGCCCCCGACAAGCGCATTTTCACCTGCTGGTCGTGGGGCGGCTCAAAATACGTCACCGACGAAAAATTGGTCATGTAATTCAAGCCCGGCGCCAGCGCCTGCGCCCGGGCGTCGGCGCCCGCCAGCACCGCCAACGCCACGACCATCGCAAAAAAATATTTTTTCACGCCCGGTTTCATGCCGCGTAATGTTTCACAAATGTCTGCCATCTGCCCTGCGCTTTCAAAATCAATTCAATTGTCTCGCGCACCGCGCCGCGACCGCCCGCAGCCTGGGTCGTAAAATGCGCGGCGGCTTTCGCTTCCGGCACGGCGTCGCCCACCGCCACGGAAAAACCCGCGCGCGTCAGCGGACCCAGGTCAATGATGTCATCTCCGACAAAGCAAAGCTCGCTCCAGTTCAATTTTTCGTGCGCGAGCAATTGCTCGATGGCGGCGGTCTTGCTGATGTTGTCGCCTTGTTGGACGAGAAAATCAATCTTCAATTCTTCCGCGCGCATTTTGGTCGCCAGCGAAGGCCGCGCCGAAACCCAGCCGACTTTCAAGCCCGCGCGCCGCGCCACCACGATGCCCAGCCCGTCGCGGATGTTGAACCGCTTGAACTCGCGCTCGCCGCCGATGAAAATCGAGCCGTCCGTCAAAACGCCGTCCACGTCGCACAAAAATAATTTGATGCGCTTGGCGCGTTGCCGGAGGGCGGCGGAAATTTTTGCGGGCATGAGATTCAAAAAATGGTTTGGCTCAATGGTTATTTTGCTTTGATGGCACCAAAGGCGGCGAAGCAACTGTTTTTATGCAAAACTTCAACCTGATTAAACCCGACCGAGCGGAGTAGGTCCAACTGAAACATCAGGGGGCGCGGAGAATCTTCCTGGGCAATGTATTCAAAAACATGGTCACGATAGGCCGCATCTTTCAACTGCGTCAAATAGGAACCGTAGCGGTCCCACATGAGTGATTGCACGCGGGCATCCGTATGTTCGATCAAATCGGAAATCCAAAACGACCCGCCGGCCTTGAGCGCGGCATAAAGTTTGGCGAAGACTTGATGCCATTCGTTTTCGGCCCGCAGATGATGCAGCACCGCCGCCGCACAGATAAGGTCGAACTGCGAATCGCCAATTTGCAATTCACGAATGTCGCCTTGCAGAGCGATGACCTTGCCGGCGGTTGCACGCGAAACCCGCTCAACCGCCCGATCTAACATGGGACGGCTAAGGTCAACCAGAGTGACATTCAAACCGGGGAACTGTTCCAAAACTTTAAGCGAATAGTTGCCGGCACCGCAGCCAAGGTCGAGCAGCGACGTAGCCTGAGGTGTCACGCGGGAAGCCGCGCCCGCAATCAGTGCCAACGATAGCGGAGCATCAATGGTTGCGGATTGTCCAGTTTCAAGATTGGCAAAGCGCTCCACATCACCGTCAAAGCGTTCGCGTATCTGTTCTACGGTTGATTTACTCATGGCTGCAACCGGGAATGGCCAAATGATTTACGAGTTGCAGATTCTTTGGCATTGAATTTTTTATTTCGCCACTTCGTAAATTTTCAACAACGCGCGCAACCCCGTGGCCCTTTCGCCTACCTATCCCCTCACCCTGACCCTCTCCCGCAGGGAGCGGGAACAGCCGTTGAATCGTTTTGTAAAACCCGAAAGTCATCGAGCCGAAGCCATTCACCGCCCCGCCGAGAAACGGGGAGCGTTTTCCCCTCTCCCCGAGGGAGAGGGCCGGGGTGAGGGGAAATAACGCCCTCAATTTTTCAAAATCTAAATTGATGGTCATGGCCGGCCTTGGGCGGCGTAAAAAATTTTCAACAGCGATTTCAGAGTTGCATTCATTTCGCCGAGCGGAATCATGTTCGGCCCGTCGCTCATGGCTTCGTCCGGCTTGGGATGCGTCTCGATGAATAAACCGTTCGCGCCAACCGCCAGCGCGGCTTTGGCGAGCACGGGCGCGAATTCGCGCTGGCCGGTCGTCTTGTCGCCGCCGCCGCCGGGAAGCTGCACGGAATGCGTCGCGTCAAAAATCACCGGAAAGCCGAACGCTTTCAGGATCGGAATCGAGCGCATGTCGGCCACAAGATTGTTGTAGCCGAACGTCGTGCCGCGCTCGGTCAGGAGAATTTTTTCCGCGCCCGCGAGCCGCGCCTTTTCCGCGACGCGCCCCATTTCCTGCGGCGAAAGAAACTGGCCTTTTTTCAGGTTCACAATCTTGCCGGTGGCGACGGCAGCCTCGATCAAATCCGTCTGGCGGCAGAGAAACGCCGGGATTTGCAGAATGTCCACGACTTCGCCGGCGAGCGCCGCCTGCTCTTCCGTGTGGACATCCGTCAACACTGGCACGCCGAATTCCTCGCGGATGCCGGCGAGCGTTTTCAATCCGGCCTCGATGCCCGGCCCGCGAAACGCCTTGCCGGACGTGCGGTTGGCCTTGTCAAAGCTGGCCTTGAAGACGTAGAAAATGCCGAGTTGCTTGCACGTTTTGACGAGCGACGCGGCGACGGTGCGGCAGAGCTTTTCGTTTTCAATCACGCACGGCCCGGCGATGAGGAAGAGCCGGCGCGGCGAATTGAGATGTTTCCAAATGGCGGCGGAATCAGGCACGCGCATGTTTTAGCAGCGAAATGGCGGAAAGTAAATGACGGTGACATTTCCGGCAAAACCGCCTAAATTAAAACCGCGAACATGCAACCGCGCCAATCCAACCCGCCGTCCGCCATCGCCGCTCAACGCTGGACGCGCCGGCTGATGGCACGGGTGCAATCGGTTTTGGCGGCCCATCCGCAGGCCGATCCGGACAATGTCCGCCATACGCTGATTCTGCTGGAACAGCCGCCGCTGGAACGGCTGCAAAAAAGTTTGATCCGTGGCCGCCATACTACCATTTGCCGAAAATGAAATCCGCCTGCTGACGGCGTTGCTGCGGGCACGGGTGCGCTTCATGGTCGTCGGCCTTTCCGCCGCCACGCTGCAGGGCGCACCCGTCGTGACGCAGGATGTGGACTTGTGGTTTGAAAAACTGGGGGATCTGAAGATCTCCCGCGCCTTGCAGACCGTCGGCGCGGCGTATGTGCCGCCATCAGTCCTCAACCCGCCCATGCTCGCCGGCACGGGCGCGGAGCTGTTCGACATTGTGCTGCGGATGGACGGCCTGGGGACTTTTGCCGAGGAGTTGAAACATTGCATAGCCATTCCGCTGGGCGGTCAAAAGCTCAAGGTGCTTTCGCTGGACCGGATTCTTGCCAGTAAAATCGCCGCCAACCGCGCCAAGGATCAATTGACAATTCCCGTTTTGCGTGACGCGCTGACCACCACGACCACCATCAAAACGCGCAAGGCAAGAAAACGTCCGAGCCCGCAGTGAACTGGCGCGGCGAATTGTGCTGTTTCCAAATGGCGGCGGAATCAGGCACGCGCATGTTTTAGCAGCGAAACGGGGGAAAGTAAATGACGGTGACATCCGGGCACCTGCGGCCACCGAGGGAAAAGGCGCTTGCCGCCAGCGGATGAAAATGCCCAAAATCCGGCGTGCCCACAATTTTAAGAGTCAACGGCTACCAGTTTTATTTCTATGCCGAAGAGGGCAGCGAGCCGCCGCATATTCCGTTGCAAAAGCCGGCTTTGATGCCAAATTCTGGTTGTCGCCTGCGCGGCTGGCGGTCAATCACGGATTCCGGCCGCACGATTTGCGGGAGATCGCCGGCATCATCGAGCAGCATGAACCAATGATTTTGGAGAAATGGAATGAATTTTTCAGACCTTAGAGTCAAACGCATCGCGACGACTGCCGACACGTTGACGGTGGAGATCATGGATGGCCGGGTGCTGGCCGTGCCGCTGGCGTATTATCCCACGCTGCTGCACGCGACCGAGGCCGAGCGGAACAACTGCCAGCCCATCGGCGCGGGCTACGGCATCGAATGGCCGGCGCTGGACTACCACCTGAGCGTTGAAGGCTTGATGCAAGGACTCCCCGAAGCGCCTGGCTTGCGTCGCGCAAAAGTGGCTGCATAAATGCCGGCTGGCCGTGACCGGCAAAACCTCCGGCCCCAGCCGCTGCCACCGGCTCCAAGTCCCCGGCAAAGA
>CAJAQO010000111.1 GCA_903944085.1 uncultured Verrucomicrobia subdivision 3 bacterium
AAAATTTCCGGTGCCGTCGGCACCAGCGCGCATCTTTCGCCGCGCGTCGAGGCTTATGTTTGCAAGCAGCTCGGCGTGCAGCCCGCGCCGATCGCCACGCAAGTGGTGCAGCGCGACATCCACGCGGAATTTCAACTGGCGATGGCGCTCATTGGCGCGAGCATCGAGCGCTGGGCGGTCGAGTTCCGCCACTTGCAGCGCACCGAAGTTTTGGAAGCCGAAGAGCCGTTCACCAAAGGCCAGAAAGGTTCCAGCGCCATGCCGCACAAGCGCAATCCAATTACTTGGGAACGCCTCACCGGTCTCGCGCGCGTTTTGCGCGGCAACGCCGTCGCCGCGCTGGAAAACGTGGCGCTTTGGCATGAGCGCGACATTTCGCATTCCTCGGTCGAGCGGATTATTTTCCCCGATTCCTGCACGCTGCTGGATTACATGTTTGGCCTGCTCACGCGACTGATGGACGGCATCGTCGTCTATCCGGCGAACATGAAAAAAAACATCGGCCTTTCGCTCGGCATGTGGAATTCGCAAACGGTCCTGCTTGCCCTCATCAAAAAAGGTCTGACGCGCGAAGCTGCTTACAAGCTCTGCCAGGATGCCGCGATGAAAACTTGGGAAGTGAAACATGCCGGCCGCGACGATGCGGATTTTGTCGAGCAGCTCAAGGCTGATCCCGCAGTGGCGAAACATTTCAAGCCCGGCGAACTGGAAAAACTCTGCTCGCTGGATTTTCATTTTAAGGAAGTGAACAACCGCTTCAAGAAACTGGGTTTGTAGCCAACGGATTCTTGATCACTGCGGCGGCGAAACCGGCGACGACTCGGCTTGTTTCACTTTGCCGCCTGGTTTAAGTTACGGGCATGAGCGACGGCAATTCTTTCATCCGCGAAGACCCTTGGCGCATTTTCCGCATCATGTCCGAGTTCGTGGACTCATTCCAAACGATGTCGCAGGTCGGTCCTGCCGTGACCATTTTCGGCTCGGCGCGGACCAAGCCGACGGACAAGTATTATCGGGCCACCGTGGAAATCGCCAAGGGCCTGGCCAAACACAAGCTGGCCGTCATCACCGGCGGCGGGCCGGGCATCATGGAGGCGGCGAACAAAGGCGCGGAACACGCCGGCGGTAAATCCGTCGGTCTTAATATTGAGCTGCCGCACGAACAAAACGGCAACAAATTCGCGAACGTGCCGATCCATTTTCATTATTTTTTCGCGCGCAAAGTCTGCTTCGTGAAATACAGCCTTGGTTTCATTTACATGCCCGGCGGATTCGGCACGCTGGACGAATTGTTTGAGGTGCTCACGCTCGTGCAGACGCAGCGCATCCCGCAGTTTCCGCTCATCCTGTTTGGCAGCGAGCATTGGAAGGGATTACTGGCTTGGATGAAAACGCGCATTGAGAAAGACAAGTTCATCAGCCCCGGCGACCTGGACCTCGTCAAAATCTCCGACGACGTGGATGAAGTCATCGAACTCATCCGCGATTACGAACGCCGCGTCGGGCCGCCGGGAACCTTGCCGACGGCGTTTGCGTGAGATATGAATGCTCCGCCTGAAATTCTTAAAAGTTCACGTCATTCCAAAATCACTGGGGATTTTGGAGAAATGCTTGTTCTGTATTGGTTGTCGAAGCATGGTTTTGAATGTGCCTCGGTTGATCATACCGGGATTGATTTGATCGCCCGAAATCCGCACACAAATGAAATCATGGGCATTTCGGTTAAGAGTCGAAGTCGGAAAGCTGGCCATGAATCGGAATTTGTAAGCATCAAGAGAGATAATTTTGAAAAAGCAAAGAAGGCCTGTCTTGCATTTGGCTGCGTTCCATATTTTGCCATCGTAGTTGATGCCGGGAATTCAATCAGTGGATTTATTTTGCCATTGTCTCATTTGCAAAAAATGTTTCCGACCGGTCGAAATACGTGTGCGTGGAAAATGACACACCCATGGCGCAAAAAATACGGCGAAGAATCAGAGATAAAAACTTTTGAATTTCGAACAGAGACTAAAAGTTGGTGGCAAAAACCATGCGCCCGCTGACCCAGGAGCTTGCCACCGCGCACACGCCCGAATCGCTGGTCGAGAATCTGCGCGGCGAACGCGGTCTGGTTTTACTGCGCACCACGCAATTCGATTTGCCATCGGCGCGCTATTCCCTTGTCGCAGCCAATCCATTTCTCACATTTCGCAGCTCCGGCTCGCGCTGCGAAATCTCCAGCTCCCAACTCCCAACTCCCAACTCCCAACTGCAATTCGGCAACCCGTGGCATCTGCTCGACGCGCTCATGTCGCGCTACGAATTGCTGGACGAAATTGATTCGCCGTTTCCGCTTGGCGGCGCGTTTGGCTGCTGGGGCTACGACCTGAAAAACTTCACCGAGCCGAAACTTCCACGTCGTGCCGAAAATGATCTGGAACTGCCCGATTGCCACGTTGGATTTTATGACAGTCTGGTGGTCTTCGATCATCGCCTCGGCAAAGTCGTCATCATTTCGACGGGATTGAACGCCGACGGCTCGCGCAGCGAAACAAAGGCAAGCGGGCAAATCAGCTTTTGGACAACAATTCTCGCCAAGACGGAATCGTCGCCGAGCCGCCGAGACGCGGAGCCGGATAAATATTCTCCGCGTCTTGGCGCTTCTGCGGTGGAGACCAATTCTAATTTTTCGCGTGCCGATTTCATCTCCAAAGTTCAACGCGCGCAGCAATACATCCACGCCGGCGACATCTATCAGGTCAATCTATCCCACCGGCTCACGGCGCAATACGGTTTCACCGGCTGGGAACTGTTTCAAAAACTGAGCGCCGTTTCGCCCGCGCCGTTTTCCGCGTTTTTGGATTGCGGCGATTTTGAAATCGCGTCCTCCTCGCCGGAACAATTTTTACGTTTGAGCGGCTCGCATGTCGTCACACGGCCGATCAAGGGCACGCGTCCGCGTGACACGGATTCGATGCGCGACGCCCAGCTCGCCTACGAATTGCAGACCAGCGCCAAGGAACTCGCCGAACTGGTGATGATCACCGACCTGTTGCGAAACGATCTTGGCAAAGTTTGCGAATACGGTTCCGTGCAGGTGCCGGAGTTGGCCAAGCTCGAAAAATTCGCGCAGGTGCAACATCTTGTTTCCACTGTCGAAGGCCGGTTGCGGCCGGACGTGACGCACTTCGCTGCGTTTGCCGCGTGTTTTCCCGGCGGCAGCATCACCGGCGCGCCGAAATTCCGCGCGATGGAGATCATTGATGAACTTGAACCCGTTTCGCGCGGGCCATATTGCGGCGCGATTGGCTATCTCGGCTTCAACCGCGAAAGCCAGTTAAGCATCGCCATCCGCACGGCGATCTGCCGCGACGGGGTGGCGCACTTCAATGTCGGCGCGGGCATCGTGGCCGACTCGGTGCCGGAAGCCGAATACGAGGAGACGCTGGCCAAAGCGCGCGGTTTTTTCGCCGCGCTGAATACGCGTAGCAGCCGAGATAACGAGGCTCAAATTTCGTGTCATTGAAAATCAGAGCTTTCTCACGTCGGCGGCCAGGTAAAAATTCAAATCCGTTTCTCGTCCGCATCCAGCATGTCCACGAAACATTTGATGTCGTCGCGGTGGCCGATGCCGGCCTGTTCCTTGCGCATCTGGAGCCGGGCCACGGCGGACGCGTCGTTCGCCAGCGGTCGGCTCAAAACATCTTGCCAGTGAGCGTCCTTTTCGGCGGCGGTGCGCGGCACATTTTTACGCACCCAATCGCAGACTTCGCCGTCGGTGATGGAATTTTTTACGACGGCGACAAACTGTTCGTGCGTCACGCCGGCGGCCTTGAGCCAGAAGCCGTCAAAGGCTTTGCCGAGATTTTCCTGGTAATCGGCGTGCAGTTTGCCGGCGAGGTGCAGGCGGATTTTGTCAACGTAGCGCGGCAGGTAATGCCAGCCGTCCATGGTTTCGCGCGGGCTGCGCGGATAAATGATTTCGCTCATGCCGCCAAGATGAAACGCCGCCGCCGCCATCGCAATGCAAAAATAATACATTTGGACAATTGCCGTGCGCGGAGTTTCTGGCAAAGTCGGCAGATGTCCACGGATTCCGCCCAAGGCCCGGCGCAAACGCCCCGCATCACTTCCATTGACGCGTTGCGCGGCTTTGTGATGTTCACGATGATTTTCGTGAACGACCTCGCCGGCGCGCCGAAACGGATCGTGCCGGACTGGATGGTTCACTTCAGCGACCGCCACGCGCGCGGCAGCGGCATGACGTTTGTGGACCTGGTTTTTCCCGCGTTCATTTTCATCGTTGGCATGTCCATTCCGTTTGCGCTCGGCGGCCGTCTGGCCAAGGGCGAGCCGGTTTTCAAAACCATTGGTCATGTCAGCCTGCGCACGATTTCGCTTTTGTGGATTGGCATTTTGATGGTTCACGAAACGCCGGATTCCGCCGCGCTCGGCTGGCCGGGCGAACTGTGGTGCACGCTGATGTATCTCGCCGCGATCTTCGCCTTCTGCTCCATCGCGCCCCGCAATTCAACTGTGACCGCGGCAAAATCAAAGTGGAACAGTTGGAAAATTTCCAGCTTTTGCCTGCGCGTTGCCGGCTTGGCCACGCTGATTTGGCTGGCCTTCGCGTTTCGCGGCGACAAAGGCCAGCGCATCATTACGCTCGCGCCGTTCCATTTGGACACCGATTGGTATGGCATTCTAGGTCTCATTGGCTGGGCGTATCTGGTGGCGGCCATTGTCTATCTTGTTTTTCGCGGCCAGCGCACGGCGCTGCTCGGCTGCATGGTTTTGCTGATGTGCCTGTTCGCCGCCGACCGGAAACATCTGTTTGATAATTTCTGGCTGAATAACATCGTCGGCATCGGCGAAACGCTCGGCTCGCAGGCGGCGATTGCCGTCGGCGGTTTGTTGCTCGGCTCAATTTTGGTCGCCACGGATTTAACCGCCTTGAAATCCCGCGCGAGCTTTACGTTCTGGTTTGCCGCCGGCTGCGCCGCCGCCGCGCTGTTGTTGAACCCGCTTTACGGCATCAGCAAAAACAGCGCGACGCCGTCGTGGTGTTTGTGGGCTTGCGCCATCACGGCCGCACTGTGGTTTTTGTTTTATCTCGTTTGCGACGTGCGGCCGGTGAAAATGATTTCCCGTCCGCTCGCGCTGGCGGGACAAAACGTGCTGCTGGCCTATCTGCTTTCGGAAATGTTGCCGGGCCTGCTCGCCGTGCTGCAGCTTGGCGACTGGTATGGCAGCCTGGCCGAATCAAATCTCGCCGGTGCCATCGCGCGCTCAGTGTTGTGCGGCGTGGCAATTTTGCTCGTCGCCACCGGCTTGAACCGGCTCGGTTTCCGGCTGAAACTTTGACGTGCCACGAACTTGTTGAAATCCATTTCGCCGCAGTTTTGATTTAGCGGCAACTTACCTTTGAAAATTGGCGGCAACTGTTCCATGCTCGTTTAATGCAAAAATATGATTTTGATCTGGCGGTCATTGGTGGCGGCAGCGGCGGTTATGCGGCGGCGCGCACGGCGGTCAGCGCGGGCTTGAAAACCGTGGTCATCGAAGGCGGGCGCGAAGTGGGCGGACTGTGCATCCTGCGCGGCTGCATGCCGACGAAGGCGTTGCTTTACGCGGCGGAAGTCAAACATCTGGCGGAACGCACGGAAACGTGGGGCTTGCGCGCCGGCAAAATTTCCTTCGACCTCGCCCAGGTCATGGCGCGCAAGACGGCGCAGATCAAAGATTTTGCGGATCATCGCGTGCAGCAGCTCAACGCCGGCAAATTCGAATTCGTCCGCGCCCGCGCTAGGTTTCTCGATGCGCACACGGTGGCATTGACGAATGGCAAAAAACTGACCGCAAAATATTTTGTCATCGCCACCGGTTCCCGCGTGTCGCCGTCGCCGTTGCCGCAGTTGGATGAAGTCGGATTTATCACGAGCGACGATGCGGTGGCGCTCAAAAAACTGCCGAAGTCGCTCATCATCCTCGGCGGCGGCGCGATCGCGTGCGAATTCGCGCAGTTCTTCGCGCGCTTCGGCGTCAAGGTTTCGCTGATCCAGCGCGGCGGGCAGATTTTGAAGGAGTTCGATGCGGATGCGGGCGCGGTGATCGAAAAGGTTTTCCGGCGCGAAGGGATTGCCGTTTTCACCGGCACAAAACTGGTGGCGGCAAAGCGCCGGGGAAAATTAAAAGCTGTTTCGTTCGAACAGCATGGCAAAAAGGTTTCGGTTGCCGCCGAGGAAATTTTATTTGCGCTGGGCCGGGTGCCGAACATTGATTCGCTGAATCTCGAAAGCGCGGGCGTGAAAAGAGAAAGCGGCCGCATCGTGACCAACTCCAAAATGCAGACGAGCGCGCCGCACATTTTTGCAGCGGGCGACTGCACCGGGCCGCATGAAATTGTTCACATCGCGATTCAGCAGGGCGAAACGGCGGTTCACAATGTCGTAAAGCCGAAATCGCCGCGCCGGATGGATTACCGGCTGCTGATTTCCGTGGTGTTCACCGAGCCGCAAGTGGCGGTGGTTGGCCTGACCGAAAAGGCGGCGGCGACGCGCGGCATAAAATTTCTCGCGGCAAGCTATCCCTTCAACGACCACGGCAAGTCGCTCCTCATGGATGCCAAGGATGGTTTCGTGAAATTGCTCGCGAATCCGAAAACCGGCGAAATCATTGGCGGCAGTTGCGTCGGGCCGAGCGGCGGCGAACTCATTCACGAAATCGTCGCGGCGATGGCGAAGCGCATGACCGTGCGCGAACTGGCGGCGATGCCGCATTACCATCCCACGCTTGCGGAAATCTGGGCGTATCCGGCGGAGGAACTGGCGGAGTTGGCAGGCTGAGTCAGTTTTGTCTGGCGCGCTTTTCCCGTTTACGCCGCCACCACATCCCAATCATCATCTGGAGCGACATTGGCCCGAAGCAGAGCAACCAAAATAAATTGCGTGGCCCGGCCTGCGTGAAGTCGAGCCAACGATGGCTGAGAAAAAATTCCCGGGCGACGGCATCGTTGACGTGATTTCCCAGCGCCGCGCCACCGCAGGCCAGTTCATGCGCGGCGACCATGCCGCCCAGCGCCGCATGCCAGCCGAGCGCCATCCCGCCGGAAGCGATCCAGCCGATGGCTCCGCCTCCCAGCGCCACGGCGCCGACGGCGAAACCGCCAAACGCCAGCAGCCCGATGCTCAACCCTCCAAACGCAAGGAGTCCGATGCTCAGCCCGCCATTGCTGATGGCACCCACGGCAATGCCACCGCTGGCATATAAAATTCCATACGCCCGCTCGCCGCAGGCGATCCAGCCGATGGCTGGTTGAATTTGTTCTCCTGGCTTTCGCACGTTGCCGAATGAGCGCCAGTGGACCAGTGGCAGCCCAAACAGCGTGGCGCGGCTGCGGTATTCAAATGTTTCCAGCGGAGGTTTGCCCTCGAATAATTCCGGATACCGCTCCTGTTCCTCCGCGCGCAGCCGCATCATCGTGCGGTGCTGCCGCCAGGTAAACCCAAAAGCAAAAATGACCCAGGCCAATCCCATCGCCCAGACCAGCGCCAGAACGAGAACCGGATGATGTTGCCAAAGCCGGGGAGCCAGGTAGCCGGAAAACAGCGAGCAGGCCACAAAAAACAAGATTCCGCCGGCAAGAATGGTAAACCCGAAACGTTTCGTCGAAGTGCGCTCGCGCGGCGTCCGGGTGTTTTTGAGACCTTCGCGCCAGCCCAGGAAACCGAACAAGAATCCCAGCGCCGGGCCGGACAAAATACCCAATACCACGGAAGCGAAACTGGTTCCTGTCGCCGCCGCTCCGCCTTTGGCGGCGGCCGCGACGGTCGCCGCCTTCGCTGAAGCGGCGAGCGTAACCGGCAACGCCGCCAGCACACCGAGCGTGAACGCCTGGCCGGGATTCGTCCGCGCCAGCGCACCTTCGACGAACGCGAGAACTTCTTCGTGCAATAATTTTCGCCCGCGCGACAGCCGCTGTTTCACGGCAGCTTCGGTCAGTCCCAGATTTTGCGCCACGGTTTCGATGGCTTGATGCTCGCGATAAAACAGCACGAGCGGCTCGCGGTAAATTTCCGGGATGTGTCCGAGCGCACGCCAAAGAATCGTGAGTTCTTCGTTGCTGATGGCTTGTTCGGCTGGCTGCAGTTCCGGCGAATGGGATTCGGAGATTTCTTCGAGCGATGCCGCTTGATGACTCGGCTCGCGGTCCTGCTGGCGCAACGAATTCTTGATGAGATTGCGCGCGATGCCGCAGAGCCACGCCCGCAATTTATCCCGCTCCCGCAAATCGGCCAGCTGCCGCCACGCGGTCACGAAGGTTTCCTGCGCGAGATCTTCGCTTCGGCCCAGGTTGCCGGTGGCGCTGTAGGCCAGCGAGCAGACCAGCGACTGATAGCGCAGAACAATCTGGCCGAAGGCTTCGCGGCTGCCGGCGAGGCTGGCGTTGACCAGGTCTGCATCGTTGTTTGCCGCCGTTGCCATCATGGATGTCATCATATCGCCGCTTAAGTGGCAGGAAAGCGGGAAGTGGTGACAGACTATTTTGAACAATGTTCCACCGGGCGGAGCAGGGTTTTTCAAATCCGTGTAGGGACGCAAAAAGTGGCCGGCGACTATTTTTTTAAATCAATTAGGTTTCATCCCTGGTGACAAGCGGTAGCTGCCATCAATGCACCGAACCAAACATTCCAGCTCAAAACTAAAACGTGCGGTCGTTTTACCGCACAAATATGCTATGGAAAATGTTGTTTTCCCGGCGTATTGTCTGCGCACCTATCATTTCGTGCAGGACGCCCTGCCGGATTGGATTTATATTTTAAACACCAAACCAATTGCTCCACCGGCTGTGAAACCAAACCGCTTTCATTTTTTCCGTCCGGCATTTCGCTGTGCTGTGGCCGCCACCTTTATTTTTTCCGGCCCGCTGATGATTCGCGAGGCGCGAGGCGAGGCGATGCTGGAATTGTTCCAACTCACCTGGAATCAGATCACCCAAAAGATGCCGGAGATTGCCGAGGCCGGCTATGACAGCCTGTGGCTGCCGAATCCGGCGAAGGGCAACAGCGGCGCTTATTCCATCGGCTATGACCAGTTTGACCCGTTCGATCTGGGCGGCACGAACCAGCAGGGGACGGTGGCCACGAAATACGGCACGCAGGATCAATTGATTCAGATGGTGCAAACAGCGCACCGTTTCGGCCTTCGCGTTTATTTTGACAACGTGATGAACCATCGTTCCAGCACGGTGCCAGGCTATCCCGGCTCCGGCACGGCGACGAATTATTATCCGGGTTTGATTCCGCAGGATTTTCATTTGCAAACGGTCAGCGGCGGATTTCAAAACTGGCCGTCCATTGGCGATCCATATTGGTGCACCACGTCCGTCGTGCAAAATCAGCCGCTGCTGGGGCTGTGCGATCTGGCGCAGGAACCGGGCACGGTCAATTGGAATTTTGGCAACAGCATCGGCAACACCATCACCAAGCCGGTGTTCGTGCGGTTTCCGGGCCGGCCGGATTTGTATATGGACACGAACGGACCGGTCTTGGGCGCGGGCTGGGGCGGTGCCGGCTGGCGGCCGTTCGACGGGCACGGTCAACCGGTGGCGGAAGATGTTTCCACATATCTTTGTCGTGCGGTTGCGTGGACGCTTTACACGACCAAGTGCGACGGTTTCCGACTGGACGCAGTGAAGCATGTGCCGTCGAGTTTTTTTGGTAACAACGTCGGGCAGACGGATGATCCGGCGTTTGCCGGTTACACGGGTGCCATTCAGGCGATGTATGATTATGTTCACGGCTATGGCAGCAATGTCACCGGCAACGGCTATGTGGAAACCGACGGCAACCGGAACAGCCTGTTCAACACCGAGGCCACGCGCAACGACGCGATGGTTTTTGGCGAACACATTTCGCCCGCGCCGGATTTTTTCCAATATCTCGGTTCGGGCATGCGCCTGGAAAACCAGCCGCTTTATTCGCAGTTGAATAATACGTTCAACGGCACGCCGTCGCTCGCCGGCATGGACGGGCGCGATTTTGCGCCCAGCTATTCCAACTGCGACGGCAGCGGCAATTACAGCGCGGCGCAAGGTGTTAATTTTCCGTTGAATCAGGACTATGGATCTTACGCGAACCTGGGATTGGAGGACGCTTATCTGTTCATGCGCGAAGGTCTGCCGATGGTATATTCAGATGGCTTCAATCACAACTCCGGCGGCGGCACACCGGTCGTTTCCTATGCCAATTATCTCGGCGAGTTCGGCGACAACACCATGCCGGACACGATGTATCTGCACAACCAACTCGCGCGCGGCGGCACTTGGTCGCGCTGGAGCGACACCAATGTCATCGCCTTCGAGCGCTATGATTATCGCGAAGGTTCGTCGGCCGCGAATCAAGGCGTTGCGCTCTGCGTGGTCAACACCAAAACCACTTTTCCCGGCGACGCCACGTTTGACGATGGGCTGAACCAGGCCGATGGCTATTATGGCACGAACGCGGTTTCCAATTCGCGCGGGCAGGGGCTGGTGGTGGGATTTCCGCCCGGCTCGGTGCTGGTGCAACTGGCCAGTTCATCGCCCACCGGCACGCCGAACCGCGCGTATCCAAAATTGCTTGTTCACGCGGCGACCGGAAATTATGCCACCGCGCAGGCGAGTTTGAACAACGCTGATTTGACGCAACGGCTGATCTATGTCGGCGGCCAGACGCTGGCGTCCGGCGGCGGCGCGATTGAACTCAACGTGCCGAGCGGCGCGTGGGTGATGTATGGCTATCAGTGGCCGGAAGCCAGCCGCGCGAATGTTTCCACCAATGCCATTGTGTTCCGGCAGGGCGGCGTGGAAGTGCCGCATATCAGCGTGAACCGCACCGATGGGCCGAATGGCGACGCGAATTACAACCCACTTTTCCCGTTCAAGCTGCGCGGGAGCGTTGACCCGTTGGGCAATGTCACCGGCGGGGTGCATGTTTCCAATCTGACTTATGCGATTGATGTGCCGGTGGTGACGAACGCGAACTTTGACATTTTGGTCCGCAGCGACGCGTCGTCCGTGAACTCGCTCGTGAAGCTGGATGGCGGAATGGATTTGAACAGCCAGATGGGCTACGGCCCGCTGACCAATATTGCCGGCGTCGCGCCGACGAACTTTTTGGATTTGCGCGACAACAAGCCGGGTTATGCCACGGATGTTTTTCTTGGCTACGAACAAACGGCGTTTCAATTCCGCAACGGGCCGGAGAAATTTGCGGCGCGAAATGTTTTGAGCAACAATCTCGTTTCGCTCGGCGCGGAGACTTATTACTACACCGTCGGCGGCGCGAGCAATGTCGTGGCGGGCGCGGGCATCGGTGCCGGCATCACGAATCAGACGGCGAATTGGGTTTGGCACGACCCGACCAACGGCGTGACTTCGTTGAGCGCCAATCCGGCGGCGCAGCGGAATCCGCTGAGTCCGGCGGCCGGGCAGTCCGTGGATTTATGGGTGAAAGTCGGCTACCAATTTCAGATCAACACCTGTTTCCTTTATTACACGACCGACGGTTCGAATCCCGAAGGCGCGTTTGGCACCGGCAAAGGCACGACGCAGGTGGTGCAAGCGTTTTGGGTTAATCATGACAGCGTCACCAGCACGATTGATTGGTGGAAGGGCACCATTCCCGCGCAGCCGAACGGAACGCAGGTGCGTTACAAGATCGCGCTGTTTTATGGCGGCAGTGTTTATGCCGGCCAGAGTATTCAAACGATTTCCGACGCGGAATCCTCCGGTTCAAAAATCTACGGTTTGACGCAGGCGGCCATCACCAATTTCAATCCCACGACGGCCACGGTCTGGCTGCACAATGATTTGAACCCGTCAAACACTGTCACCGGGCTGGCGTCGGGTTTCCACATCATCCGCGCCCGGACGTTTCTGCCGCGCACCAACCAGTCGAGCGTGTTTAACACCTTTTTGCAGACGTTTTATTACGACGGCGCCTTGCCGACGGGGGCGATTCCGTATCCGGCCAGCGGCAGCACGATTGGCAGCAGCAGTTATACCGTCGTGGTTCGCGCGGACAGCACGACCACAGGCGTGGATTTCAACCTCCAGGACGGCAACCCGAATAATGACGACACCGTTACCGGCCAGCCAAACGGCAATGGCAATGACGCCAATGGCGCGCCCATTTACATGCCGGCCACCTCGGTTTCGCCGAATCCGACGGTGAGCGCAGCCTATCCGAATTTTCCGCAGGAATTCCGGTTCGTTTACACGAACGTGCCGAATAGCGGCACGGCCACGATCAATGTGCGGCTGAAAGAATTTGCCACCGGCGTTTATACCAACCGTTACACGCTGCTGACCTCGACCGTCAGCACGCTGGCGCCCACGCAGGTGTTGCATATTGTCAGTCCCGCCACCAACGGCATGGTGCTGCCCTACACCAATAGTGCAACCTATCTGGTGCAGGCGAATTTCAGTTCGTCGCTGACCGCCAGCACCAACAACTTCAACGTGCTGATCAATGGCGTGCTGCAATCGGAGGCGGCCTATATTTTGCGCCCGACCAATAGTTCCAGTTCCAATCTGAAAATTTTAAATTACAACTGGAACAACCCGCCGCTCGGCACCAATCTCATCCAGGTCAGTTACACCAACGCCACCGTGCCCATCAGCGATACGCGCAGCGTCATCGTCGCACCGCCGCTGCGGATTTCGGGGCTGGCCAGCAACCATCAATTGCTCCTTTGGAACAGCGCGCCGGGCGTTAATTACCAGGTGCTGGCCACGACCAATCTGGTGCAGCCATTTCAAACTATCAGCGATATCGTGCCAGGCCAGGGCTCGACGACCACCTTTTACGATCCGAATCCGGGGGTGCAAAAATTCTACGAAATCCAGATGGTGCCGTGAAAACACCCGCCGCTGGGCTTGCTTGAAATTATGCGAACGAGCGAGTCAAGTTTTGAAATGCACTCGTCTCGCGGGAGGCTGACGGCGCGGGCTTCCAAGTTTAACCGTCTTGTTCCGGCTCAGGTGGCCGCCGTTGAAAGTCGCTTATAGCGTATGAAATTGGCGGCGGATTTGGCGGCGGTGCAATCACCCGCAGCATCCACGTAGATACCCTCGATCCGCGAGGATCCATCTTCCAGTTGAAACAACGCCCAGCAGGTCAGCGGCATGGATAATTCAGCTTCATCATCCATCTTAAAGACGGCAACCCAATCATCGGCGGGAATGATCTGTATGATTTTTTCGTTCATTTTGTGATGTGCTCGGTTTGCTGACGGAAATTCTTGCACGCCGATTCGCTTAACGCAAACAGCAATTGGCGGCTTTGGCGATTGTCTAATTCGAGCCTCACAATGCGAACCCTCGTCCGGTCCGAGGTCGTCCATCAACGGCTGGCCGCCGTGATTTATCGGGAAAGCCGGACCTTGTCACCCGCCATGAAAAGTTTCATCCAAGCCTTGAAGCAGCCGGTGGGAGCGACGAATTGAGCTTCCTTCGCGCGCAGGATCTGCCCTTCGTCCGTGGGAACGGGAGAAGGTGCCCGAAGGGCGGATGAGGGACAGCCGCAGGGCTGATACCGCTCGTCGCCCTGCAGCACAATGGCATCCGTCTCCAGCCGGCCGGAAAGAAAATTGGACGAGATCGTCACCCCGCGCGCGGCGGTCTTTGACGCGGCGTTTTTCAAAAAATCCTAAAAAGCATTTTTCTCCATTGTGGACTCAAGGTGAATCAAAACCGGCGGCGGGCAAGCCGCTGCCGAAAATCAAGACGACCGGAAAATGCTTGAATTATGAAAACTCCAAAAACTCGCAGCGGCTTGCCCGCCGCCGGTTTTAATCCGCCTCAAGATTTCTGGAATCGCGCCGTGGTCGCCAACAGCTCGGCCAGCGCATCTTCGGGAAGTTGTGGACCGCCTCAAGATTTCTGGAATCGCGCCGTGGTCGCCCGCGATTGGACGGGACCGGGATGCTACCAACAGAACCGCCTCAAGATTTCTGGAATCGCGCCGTGGTCGCCCTGGATTTTAACTCACACAACAGTCGCGCGTAGTCCCGCCTCAAGATTTC
>CAJAQO010000112.1 GCA_903944085.1 uncultured Verrucomicrobia subdivision 3 bacterium
TGCTGGTGCCGCTGGTCAGCGCCATCGCGGCGGGAAATTGCGCGGTGCTCAAACCTTCCGAACTCGCGCCGCGCACGGCGGAAGCCGTCGCGGCGCTCGTGAGCGAAACATTCGCGGATAATTTTGTTTCAATCTTCAATGGGGGCGTTGACGTCGCCGAGGCTTTGTTACGCGAGCGGTTTGATAAAATCTTTTTCACCGGCAGCACCCATGTCGGGCGCTCGGTCATGGCCGCATCGGCGAAGCATCTCACTTCCGTCACGCTGGAGCTTGGCGGCAAATGTCCGGCCATCGTGTGCGCCGACGCCGCCATCGGGCAGGCGGCGAAACGAATCGCCTGGGGCAAATTCATGAACGCCGGCCAGACGTGTGTCGCACCGGATTTCGTGCTGGTGCAGCGTGGAGTGCGCGAGGCGTTCGTGACCGCCCTAAAAAAATCGCTGCGGGAATTTTACGGAGATGACGCCAGCAAAAGCCCGGATTACGGGCGCATCGTGAACGCGCGGCATTTCACGCGGCTGGTAAATTATTTGCACGACGGCAAAATCATTCATGGCGGCGAACAGGATGCAAAAGACTTGTTTCTCGCGCCAACGATTTTATCCGAAGTTTTGCCGGAGTCGCCGGTGATGCAGGAGGAAATCTTTGGGCCGATTTTGCCGGTGCTGGATTTTGATAGTTTGGACGACGCGCTCGCGCGGTTGCGCGACCGGCCGACGCCGCTGGCGTTTTATTTGTTCACCAGCAACCGCGCGACGGAAGCGCGGGTTCTGGCAGAGACGCGTTCCGGCGGCGTGTGCGTGAACGATGTGGTGTCGCACATGATCGGCACTGGCCTGCCGTTCGGCGGCTTGGGCGAGAGCGGGATGGGTTCGTATCACGGGCGCGCGGGCTTCGACACGTTTTCACATCAGCGTGCGGTGTTGCGGCGGGCCACTTGGCTCGATACGCCCTTCCGTTATCCGCCGGAGCGGCTTTCACTGAGAAGTTTGAAACGCGCGATGCGCATTTTGCTGGGCGACTAACCTTGCTCCTACAATTGGTTTTGCTAGGCTGTTGAGCGTGTCGCGTCGTGTCATCATCATTGGAGCCGGACCGGGCGGATTGGCTTCAGCCCTGTTGCTCGCAAAGGCTGGAGTGGAAGTCACAATTCTGGAAAAGCAGCCGCGCGTGGGCGGTCGCACCTCGCTGATTGAAAGCGACGGTTATCGTTTTGACCTCGGCCCGACGTTTTTTCTTTATCCGCAAATCCTCCAGGAAATTTTCCGCGAAGTCGGGCGGGATATGTTCCAGGAAATTCCGATGACCAAGCTCGACCCGCAATACCGCATCACTTTCGGCGCGGGTGGGGAGCTGAACGCGACGCCCGACCTCGAACGCATGGTGGCGGAGATCGCGAAGCTGTCGCCGGCGGACGCGGCGGGCTTCCGGCGGTTCATGGCATACAACCGCGTCAAGCTGGAGAAGTTCGCACCGTGCTTGCAAATGCCTTTTCCCGGTTGGACGAGCCTGATCAGCCTGCGGCTGCTGGCGGTGCTGCCGTTTTTGAAGCCGTGGAAATCGTTGCACGCGGAACTGGCGGACTATTTCAAAGACCCGCGCCTGCAACTCGCATTCACGTTTCAATCAAAATATCTCGGCATGTCACCATTCCAATGTCCGAGTTTGTTTTCCATTTTGTCATTCCTCGAATACGAATATGGCATCTGGCATCCGACCGGCGGCTGCAATGCCATTACGAGCAACATGGCGCGCGTGGCGCAGGAACTCGGCGTGAAAATCCAACTCAGCACGGCGGTAGAGGAAATCCTCTTTGAAGGCCGCCGCGCCACCGGCGTGCGCACCGCGCAGGGTGAACAGCGTGCTGACGCCGTGATGGTGAACGCCGATTTTGCCAACGCGATAACGACGCTCGTGCCGAACAAGCTGCGCCGCCGCTGGAGCGATGCAAAGGTGGCGAAGAAAGATTTTTCCTGCTCGACGTTCATGCTGTATCTCGGCGTAGAGGGGAAATTCGACCACCTCGCACATCACAACATTTACGTTGCGAAAGATTACCGCCGCAACCTCGACGAAATCGAGCGGCAGCACGTTTTGTCGGCAGACCCGTCGTTTTACGTCGAGAACCCGGTGCGCACCGACGCCACCATGGCACCGCCCGGCCACAGTGCGTTATATGTGTTGCTGCCAGTGACCCATCAGCATCCGAACGTGGACTGGAACCAGGAGCGGGCGCGGTATCGCGGCGTGGCGCTGCGCCAACTCGAAAAACTTGGCATCACGGACATTGAGAAGCGCATCCGTTTCGAGCGCGTGGTGACACCGGCGGATTGGGAAAACAAACTGGACATCTATCGCGGCGCAACTTTCAACTTGTCGCACAGTTTCGCGCAAATGCTGAACCTGCGCCCGCAAAACCGTTTTGAGGAATTCGAGCGCATGTATCTCGTCGGCGGCGGCACGCATCCGGGCAGCGGCCTGCCGGTCATCTTCGAGTCGGCGCGCATCAGCTCAAAGCTGTTGCTGGAAGATTTGAATTGAAGTTGCAACTCTCACGAGCGCAGCGCAATTAATTTCCCTGAATCACCATGCGCGTCCGATTTTCTACGCGGCAGGATTAGCGCCACCGCCCAAGCCGGCGGCAATTTGTTCGTGCGCCTTCTTGGTTCGCCCGCCAGCCGGGTCTGGGTTAAATTGATTTGGTGAAGCTCATGACGATTGCCTTTTATGACTTTTTTTGCGAAGAGCTGATTTGTTGCCATGGCTGATACGAAATTGATTCTAGTTACGGGCGCAACCGGCTATGTCGGCGGGCGGCTCGTGCCGCGTCTGCTGGCGGCAGGTTATCGCGTGCGCTGCCTCGTGCGCGATCCGGCACGATTGCAAGGACGCGCGTGGCTGGAGCAGGTGGAAGTGGCCAACGGCGACGTGCTGCAACTGGCTTCGCTGGTCGCGGCCATGCGGAATGTCAGCGTGGTGTATTACCTCGTTCACAGCCTCGGCGGTGGCGGCGATTTTTCGGAACGCGACCTGGTTGCCGCGCGCAATTGTGCCAACGCCGCGAAGGCTGCCGGCGTGGAGCGAATCATTTACCTCGGTGGACTTGGCGATCCGCAAACCGACCTGTCGCCGCACTTGCGCTCGCGTCACGAAACGGGCAAAGCCTTGCGCGCGGCGGGCGTGCCGGTGACGGAATTTCGCGCGGCGGTCATCGTCGGTTCGGGCAGTCTCTCGTTTGAAATGATTCGCTATCTGACGGAACGGTTATTCGGTTCGCTTTCGATTCTTTGAAAAAAGCCGCGCGCATAAAGCGGCAGCGGCAGGTCCAGAGTGGAGACATGGGCTTGCTCCACATTTAATGGCCGACCTTCCAAAGCTGAGAGAGCGACCTGCCGAAGAAATGCCTGCGGGTTGCCATTCAGCGGAAATGGTGCAAGTGACGAACACCCCGAAAAAAATCAGGCCAATCAAAAATTTGAAACTTTTTCCGATCATAAATTGTTTCTCGGGCGTAATCCAAACTGCCTGGCCGCCCGCCGCGTGCAATGGCACGTCAAGAGTCGCCAAAGAATTCACCGTCCGGGTTTCCACGGCGACGTGCGTCCGGGTCGGAACGGAATTATTGTCCGAATAAATGCGGGCGGTGTAATTTTTCCCCGCTTTAAGAAAATTGAGCGGCAATTTTAACTGGCGCGGCTCGCTGTTGTTGATTGGGCCGATGAACCAGGCGTCGCCGCTGCGCCGCGCAACCGTGGCAAACTTTCCGATTTCGCCGTTGATGACTTTTGTTTCGTCCCAGACTGTCGGCACCTGCCGGAAAAATTCAACTTCCGGCTCGCCGTGATACATGCTCGGACGGTCATACCAAAAGATGGTTTGCAGCGGACTGTAAGAAACGACGGCCATCGCCAGTTGATGCGCGTAGGTGGTCTGACACCAATCGTCAAAATAACAAACCGTGTAATCCGCTGAACCGGCGACGTAACGCGTGAATGGAATCGTGCAATTATGTTCCGGCTTCGGAAAATGTTCGTTGCCGCGAATGCCTTCGACCGTCAGCAAATTGGGATATGTCCGCGCAACACCGGTCGGGCGATAACCATCGTGGATGTTGAGGCTGAGATGATGTTCCGCCGCTTTTTTTATCGTCTCGGTGATCCATGCCGTTTCCGTTTGCGGGCCGACGTCAACAAACCCGATTTTCACGCCCTTGACGCCCCATTTTTCGTAAAGCGGGAAAAGGATGTCGCGCTGCGTTTTAATCTGGCGCCGGTCAACGTAAAGAATCACCCCCACATTTTTCTCGCTGCCATAGCGGATGATTTCGGGAATATCCAAATTTCGCGCGCGCACCGTGGTCGCGTCGCCGCTTTCTGGATCTTCACTACCATACCATCTGTCATCCAGCAGGACATATTGCAAGCCCGCCGTCGCCGCGAAATCAATGATGGCTTCTGAATTCACCGTGGTCAGCGTCGTGTCGCGCATTGCTTTGCCGGGCTTGATCCAGGAGACATCTTTCAATGCCAAGGGCGGATTTAAGTTCAACATCAAGTAATTTCGTCCCAGTAAATCCCCCCCGGCCTTTCGCCGACGACAAACATCCGCCACGGCGTTGAATCTCCGGGCGCAAGGTTTGCAGTTGAATCATGGCGTTGCCGGAACTGGTCCTCATCGGTGTTAGACGTCGTCCCGCCAAGCGCGCTGACAAGCGTGTCCGGAGCTCCGGGCACCGGCGAAAGCAACATGCGCGGATAATTTTCGTTGTCCGCCTCGCACAGACACGTAAACAGGCCGCTGGCGTATTCAAGCGTCAATGGCCGTTCGCACCACGGCTTGATGTCGGAAATTTCTGCGCGCCTATATTCGCCTTCTGTGCCGTGCTCTTCGTAGCCAAAAGTATTTTCCGGAAAATGAAATTCGCTTTGCTCGCCGGTGAAATGAAATCCTTTGGCATTTTGTTCTAGAAACGAATAGCGAAACGCCGCGCCTTCGTTGTAAGCACGGAATGTAATTCGCATCAGTTCGCCGGACGGTTTTTTCAAGTCAACGTTCAGCTCGCGATAATTGTCGGGAACGATTTTACGCTCGCCGTAAATCTGCGTCCATTCGCCGTGATGTTCACTTTTGGAGACTTTTGCAATGGCAAAACCGTTCATAAAATCGGGCAGCAAACCGAGACGCGATTCGAGCACGATGGATTTTCCAAAATATCCGATGGCGTAAGCCGGAACGCCGCCGTCTTGCCGGAAAAAATTCACCGCGACCTTTCCATCGGGAGATTCAAGGCGATTTTCAACGGATGAATTTGGTTTGGAACCAGAATTTGTCACCGTCACGTTGTCAAACATCGCCGTCGTCGTGATTCCGGCGAGGCGCGAGCAAACCGGCAGGCCGACAAAAAGTTTGTGCTTCAGCGCAATCGTCACCGCGCCGACCTGCGTCCAGGTTTTGCCATCGGAAGAAATTGATCCGGTAAAATTGCCGCCGGCGCGTTCGAGTTTCAGCCAGCAATAGCCGGTCAGACGGCCAAACGTCACCATTGGCTCGGAAAAGTTATCGCTGGCGGCGCGAATGGTGGACGCCGCGCCGGTGGATTCACGGACGGTCAATTGCGCCGGCCAGCCCGGCGCTTCGACATTGCGTCCGGCCTCCGGCGAAATCAGCAACGCGACATTGGCGGCCTCCGCGGCGGTCGTTTCACGCATCATCAAACCGAATCTGGAAAATTGCGAACTGGTTTGCGGAACAAATCGCGCGACGATGGCACCATCGCCGTTCATCGTCACGGAGGCGAATTGAAATTGATCGTTCGTGCCGCCAATGTCCGCGCCCGCGCCTTCCAGGGTGAAAATACTACCGTCAAAATTCGCATCACCAGCGACGGAAACCATACCGACATCCTGATGCGCCCACAACTTCGGCAGACCGGCGCAAATGGAAATTGGAAAGGAGTCGGGGCTTTCACCGGCGACATTCGCGGCGGACACAACGTAACAATAAATCTCGCCGGATTTGACTTTGGCATCCGTGTAAGTTGTCACCGTAATGTTGCGGGCGATGATTTTATAATCGTCGTTCTTCGTCGCGCGTTTGATCGTGTAACTTTTCGCGCCGACGACGGCGACCCAAGTGAGTTTATTTTCTTTGACTGAACCTCGCGCAATAACTCCGCCGGGCGAAGCCGGCGCAATTTGCGTTTTCGCTGAAGCTGGAGTTGAGGCTGGCCGCGAAAAAAGCAGCGTGCCAAACCCGACATGATCCGCGCCCGAACCGCCTGCACCTTCGGGACGAATACTTTCAGCGGCGCGCTCCGTGAACGGCGCGGAAATTCCCACCCGGTTTGCGCAGTGATTGTAAATTTCCTCGAACACCGCGCGGAATCGGGCGCGACCGTTCGTCGAAATAATTGTGTGATGATATTTCCCGGTTCGATCCAAGGTCTCCGCGAAGGGAACGTCTTCGCCAAGATTGTATTTGGCGGTGTATTCAAAACCTTTCAGCAACAAATTGTCGTCGTAGCCGTAAAGATCGAGTCCTTGATGCCACGCGATTTCGCAACAGTCGCCAAGGTGCGCGAGGCCGAGTTGCGTGTGCTGCTGGTCGCGCCCGCTTTCCTGGCACTGACCAGTTTCGTTAATGATATAATGCGTCAGGCGTCCGTCGCCCGCACCGGCCACATAATACTTCAGCGCGCGCTCGAACATCGCGCGGTCGTTGCAGAAAACACCGATGGCCATCATGGTCTTGATGGCCGCCGTGTCCCAATTGCCGTTGGCGAACGGCGCGAAATCATGGATGACGGGATAAATGACTTCGCGAAAATGTTTTTCCGTCTGCTGAATATCCGCCGGTGACCAGTCAGCGTCGGTGTAACGAAGAATTTCCGCCGCGTTGACCATTTTGAACGGGCCAAGCCCCGCCATCAAGACCGCGTCGCGGCCGGTGATGGATTTCAAAGTTGAGGACCACGCATTGATGATTGCCTTCGACTTGTTCGCGTAGGCGATGTCGCCGGTGATGCACCACATGATGGCGCATTGGTAGGCGGCGTTGGCGTCGGAGTCGTAAACGCTTTGACCGACGGCTGGATTTCTCCCAACCGTTGCCAGCGGGCCGCGCATTTTGTAATCCAGTTGCGACTGCGCGCTGGCGCGGAAAATTTCGTAGCCGGAAAAAACCGGTTCTGATTTTGCCGCGACGGCCATTTTCATTCGCTCAATATCTTCGCGGTTTTGCAGCAAACCGGGATGAACAAAAGCTTCCGAGCCAACCGCGCGCGAAAAAATTCCGAAGAAAGCCAGGATCAGCACAACCGTTCCGGCTCGCTTAAAAAATTGATGAATCATGTTTGTTTTAGTCTCACTGACCAGGGGCAATCGTGGATGGCGCATCACCAGGAGCGCGGAACTCAATTCCTTCGACATGCTCGCCGACAAAAAACCGCGCCATGTCCGAGGTTTTATACCAGCTTGGCTTCTTCATCTGATCCGTAATCAACGTGCCATTGATGACAAGGTTCTCGAAGACGACATTTTTAATTTCCCGCGCATCGTCATAGCCGGCGATCACGGAAATTTCGGAGTGCGAACCGTTGTAGGTGATGTTCTTGAAATAGATGTTTTCGAGGCCGCGACCGGGCGAGGTGTTGTATTTGTGATTGTAAAAGACGCGCAGATTCACCAACTGCCCTTCGCGAAAATCCTCAACACGGATGTTTTCAAACCGGACATTGCGAATCAGGTTGCCGTCCCCGGCGTTGAGGCTCATGCAACCCTGATAATCAATTTGTGGTTCCATTTGATCAAGGATGTCGAGATTGGAAAACTGAAGGTCTTCGAGCGTGTCGGGATTGGGCGTATCGCCGTGCGTGCCGACGAGAATCGGATGCGCCACATCCGCCCACAATGTCGAGTCGCGCACCAGGATGTGTTGAACATTGCCGTAAAAATATCTGCGATGCCCGTAAATCGCGATGCAATCGTCCGAGTTCCGCATGAACGCGCCTTCGATGACGATGTTGGAACTGCAAAAAACATCAATGCCGTCGTAATTTCCGCCGCTACTGATTGATTTGATGTTTTTGAGCGTGACGTCCTGCGAATTTCCCATCAAGGCCGTGTTGCCGTTGGGCACCACGATAATTCCACTGATGACAACGTTGGTTGAATTCACGATCGCCACGCCGCCGCGTGATATTCCGTCGCGCGACCTTGCGACATTGGTTGAATTCGTGGTTCGCACTGCCCTGACCGGCGGTTCAGTTTCATAAATCATGCCATGGCCAAGAATGCGGACATTTTCCACGCCGCTACAATTCAATTGGCCGCGAACGACAGCACCGCCGGCAATATAAACAGTTTTGCCGGACGGCACGCTCAATCTGCTGCGTTCAAGCTGGTGGATGCCCGGTCCAAAATAAATGACATTGGTATCCGTGAAAGATGGCCGGTTGGTTTCAATGGGGTTGGCGAAGAGCTGCAGGTTGTGAAAAATATCGCCGTTTATCTCAACTGACAAATTGCGCGGTTCCGACAGCGAAAAAATCATCGTGTTGCCGTTCACCTTGGGCGTAATGCCGAACGAGAGTGGACGGATGCGCGCTGATCGGATGCCTCCCCGGTTGAAGGCGATGGAGACATCCACCTTGCCGGAGAAATCGAAGTAAGCCAGGGATGAATTCTGCGGCGAGTGGCTGGTGCCGAGCACCTGATCAACCTTCACCAGATAAGTGGCAACGTGCTGCCATTTGCCTGCGGGCGTCCGCACCTTGACGGTAAAATCAGAGTTCAACGCAGAACCTTCCGGTGCAGGATAAGTGATTGTTTGATTATCCGGCATTTCGGCAGCACGAAGTGCAGACGCAGCGATGAAGGCAGCAAGAAGAAAACTACATCTGATTGGCGAGTGAGTTTTCATGTGATTCACGGAGCTTTGACTCCGGCATTGAACAACGCCAAACTGCGCACGACGACCGGCTGCGCGAGCGACTCGGTGCAGGTGAAGCGAACCGCCGTGGCCGTGACAGGCGCAAATTGATCAATCCGCTTGTGTCCGATGGTCTGGCCTTGGACAACGGTCTTCCACTCGCCGTCCATTTGCGCCTCAATGGTATATTTTGCGATCTTCTGGCCGTCGCGCAAATCTTCCATGGTAACGATATGATCAAATTTTTCAGGCTCGTCAAACTTCAACGTCTGCACCGGATCGCTTGCGGTGGACTGGGCAATCGGATTGCTGAACCGGCGCTTGATTTCGTCGCCGGTTTCCTTCGCCACAGTTACAAGGTCATCGGGAATCAATCCGCGCCGGTCAGGCGTCAGATTGATTATGACGCTGGCTCCGCGACCAATCGTGTCATAAAAGACCTGCATCCGGAGCTCCAACAGTTGCGGCTGGCGCGGCCCGGTCCACATCCAGTCGCCGGTGCTGAACCCATCCGTGATCAGACCTAGGCGGGGCCGATAAAATTTGCCAAATGGATTACCGGTGTTAGTGCCGTTCCATTTAAACGTCGTGCTGATGGTATAGTCAGTGCCGTCAAGCGACGGCACGGCATTCCACATCGGATAACACGAATAGCCTTCCTCATTGCCGACATGCTCGACATCCGGGCCGAAATAAAGGCAATTGGGTTGAAGCTCGTGTGCCTCCTGGGCCAACTCGGCATAAAACTTCCTGAACAGGCCGCCTTGCGGAACGGTGCCAATGCTGTCAGAGCGACCGTAGTGATCGTTCCAAAAGAAAACCAGCGGCCCGTAATCGGTCATGAGTTCCCGGAGCCGTCCTTTTTCTTTCGCCAGCCCCTTCGCGTATGCCGCCGGTTTGTCGAACTTGTCAATTCGTCCGGCTTCCCGACCGGGTGAAAGGTTGGTCTGGCTCAATTCCCAATGCGAATCTATCCATGGAGGATCATCCAAACCCACTTTCAAGCCATACTTGCGGCAGGCATCCACAAACTCGCGGACGATGTCGCCATGGCCATTTTTGTAAGGGCTCGACTTCACGCTGTAATCTGCCGTCTTCGTCGGCCACAGACAGAAACCCTCCTCGTGTCGGGCGGTCAACACTACGAATTTCGCTCCCATCGCCTTGGCGGCGAGAACCCATTGTTCGGCATTCAACTCCGTCGGATTGAATGCCGACGCCGGAGTGGCGCCATGCGCCGCACCGCGCTCGGCATAGACATCAATGCTGTAATGGATGAACACGCCAAGTTCTAGGTCTTGAAACGCGAGTTCGCCGGTCGTGGGTTTTGCCAGCTTGATTTCCTGCGCCGATGCTGCCAACGCCACCAGACAGCCAATGATGCCGAGAGTGGCTGTCTTGATGAAAGAAATAATGGATTTTATCCGCATAGGATCATTGTTTGATCACCGCTTCGCCGGTCTTGATATTGAGCATCCAATCGTGCGGTTGGGGCAGCCACAGCTTGCCATCGCCGATTTCCAGCGGCATCCAGAGATAGCGCGAGTCCCACTGCATGCGCGGTTTCCAGATGTCGCCCATGAAAATCACCGTGGTGGTTTTGGTGCCGGCAACCTTGAGCAACATCGTGGACTGCGAGTCGTAGGTCTTGGTTTCCGGCGGAGCGATGTCCTTGAATTCCGACCACGGCCCGGCGAGCGATTTCGCCGTCGCATACACGTTCGGGTTCGCATTCCAGCCAGTCAGTTCAGAGCCGATAAGATAATAAAGGCCGTTGTAATGCACTAGCGCGCCACCTTCCAAATGTTCGGGAATCAGGCACATTTCCTTTTCCAGGGTCAGATAATCATCGGATAATTGTGCAATGCGAAAGCCAAACGGACGATCCTCAAAAATCAAATAGGCCGTCCCGTCGTCATCTACGAACTGGCCGATGTCGCGGCTCTCGTGTCCAAGCGGACGAAAACTTTTCAAGTATTGATAATCGCCGTCCACCTTGGCACACGTCGCCACGCCGATGCGTGCGAAACTGTAGCCGCCGCTTTGGCCCGGCAACGCGCCGTCAATGTGCATATACATGACGTATTTTTTGGTCCTGGGGTTGTAAAAAACCTTGGGTCGTTCCAATGCCCAGCCGCGCTGAAAATTTTCAACATTGCCGAGCTTCAAAACCTGGTTGCAAAATGTCCAATGCGCCAAGTTCTTCGATGAGTAACAACTGACGCAACGATTGGTGCGCGAATTATCCCGCGAACGATCTTCACCAAACCAATAGTAAGTATTTCCCAGCTTTATGACGCCGCCGCCGTGCGCCTGAATGAGCTGGCCGCGATTGTCCAGCCAAACGGCGCCAGGGTGAATTGATTGCGGAGTGGTGCATCCACTGATGGTCAGCAGGCCAACAATCAGGGCTGCATAAACGGTGAGTTTCAATTTTACAGTGTCGGGGATGGAGGTTATTTGGTTAAGAAAAATTCCCGTTCCACCGGCGCGGCGGTTTTTAGTTTCGGATCATCGGCGCTGCCTAACTGCCAGGCGACGACGGTGACTTTCACGGGGAATTTTGCGCGCGGCGGAATTTTGGCGAATCGCAACGTGTCGCCGTCTGTTTCCGCCGGGCCTTCGCGGATGTAATAATAAACTTTGCGGCCTGAATCAGAAGTGGCCTTGAGTTTGAGGAATTTCACCCCCGCCTTCTGGTCGGGAATTTCCGGGAATGTGATGTTTTGTTCCACGCCTTGGGTGAACGTCGGCACGCGAATCATCGCTTGTTGCACAATGCTTTTGTATTTCGCGTCACCGGGATGGCTCGCCCAAACCCAGATGTCGAAGTTGCGCCGATCTTCGGTCGAATTGATCCGGTTCATGCTGTATTGAAATGTGTCCGGGCCAGTCTGAATCGCCGGGCCGACAATCTTGTGCAACACAATCGGCCCGCCGCCGCTGGCGTGTCCGAGGCGCGAGCCAGCGGGCGAATACGCCCAGCGTGCCGGGTTCCCGTTGTGAGTCGCTTCACCAGGAACAAAATCCAGGAACGACGTTTTCAAATGGAACGTGACGCCGTCAGCGTCGGGGATGAATCGCGGTGTGACCGGTTCGCCACAGCCATTTTCCACCGGCGACTGACCA
>CAJAQO010000113.1 GCA_903944085.1 uncultured Verrucomicrobia subdivision 3 bacterium
CACCATGCCGGGCGGCGGCGGTTCGGGATACAGACAGCGGTAGCACGGTCCGCCGAGATGCGGCGCGAACACGCTGGCCTGGCCTTCGAAACGGAAAATCGAGCCGTAAACATTCGGCTTCTTGAGCAGCACGCAGGCGTCGTTTGTCAGGTAGCGTGTCGGGAAATTATCCGTGCCGTCCACGACGATGTCGTAAGGGCGGATCAAATCGAGCGCGTTTTCGGACGAGATGCGCGTGTTGTGGATGACAACTTCGCAATGCGGATTGATGCCGTGAATGGTTTCCTTCGCCGACTCGGCTTTCGAGCGGCCGACGTCCGCATCAGTGTGGAGAATCTGGCGTTGCAGATTGGAATAATCCACGGTGTCGAAATCCACGATGCCGATTTTGCCGATGCCGGCGGCGGCGAGATACATGGCGATGGGCGAGCCGAGGCCGCCCGCGCCGATGCACAGCACGCTGGTGCCTTTGATTTTCTTTTGCCCGGCCAGACCGACTTCCGGCAAAATCAAGTGCCGGGAGTAACGACGGATTTCTTCATTATTTAATTCCATAATTCGAGTGGAACACAATATGGCAGATGCGGAATAAATCAAGTCGCACGATTGGAGGGCAGCGTCCGGATTTGGAATGTGGCGACGCGTCGCCGCTTTCCGACTGGGAGACATGTCTCCCAGTTCCAAAGCGGGACCTGTCCGCGCACTCCAGATCAGGACTTTGCCGATCCAACTCCGCATATAGCCAATGACGCGCGGCTGGCAGCGGATTCAATTTATTGCAGATCGTAAAGAGAATTGTCAGCCGATAAGAATCCCGTGCCGGTCGCCACACTGGCCGCGCCATCGGCATTGCTGGTGTAACACGCCGACCAGGTTTCAGCATGGCCGTCGCAGAAGGCGACGTTGCAGCGGTTTTGGTGGCGAAAGCCCTGCGTTCCCGCCGCCCGGAGGCCCGAACCACTGCCCCAATCATCGCCGCCGTTGGCCACGTCAGGCCACGGGGCACGCATGTATTTGTCCGCGCCCGCCGCATACTGACCGTCGCCGAACAAAGCGGTTTTGACCGGGCGATGAACGGCAGAAGTCTTGGCCGGTTGCAGGCAGGCTTCGCCGTCGCCGTGGCCGAGGTAGCTGGTGTTGTAATTGTAGCCGGTGTAGGGATTGTCCGGAGAATCCGCGCCGCCGGCGAACGACGGGCATTGCTGGATTTGGGCGTTGCCCTGGCCTGCCCATAAAATGCCCGGTTTCACACTGGCGTTGCCGTGGTCGTCGTAAAGCACGTTCAAATCCCAGCAATAAAAATTGCCCGCGTCATCGGCGTATTGGGCGATGGGATAAAAATCGGCGTTGTCATCCACGTAAACGTGCGCGGCGATGGCCATCTGCCGCAGGTTGCTCGCACATTGAATGCTCTTGGCTTTCGCCTTGGCTCTGGCCAAAGCCGGCAGGAGCATCGCCGCCAAAATGGCGATGATGGCGATGACGACGAGCAATTCGATGAGCGTGAATCCCCGTCGCAGAAATGGTCGTTGCCGTTGCATCACGGATTGAGTAGCACCCGGTAAAACGCCTTGCCGGCCGGGGCGTTGGAATCTTGCAATGTCACCGGCTGCGCGCCGGTCGGGGCGTTGGTAAAGATGGGCGTCCAGGTTGCCAAATCGGTGGAGCGTTCCAAGATGTGCGCGCAATTCGCCACGGGCGTGAATTGGAACGCGAAACCGCTCGTGATTTTTTTGAGGCTCAACTGCGGCGGGATGATTTGCGAAACGACGAAGGCCGACAAATTCGTGACGCCCGCGACCAGCACCTCGCGGTTCGCCGGATGGAACTGAAACGCCCGCGAAGCCCAGCCTGTGCCGGCCCATTGATACACCCGCAAATCGCCGCCGTTGCCGGCGTAATTGCCCCCCGCGCGCAAGCCGATGTCCGCGACATAATTCACGGCATCGGTTCCCGTCATCGGCTTTAAGCTGATTTGATACGCGCTGGACATTTTGCCGATGACCGGCGCAAACGCGGAAAACTCGCTCAAGCCCGCCGTGCTGACTTGGGCCACGCCGCTCAGGGAGTCAAAATTAACGGCGATGAGATTCTGACTGGGATTGCCGGGATTTTGGAAAAACAGATTCGTGATGCCGGCAGCCAGATTGTCCGGCGCGATGGACAGCGCATCGCCGACAACCACCGGATCAACCGCCGCAATCGCGTCCAAAACCGTGTAAGTGCCCGCGCCGGGCTGCACGCGAACGTATTGAATCCAAGGCAGGCCAGACGCTTTCAAATCAAAGCCCGTGCCGCCGGCGGCGCCGGAGAATTGGTCCAGCGCGCTGGCGACGGTCTGGCCGGCAAAATTATTTGTGCCAATAAATGGATTGAGCGGTTTCGTGGGATTCATTTGCTCATCCGTCCACGCATCGTTGGCGTCATCCCAGCGATAAGCGTTTTGCGGAAACAGGGCGGCAACCGGGTTGTAGGCAAACCAATTGGTGCCGTCCTGGCTGACGGAAACAAGGGTCGGATGACCGCCGGGCGCACTGTTTAACACGGCGGCGTTCAGATCGGTTGCGTCACTGACGGCGCCGCCGGAGTAGCCCGACGCGGTGAAAAATGAATTGCCATAAACAATCAGGTCAATGCCGTAAGGATTGTTCGGGTCATCATAAATTTTGCGGCCCAGATTGACCGTGATCTGCCCGCCGCTGCTGATTTCCGTAATCAGTTTGCTGCCGTCCGGCGCGACGTTGAACGGCGCTTCCACGATTTTTACCCGATGCGCATTGGTGCCGGCATTGATGAATTTCAAAGTCGGCCGGCCCAGCACGGCCGTCGGGTCGTCATACGGACTGCGGGTGTAAACATTGTTCGTGCTGACAATTTGCACCGCGAAATCATTTGGGTTGCCAACATAGGCCGTGTAAGTGCCGGCGGGCGATGGCGGCGCTTGCTCGTCGTTGTTGAAGGCGTTGTAGGCCGCATCATTCGTGTTGGAATCGTAACCGGCCGCCGCCACGGAAAATCCGATCCATGAACCATTCGTCACCGGCAAATCGTCAATGCCGAAGTTGGCATATGCCCACTGGCCATGGTTGTAGGTGTTTGGATCGAAATACGGACTAGCTCCGCGGTTCGGCGAATTGGTAAAACCGCCGCCGTCGCCCAGCTCGGTCCAGATCTGCCAATACGGACCATTGTAATCGCTGCTCCAAAACAAATCACCGGCGTTCAAAGGATAAGTTGCGTCTGGATTCAGGCTGGGATTGGTCAAAATGCCATTGGTGAAAGTATTCGCGAGATTCGTAACGGTTCCATCCGCGACACCGCTGAGTCCGCTGCCATCGAGATTGAACCCGATGGCCTGAATGCCGGTGCCCAAAAACGGGTCGGCGGTTTCCACCGTATAAAGCTGCGGATTTGCCGCCACGATGGCATTGAACATCTGCGTGCCCGTGGCCGAACCGTTGAAACGGTAGCCCCACACGAGCGTTTTGTTCGCGACCGGCGCGGGCACGGTGGTGCCGTTGAACACTTCCGGCGAGTTCCATTCAATGACCAGCGCGGCGCGATTGGTGCCGGAGCCGGTCCACAGCGGAATGTCATCCAGCGAAATCGCCGATGATTTGGAGACAAGAATCCAGCCGGCCAATGCCAGCGCGAAACGAACTTTTTTCATTATGCTGATCTTTCAATTTTGTTCGGTGGATAAAATTCACGGAACGTTTTTTTGCG
This sequence comes from uncultured Verrucomicrobia subdivision 3 bacterium, assembly GCA_903944085.1. Classification (GTDB taxonomy): domain Bacteria; phylum Verrucomicrobiota; class Verrucomicrobiia; order Limisphaerales; family UBA11358; genus UBA11358. Next base: position 3,727 of record CAJAQO010000113.1, read on the forward strand.
ATTGAGAGACCAGCGCGAGGCAGGGAGATTTTGAAAATAAAAAAACCTCCAGCTTCGCAAACGAGGAATGGAGGAAATTCGACGAGCCGCCCAAAAACAGTTTGGACGGACTGGTCTCATCCTTCTCTTTGCGGAGAAGTCGGCCGGGAAATTCCCGGCCGCGACGAGCACAATCAAACCGGTATCCTGACTTCGGCCTCAAACCTCACTCCCGCCTTCCCCAACTTTCGCTTGGTGGCATTGGGAGTTTGTAGCCGTTACAGTGGCGCAACCGTCCCGGATTCACACCGGGTTCCCAGACATTTGACTGCGATGGTGGCGGAAACGCTTCCGCCAGTTTCAAAGAACGGTTCTTTTTTACGACAAAATAAATTTAAACCAAGACAATTTTTGCCAACGCGGAATACTTGCATCAAAACGCCAATAAATTCATACTGGGCCACCAAAATATTTTATGAGCAAAACTCCCATTCGCGTAGCCATCACCGGCGCGGCCGGCCAAATCGGTTATTCCCTCCTCTTCCGCATCGCCTCGGGCGCGGCCTTTGGCCCGGACCAACCGGTCATTCTTCACCTGATCGAAATCCCCGACGAAAAAGCCATGGCGGCGCTGCAGGGCGTCTGCATGGAGCTCGACGATTGCGCGTTCCCGCTGCTCAAAGGCACCGTGCCGACCTCCAGCCTCGACGAAGGTTTCAAAGGCGTGAACTGGGCGCTGCTCGTCGGCGCCGTGCCGCGCAAGGCCGGCATGGAGCGCAAAGATTTGCTCGGCATCAACGGCAAGATTTTCACCGGCCAGGGCAACGCCATCGCCAAGCACGCCGCGAGCGATATTCGCGTGCTCGTCGTCGGCAACCCGTGCAACACCAATTCGCTTATCGCTGCGAACAACGCGCCCGGCGTGCCGAAGAACCGTTTCTTCGCCATGACCGCGCTGGACGAAAACCGCGCCAAGACGCAGCTCGCGCAAAAAGCCAGCGTGGATGTCACCGCCGTCACCAACCTCGCCATCTGGGGCAACCACAGCGCCACGATGTATCCGGATTTCTTCAACACGAAGATCAACGGCCGGCTCGTGCCGGAAGTCATCAGCCACCGCGAATGGCTGGAAAAAGATTTCATCACCACCGTGCAGCAGCGCGGCGCGGCCATCATTAAAGCGCGCGGTTTGAGCAGCGCCGCCAGCGCCGCCAACGCGGCATGCAACACCGTTTGCAAGCTCTCGCACCCGACGCCCGCCGGCGATTGGTTCAGCGTGGGCGTGCATTCCGACGGCAGCTACGGCATCGAGAAGGGTTTGATCTTCAGCTATCCGATCCGCAGCAACGGCACGGATTTTGAAATCGTCCAGGGCGTGCCACTCAACGATTTCAGCAAGGCTAAAATCGCCGTGACCGAAAATGAATTGAAAGAAGAGAAGTCGCTCGTCGCGGATTTGCTGCCGAAATAAATCCCGACCAGCGCCGGCCGGCTCAAAGGCGAGCGACCCGACTCGGAAAAAGCCGGTCGCGTTGGTGGCGGCCTGGCCGCTGGCCTGCACCGTGGCGGTGCGGTGGATGTCCTGATCAATGGGGCCGCTAGTTTTTGATAATTCACCGACTGCACCGGCACGTTGTCGTCAATCGCGCACGCCGCCGCCGTGATTGTTGACGCAAATCAGCGCGAAGTTTTTGCCTGGCCGCGCCGCCACCGCCGCCGGGACAAAATAAACTCCGATAACCAGCACCAGGGCAAAAGCAATCCTCCTCATCGTCTTGCTCATGCTCATCCTCAAAATAAAGCACGAAGATGACGACGAGAAAAACGGGCTGCGGAACGACGTTTCATTGCATCGCTGAATTTTCCGGCCATTCCAGCCGCACGCCATCGGCGCGCAACCGTTTTTGGAAATCGCCGAGCAATTCGGATTTTTGGCGCACTTCGCGCGGTGATTTTTTTTGCGCGACGCAAAACGCGGCGAGCGATCCAACCGCCTCGCCAATGTTCCATTCAATCGGATGCAGGCGGAAACAGCCGTTGGTGAGATGCGTCACGCCGATATTTTTGCACGCCGGCAGCAGATTTTCCACCCGGCGCGGAAGCAGCGCGCCGAGTGGGATTTGAAACGGTAGCGTGCCGCCAAAATGCGCGTGGTCGCCGCGCGTGGTGATGTGCAGATCCATCGCGTAGTGTCCGATACCGACGGAATCGGCGAATGGCGTCGCGCGCATAGCCTCTTTTTTTAGGCCAGTCTCCGCCGTGCGCGCGGCGAGCGTGACGTGCTGTTCCAGCACGGTGAACTCCGCCTTGATGCGCCGACCTTCGCGGATGTAGGGATATTTCGCGAGTCCGTCGCTGGTGCCCACGATGTCCGGACGCAAACGCAAGCCGGTCCAACCTGCCCCGCCGTCTGGGCGCGGTGCCTCCGTTTGCAGCCAGTAAAACAACGACAGACTCATCTGTTTGGCGCGCTCGATGTGTTTTTTGGCCTCGGCTTCGCGCACGTCGCAAATCCGGCCGAACGAATAATCATTTTGCGGCCAATTCACGAGGCTCACGTCGCCGCGATAAAATCCCGGCTGGAACAAATCGCGGTCGGCGATGCGACGGTAGGTCCAGAAACCTCTGCGCGCTGCGGGGTCAAATCCGATTTTTTGGGAATCGCGTTCTTCAAACGTCAGGACGTGATAATTTTTTTGCTCGCTGGTGGTCATCGTTAACGCGCGCCAGTAATCATAGTCGCGCGGCTGCTCAATGGGGTGGTCTTCGCCCGCGAGATAATCCATCGCGAAGCACATCGTGAAGCCTTGCAAATTGTCCGGCTCGGCGCGCGCTTTTGCGTGCGGCTCGGCGGTTTCTGATTGGGCCTCGGCTCCGATGGCGTATTCCGTTTTCGTCAGCGGCAACAAATCGCCTTGTTCCGTGGCATCGGCAAAAAATGGCGCGCGCAAAATGATTTCGTGTCCGGACTCCAAATCCAAAACTTCGATGGCTTCGACGCGGTCGCCGTGGGTCGCGGCGGAAACCGGTTGGTGCCGCAGCAAAATTCTGATCTGCCCGTTGCCGAGAAACGGCGCGAGCATTTCGTAAAGCACGGCCAGCGCCACGCGCGGGTCGCCGCCAATGCGCGTCACCCAGGAATTGCCGGGATTCAAAAATTTGTCGGCGCGGGCTTTTTCGGTCAGCGGATAATTGCGGCGGTAAAACTCGCGGATGCCCGTGCGAAATTGTTGATAGCTGGCGGTGCCACCAAAAGTTTCAATCCACTTGTTTTCATCCGGCGGCACGGCCTGCTGAGTGATTTGTCCGCCAATCCAGTCCGTTTCTTCGGTGACAATGACGTTCAAGCCGTTACGCGCGGCCGCCAGCGCCGCCGCACAGCCGCCCAAACCGCCGCCAATAATAACGAGATCGGTGGAAAATTCCCGTGCGCGCGGCGGCCGCGAATGACCGGCCACAGCGATTTTTTCGTTTGCGCTGACACACGCCGGCGCGGCGAGAATCAGCGGAACGGTGAGGCCAATGCCTTTTAAAAAATCGCGCCGGGCGATTTTGTTTTTTTGTTTTTTCATTTCACGTTCGCCAGAAGATTTTGCGGCGGGTCAGAAAACTGACGGTCAATGCCAGGAGCAAAGTGATGATCGCGCCCTTCCAAAAGCCGCGCCACGGCGTCGTGGCAAACTGCGTGAGCAGCGCGCCGCCGCCGGTGAGCGCGAGGACGGGCGTGATGAAGTTGTTTATGCCGGCGTAGGCGATCATCGGATTCTGGCCGTTGTCAATCAGCAGCCGGAGCCAGCGTTTTTGCCGGAAGACATCAATCCAAATCGAAAACGCGACGAACGTGCAAATCGCCAGGCCGGACGTGACAAAATAATAGCTCAACGTGGGATGATCTTTTTTGATGCCCCCTTCCCACGGCTCAAAAATCAGACCGAGCACGAGCCAATAAATTCCCCAGTTGAAAAGCTTTTGAAATAACCGCTCGGTTTCGTTTAGCGGATTTTGCAGCAGCAACCAGCCGAGGAAGCAAAGCGTGAAAGCCAGCCAGGCGGTTTCCATCAGCCAGCGCGCCTTCAAGCCGATGAGCACGGCCAGCAGCAGCGAAATCATCGTGAGCAGAATCAAAAGATATTGCAGCAGCGGCCAGCTGCGCGCGGCGGAGATTTTTTCAGCCGAAACATCGCGGCGCGTCCATTGCAGAATCAAATCACCCGCGATGGTGCCGGGGATGACGAGGCACAGATATTGCAGGTAATAAAGGTGGTAAATCCACGGCAGCGGCGAAAATTTCCAGAGGTCATGCACCCAGCCGTCAGTCGGTTGCGGCAGGTTCGAGAGGCGGAGAGCGAAAACGATGCCGATCACGCCAAGGCGCAGCAAAAGATTTTGCCGCGTGAACATCCAGACGAGCGAACCGAACACGGCCATGTTTGTGAGCACGATGATGATGATGTCGCTGCGCGCAAGTTGGAAGCCGGAGCCGTCGGGATATTTTACCAACGCGCAAAATAAAATCGCCGCGAGCCAGCCGGCGGCGCGGATGGATATTTTCACCGGCGTTGGCCACGCTGCCGGCAGTCGCGTGAGGATGGGAAAGAAAATAAAAAATCCGAGCAACGCCAGCCACCAAATCCCAGTCGTCGGGGCTCGGCTTATTGTGGAAGGCCGGATGGCCTGGACAAACAAGGCAAAAAAGCCGAGCAGGAATCCGCGTTCCGTGACGAACAAAAACAATTTCCATGGCGCGGCTTTGTTTTCCATGCGCCGCGAAAGCGCCAGCGGAAATGCCGCGCCCATGGCGAACAAAAAAAATGGAAACACCAGATCCACCCACGAAATGCCGGCCAGCGTGCCGATCCACTCGAAGTGTGGCGGCGGCTCCTGCGCGTGATACATCCAGCTCGGCAGCGCGTTTTGATCGAAGGGCAACTGGCTAGACAGCAGCATGGCCAGAATCGCCAGGCCGCGCAATGCGTCGAGGGCGAGCGCGCGATTCTGGCCGGCGGCGGGATTCACACTTTGCCGAGTTCTTTCAATTTCTCATACGTTCGCGCGACGGTCACCAGCGGCTGCTTGCTGGTTTCGTGCTCGACGACATACCATTCGGTGTTGCCGCGGTGCTCGCAAAATTCAAACACGCCAGCCCAGTTGATTTTGTCCTCGCCGATGATGGCTTCGGGACCGCCGCCGTTGGGCTTGATATGAATGGTGCGGACGCGGCCGGGATATTTGTTGAGCACCACCACCGGATCAGCGCCGCCCTCGCGGCAGTTGCTCGTGTCGAGCTGCATGATGACTTCCTTTTTCGTGTTGCCGAAGAAAATATCCCAGGCCGATTCGCCTTCAATGAGTTCGAAATCATGCTGGTGTGCGTGGTAGCCGGTGAACAGGCCCAGCGGCGCGAGTTTGTCGGCGAGCTCGTTGAACATCTGGGCATGCGCCAGCCATTCCGCGCGCGTCTTGCCCACCATCCACGGACAAATGATGAATTTGTTGCCGATGATCTGGTTGAACTCGATGGTCGCGTCAATTTTGGCCGGCATCAAATCATCCAGCGGCGTGTGCGAGCCGCAGGTGACAAGGCCATTGTCATCCACCAGTTGGCGGATTTCCTTGGCGGAACGGCCCCAATAACCGGCGAACTCCACGCCTTTGTAACCGATCTTGGCCACGGCCGCGATGGTGCCAGGAAAATCCGTCTTGCATTCGTTGCGGACGGAATACATTTCGAGGCCAATGGGAATTTTCTTTTTCATCGCGGAACCAGATTTGTCCGTGGCGCAACCGGCGAGGCCCAGCGACGCGCCGGCGAAACCGACTGCGGAGAGTTGAAGGAATTTACGACGAGGTAGATGGTTTTTCATATGGGATTTTTTTTATTGTTCACCCGCGCCGCAGGTAAGGCAAGTGCCAAGGCTTGCGGTATTTCACGCTGACCAGTTTGTCGGCCGCGTGGTCGCCGACCACTTTTTCGGCGACGTCGTCCCAGACAATTTTATGGCCGGTGCGATAGGCGATGTTGCCGAGGTGCGCGAGCGTGGAAACGCGGTGGCCGATTTCGAGATTGAGCGCGGGCTGCTGGCGCGATTTGCAGCAGTCGAGAAAATTGCGCACGTGCGCCGGCCGCGGATCGCCCTGGCCCTTTTTTTTCTGCGACGGAATATTCGCTTTTTTCGGTTCGGTGACGAGCTCAAAGCCGGCATCATTGAGAATGATGTTGCCTTCGGTGCCATGCCATTCCACGCCCCACGAGCGGTTGTTCAGGCCGTTGTTCAAACCGGCGCGATGCTCCCAAATCACCTGGCAGCTCGCATAATCATAAACCGTCACCAGCGAATCCGGCGTTTCCGAATCGTCGTCCAAAATAAATTTGCCACCGGCTGCGGTCACTGATTTGGGATTTTCCGGCGGCAGGCCCATCGAAACCATGTTCAGCAGATGCACGCCCCAATCGGTCATCAGACCGCCGGCGTAATCCCAAAACCAGCGGAAGTTGAAATGAAACCGGTTTTGATTGAATGCGTGCAGCGGCGCGGGGCCGAGCCACAGGTCGTAATCCACACCCGCCGGCACCGGGCCGTTGGCGACGTGGCCGATGCTCGGCAGCCAGTCGAGAAATGCCCACGCGCGCGCAAGGCTGACTTTGCCGAGCTTGCCGGACTTGATGATTTCCGCCGCCTCGATGATGTGCGGCGCGCTGCGCCATTGCGAACCCATCTGCACGACGCGATTGTATTTTTGCGCCGCCGTGAGCATCGCGCGGCCTTCGTCAATCGTTTTGGCGAGGGGCTTCTCGACGTAAATATCCTTGCCCGCTTGCGCCGCCATCACCATCGGCAGCGCGTGCCAGTGATCTGGCGTGGCAATGAGCACCACGTCCACATCCTTCCGGTCAAGAACGCGGCGAAAATCTTTGACCGTGTCCGGCTTGGGACGGTTGTTGTCGGCGCACAGCTCAATTCCTTTGGCCAAATGCGCGTCGTCCACGTCGGCGATGACGGCGCAGTCAATTTCGGGATTGCCGAAAAAACATTTCAAATCCACCTGGCCCTGGCCGCCGCAGCCGATGAGGCCGAGGCGGATTTTATCATTCGCGCCCGGCTCGCCCGCGCGCGCGACGCGGATGAAGGGGGTTTGAATTGTTCCTGCCGCCAGCGCCGCCAGCGCCGTCTGGCCGAGGAATTTTCTGCGGGTGATTTCAGACATAAAAGTTACCCGCGCCAGGGATTGGCCGGCGACGGGATGCGTCAAGGTTCAACTCATGATTGGTGATTGACGCGATAAATTTTTATTGGGGCACCGTCGTGGCCAGCCAAAGCAAATCCACGTCCGTGGCCGAGGCTTGAGCTAGATCGCCCGGACCGGGAGTGGTCGGCAGATCCGGAATGTTGTTGTCCTTGACGAGATACGCACCCTTCCATTTATGGTATTCAGCATGCCCATCGGCAAAGGTGATGTTGGCACCGCCGTTGTGCCGGCTGGCCGGCAAATTCCAAAACTGTGCGTTTTGTGCCGCTTCCGTGGGGTTATTGATTCCCAGCGCGTTGTTGTCAATGCTGTTGGCCGCCTCATCCAAAAACACCGAGGCCAGCACCGGCGAAGGATTATTGACCGCGGATAATTTTATGAAGCTGCCGCCGCCATCCAAATCCGGGCCGCTGCCGGAATAGTTCGTCCAGTTCATGCCCGTGCTCATCGAATAACTCCGATTGCGCAAGACGGTGGTGAAGGCACCGCCGGCAATCGTGGTGGATTGGTCCACCGCGCAATGATAAATCTTTGAACTCGAATTATACGGGTAAAGCACGCCGTTTTGGATGGCCAGATCATTTTGATCCTGCCGTGCATTGCCGGTGTAACTCGTCAGGCCAACGCCGCCCGCCTTGACCCAGGCATTTGGACCGTTTTGCGCATTTCCCTGCGTGTGATTGTTGGTGATGCGGTCCTGGTTTTCCCCGGCATACATCGTCCAAGCGAGGGTCAACTGCCGTCCGTTGCTGAGGCATCCCATGGCTTGTGCGCGGCCCTTGGCGCTGGACAATGCCGGCAACAGCATCGCCGCCAGGATGGCGATGATGGCAATGACCACAAGCAGTTCAATCAAGGTGAACGCCGGATTTTTCCGGCGACTCCCGGCGGTTTTTATCCGGCGGTCCGCGCGTTGACAACTCATGGCTTTCATCAATTTGTTCCGCATCGAATCAGCAAGCTCAGCTTGCTGATTCTCATTATTCTCCACCGTGATTCATTGAATAGGATAAAGTTGTCGCTTTTGTTGTGAAAATGTAACATGCCCCGTGGTCGGACGCAAAAACCGGCTTCGCCGGAACGAGTTGGCGGCGCGGCGTCTGCGCGCTAACATCGGCGGGAAAAATGGCAGACGCTCATGTGGGCTGACCGCATCATCGAGCATGGCCGCGAGAATGGCGATGACCATGAGCAGTTCAATCAAGGTGAACTGCCAGAACGGTCCGCCGGTTTTTTAGGTTTTGGGGTTCATAAAATTCTTTGTCGGGTGCGGTAAAAACCGGCCGGGTTGCTGACATGGCTGTAATCCGCGCCGACTTGCCCGTGATTTTCCGACTCCTGCCAACCTCAAATCATTTGCGCCGCGAATCTTCGAGGAAAACGCCGCGCCCTCGCGGACGCGGCGTTTCGTGTTTCAACAAGTTCGCCGAAGCTTTTCAGCGCGCGACGCGGAAGAACATCCGGCTCGCCGCCGTGTTGGTGTATGAGTTGGTGGCGGCCACATTGATCCACGGCCCTGGCAAGACCGAGGCGGACTGCAAAGTGCCCGGGCCGGTCCAACTCAAGATCTCGCCATTTTGATATTTTGAGAAGTAAAGGTGTGGCGCATAAATCATCGCGTCAATGCCGCTGTTGGAACTCAACGCGAAGATGCGCCCGCCCGCCACGTCGAACGCCACCGCGCCGGTGCCGTTGCCGTTCGCGATGTTCGCCGGGAACAATTCGCGGTCCACCAGCGTGGTGAGGCTCGGCCCGTTCGCCGTGTTGAGGTCATAAATCGGCAGGTTTATCGGATTTTCCAGAACGCCGATGAGCGCCGCGTAGCCGTTGATGCTGTCCACTCCCAACGGCGCTTCCGTGGCGGGCAACGGATAGCTGCCCATGACCCATGCATTTCCCGTCGGCGTGCCGGTGTTGTCCACTTCAAATCCGATCTGCCGCAGATTATAAGAAGTGGATTTGGCCCAGAACGTGTTGCCCGCGCCGAAGGCGCAACCCAGCCCCAGCGGCGAAGCACCGGTGAACGGATCCGTGCCGCCGATGGAGGCGACGAGGTTGGTGACGTAAAGAATGTAAGGATTGAAATTAACCCCGTCTTGCGTGGTGAAAATCACGGCGTTGGTGCCGTTGCGGAACGTGCCAAGGATTTGCGTGTTCGGGCCCGCGCCGCGCACAGCCAATGTATCGCCAAGTCGGCCAATCGCGCCACTGACGCCCACAGCACCCAACGGGTTGCCTGCGTAGGCTTGCCCCATCGTTGCCGTGACATCGGCGGCAGGCCAACTGTAAATCGCAAACGAATCGGAACTGGCGCTGGTGATCAAATTGGCGACATACACCACGCCGTCATCCGCCACGCCGCACATGTTCAGCGCAAACGTTCCCGGCGGCGTGATGGCCAGTAGCGGAGAAATGTCCAAATTGCCGATGTCCGCGCCGGTTTGCGCATCCAGCAGCAGCACTCCGTTGGTGGGCGAACGCGTCACCACCACAAGCACATTTGAGGGTCCGCCCAAAGCATTGGTTGCCGCAAAGCCCAAGCCGCGCTGCGTATCGGTTCCCGCGCCGGTCAAATACGGGCGGCTGCCCGGAGCCAGCGACCAAAGGTTTGTGGCCAGCGCCGAGCCGCCGTTCGGCAGCACGGTGATGCTGGCGACCGAGCTGGTGGCTTTGCCGTAGAGATTGGTCACGATCACAAAGTAGCCGCCGGCATTGGCCGTTTGCACGTTCGTCACCGTGTAGCTGTTGGTGATGGCGCCCGCAATCGGATTGGTGAACGTGGCGCTGTCGGTGAAATACCACTGATACCGCAACGGATTGGAGCCGGAAGCCGCGCCGCTAAAGACCGGACTCAGCCCAAAGCCCGCGACGAACGTTGACCCGGAAGCGCTGATGGTGACCGCCGGCGGAGAATTCGTGACAAAGCCGATGTTGAAAAAGCTCAAGCCGTGGCCGGGCGCGCCAAACACGAAATAGCCGTTCTTCACGTCCACGTTGCCGAGGCCGTTGCCATTAGCGCTGCCGGTCACGGCGGGAATGTTCGAGTTGAGAACCGACGCAAACGCCGCCGTGGGACTGGTTGGCACTTGAAACACCCGGGCGATTTGCGCCGCGCCGCTGGTGGTGCTGGCTTGGACGGTTGCCAACAACTGCACGCCGTTGTTGGTGTAGTATTTCAGCCCCTGACAAACCGACTGATCCACCGTGTTGGTGCGGTCGCAGGTTGCCGTGAGCGTCGCGGGGTTATACACGATGTGGCGGGTGTTTTGCGACGAGGCCTGGCGAATCCAGATGGCGTTATTGTTTCCTTCAAACGCCACGCCCGCGCCGCACAGATTGTTCACGCCGCCCGGGATGGTGATGGAAAAATTCGTGAACGTCGTGCAGGTTGCGTCCGTCGGGCGGAAAATAACAAAGTTCGTGGTGATATTCGCACTACTGCCGCTGCCAACCGCCACAATTTCCGTGCTCAGGCCGCTGCCGCGCAAATCCATGTAATCACCAATGCGCCACTGGAACGAAGTGCCCGAACCGGAATCATAAACGACAGTTGGCGTAACCCCGGGAGTTTCGCCCGGCCAACTGAAAATCAAGAAGCGGGATGTCGGCGAGCCGGACAGGTTGCAGGCATACACGGTGCCGTCATCCGCCACGCGCACGCCCTCCAGCGCCAGCGTGCCCGCCGAGACCGTCAGGGCATTTAACGAAGCCAGAAAATTGCTGCCACTGGCAAAGGAAACCACGCTCACATGGTTTGAACCGGTCCCGCGACTGGCATACAGCACGTTCGTCGTCACCGGGTTGATGGCGATGCCGCGCACATAGTTGTTTCCATCCGCCGCCAAGTCGGCATAGGTTCCGGCGGGAACGACCCACACATTGGTGAACACCGGCGTAAAAGTAATTTGCGCCTGCGCGCCCGCCACGAGCAGCCCCAGGCAGGAGGCAAGCACGGCGGCTTTTTTTGAAAACCATTTTTCCTGACGTGGAACCGGAGGGTGGTTGTTAATACATGATTTCATTGCTGTCCTTTTTGGTGATGTTGGTTGATTTTTGATTTTGCTAAAACCGAATCAGCTGAACTGCTTTCTACAATAAACCGGTTCGACTTCGCCAGAAGTCGAAAAGTGTATCATTTACTGGGTTAATGTAACATCGCTCCGGCGCGGGGGCCCGCGCGGTTTTCAGTGTTTGATTTCGGCCGGGGCCGCCACTTTCGGCGGATGAAAAAACAGCGCCAGCGCCACCGCCGCCGCGAGGCCGCAAATCATCGGCACCAAAAACAGGCTGTGGAAATCCGTCACGCCGTCGTGCAAGAAAATTTTCTGGCCGAGAAACGGGCAGATGGAATTCGCCAGCAGCGCGCCGAGGCCCAGCACCATCACGTTGAACAAGCCTTGCGCGCTCGCCCGCGCATCCTTCGGAAAATACGCGTCGGCAAAAATATAAACCGTCGCGAAGAAAAACGCGTAGCAGATGCCGTGCAGAATCTGCACCGCGATGATGAGTTCCTTGTGCTGCGGAAAATACGCATACACCGCAAATCGCGCGACGTGGCCAAGAATTCCCACGATCATGGTCGTGCGCCAGCCGAGGCGCTTGAGCGTCGCGCCGAGGATGAACATCGTCAGCATTTCCGCAATCTGGCCGACGCTCATCACCGGCATGATCCAGTTGCCGGGAATACCCACGCCGCCCGCCGCCGTCGCCGCGCCGAGAAAGCCGCCGGTCCAGTTGAAATAGCAGTTATGCACAAATGAATCCACCAGCGTGACGAGCCACAGCACCAGCACAAATGGATGTTTCAATAATTTCAGCGCTTCGAGCCACGCAAATTTTTCGGCACCGTTGCCGGATTTGTTCGGCGGCGTGTGCGGCAAAAGAAAACTAAAAACTGCGAGCGCGAGCGAGGCGATGCCGGCCACGGCATAAGTCCACGCCGTCGCCGCTTTTAATTTGTCGCCGGTCAGGCCAGAGCCGAGCATCGCGCCGATCCAATCAACGATGCCGTGCGGATTGAGCTGATGCACTTTGTCCCAATCCACCAAAATAAAAGTGAACGGCCATGCGGCCAAAATCCAGCCGAGCGTGCCGCCGATGCGGACGAGGCCAAATTCTTTTTGCGCATCTTTCATGTGCGCGAACGCGATGGAATTCACGATGGACATCGTCGGCACAAACAGCAGGCAATGCACCAGCATCAGGCCAAAAAACGGCCAGAACATTTTCGTGAACGCGAGACCAAGCATCGCCAGCCCGCCGACGCAATGGCTGAACGCGAGAAATTTTTCCGCCGCGAAATTGCGGTCGCAAAACTGATTGCTGAAAAACATGCCGACGACGGCCGCGAGGGGAAACGCGTTCAAAATCCAGGACTGTTCCGCCGGCGAAAAACCGAGGCTCGGCAGGTAGCTAAAAATCAGCGGCAGCCACGCGCCCCAGATGAAATATTCCAGCAGCATCATGACGAACAGTTTGAAGCGAGTGCTCATTTGCATTTCAAAGTTTCACCACCGCGCCGGTGCGCACGGATTTTGCCTCCGCCGCGCAGATTTCCAGCGCCGTCGCGCCGTCTTCCGGCGTGACAACTGCGGGCCTTTGGTTGCGCGCCACGCAGTCCACGAAGTAGCGGATTTCCTCGCCATAGCCGTCAGTGTGCTTGAGCTTGATCGTGCGTGGTTTTTTGCCGGCTTCGTGCAGTCGCAGCGCCGCGCGGCCGCGCGACAAATCAAAATCAATTGTCGCCCGCTCGCAATGCACCGCGAAACTCATGTTGAAACCGTCGGGCAGCAGCCAGCTTCCTTCCGCGTGAACTGCCGGGCCGGACGGATAAAAATACTGCGTCACGACGTGGTCCACGTTGCCCGCCGCATCGGTCACGCCGGTGGAAAAAACCGCCGCCGGGCGGCCAAACAGAAAATTAACGAAATCCGTGTCGTGGATGTGCAAATCCAGCAGCGCGCCGCCGCTGTGCGTGCCGGCCTTGCCCCACGCGGGTTTGGCCGTGACGCGCCGGAAGTTCGCCGCCCGCACCGCGCCGTAAGTTTTTTCAGCGACAATTTTTTTCAGCCAGCTCCAGCCGGGCCAAAACCGCATGCACATCGCCGGCATCAGAAATTTTTCCGAGGCGGCGGCGATTTTTAAAATTTTCCGCGCGTCCGCAAAATTTTCCGCCAGCGGTTTCTCGCACAGCACATGTTTGCCGGCCTGGAGCGCGGCGATGACCTGCGCCGAGTGCAGCGCGGTCGGCGTGCAAATGTCCACCAGTTCCACGGCGCGGTCGGCGAGCAGTTCGGGAAATTCGCGATAAAGTTTCACCTGCGCGCCGAGGCGAATGGCGGCGGAAGCTTGGATGTTGCCGTTCACGCCGCCCAGCACGCCGTTGACCGGCAGCCGCAAGTTGTCGCACACCGCCACGATGCGCACCTGCGGGATTTTTTGATACGTGCGCAGGTGCGTGACGCCCATGAAACCCAGCCCTGCGACCGCGATGTTGATTTTTTTTGCGGCCATGAATTTATCAGATGAAAGTGCGTTCCATCACCTCGCGCGCGAGGCGGATGTCGCCGACGCGGTTGTTGCCGTATTCGCGTTCGATGGCGAGATTGACGTTGAACACCACATGTTTGAACGTGGAAAAAAACGCGCGCCAGTCCACCTCGCCGGTGCCGACGGGCACTTCCTGGCCCCAAGTGCCGGGAATTTTTGTGCGTCGAGCGTCTTTGATATGAACCTGCCGGATCCACGGCGCGAGGATGTGCAGCGCTTTCACCGGATCGCCCTTGTCATACATGATCATGTTCGCCGGATCAAAATTCACCCCGATGTTCGGATGATTCAGCTTGTGCAGCAGGCCCGCGAGTTCCGGCGCGGTTTCCTGCCCGGTTTCCAACCCAAGCAAAATATTTTGCACCATGAAAATGTCCGCCACCACGTCCAGCCGCTGCAACATTTTTGCAAACGTCGGATGCGATTCGTTCGGCGGCAAAAAGCCCGCGTGGAACGTCACGAGCTTCAGGCCCATTTTTTTGGCGATCGCGGCACAGGCGCTGATGTTTTTGACGTTCTGCTCCCACGTCGCGTCCGGCGCGATGCCGCCGGTGAGCCGGATGGAATCCAGCGTGGCATAATCTTCGCCCAGGCAACCGACCATGCCGGACACCACGGTGATGCCGCTGTCGCGGAAAATTTTCTCCGTGTCGCCCCAGATTTTTGGCGCTGCGCGGAGCGGGTCCAGCGCCAGTTGCACGCGGCGGATGCCTGTTTGGCGAAGTTTTTCGACCAGTTCTTCGGGACTCGCTGGCTGCAGCGACCAACTGCAAACAGCCAAACGTTCGAGCATGGAGGGCGATTTCATCGGGTTGCAAATTCCTACGCCAAAATCTAGCGGGCCGACCGGCCCGCGCACAGGCCAAAGTTGTCGCTTTTGTTGTGGAATTGTAACATCAACGCCGCAACTGGTCCTGCGCGCGCGGCGAGAGCAGCGACCGTCCGCGCGAAAATTGCGCCGCCGATTCAAGGCCCAAAATTCGCTGCGCGCCGCCGATGACCCGCTCCCAGTCCAGCGCCGGCCCGGGATCGTTTTTGTTCGTCTGAATGTGATAATGCCCGAGCACGCCCGAATAATTTTTCAGCGCCGCATCCGGCAGTTTGTGCGGGATCAGTCTGCCATCCGCATCCACCGGATACTGGCATTTCAGTTTCGGGAAAACTTTGCACAGCGCCGCCGTCAGTTTCGTGAGCGCCGCGTATTGCTCCGGTGTGTAATCATATTGCACCAAATCTTCGCCCTGAATGCTGCCGCGGACCGGCTCGTTGCGCGCCGGATGGCCGACAAAATTGGTGGTGCGGATGCCGCTGTCGCCAAACCGTTTTGGCACGGTGATGAAAACGTGGCCGGTCGCGTTGGTCTGATACCACTGCGCGAACGGATTTTTGCCGGCCGCCGGATACGCGCCGATGTTGGCGATTTCCACGCCGATCGAGCGGTCGTTGGAAGTCGTCGCATGCCACGCGCGCTCTTTCAAATCGAGCGTCTGATAAATCGTGCCGTCGAGATCGAGCATGAAATGCACGCTCAAATCGCGGTCGTCCTGCAGCACGAGAAAACACGTCCGGCTCACGCCGCAGACGTCGAAATGCAGCACGAACTGGTCAACCACGCTTTGCAGCAGCGGCAAATCCCAGCCGCCGCCGCGGACTTTTTCAATTTGTTCCGCCGTCAAAACTTTTTGGCGCAGACCGTAGCGATTCGGTGAGGTCAAAGATTCAACCTCCGCGCTGGAAGTTTTCCAATCGGATTTTTCAATGGGCGCGAACCGCCGCTCCACGCGATACGCGTCGTAGCCGCCGGGGTCCAGCCACAATACCACGCGCGTGCCGGTGTGGAAAAATTGTCCGGCGGCCACGATTTCGTCGCCCTGGCGCGATTCCAGTTTCCCCGCGCGCGGCAGCGTGCTGCAACCGCAGGCTACCAGCGCCAGTGCCAGGCCGGTTAAAAAACATTTTTTCAGTTTCATATCATTTGATGTCCGTGAGCGGACGGTTAAAAACCCATTCCAGCCCGCGCTGCAACCGTTCGCGGACGTGGTCGGAATGGTGGCCGGGCGGTTCGTAAAACGTGCAGCGCGCCGGCCGCGTTTTCAGCACCTCGAAAATTTTCCGCGCGCCGATGTTGGCCGAGTATTCGTCCTGCGCCGCGCCTTCGAGATAAATGGCCTGGCTGGCGGCGAAGGCATCTTTATTTTTTCGCACGATGGTCAGCGGATCGTTGTCCAGCCAGCGCTGCCAGACATCCTCGCGAAATTTTCCCTGCGCGTCGTAAAGCCAGTCAATTTCGCCGTGATGCAAAAACCCGCGCGGCGCGTAGGCGGCGGACAAACCGAGCGCATAATTCAAATCGCCATTTTTCGGCGCCGGCGATTTTCCGGCGGCGATTTTTTTAATCTCCGCCAGCGGCACCATCGCAACGGCGGCGACTTTGACCAGCGGCAGATGGCTCGTTGGAAAATCCGAATCAGGACTCAGCGCGACCACGGCGTCAAAAAGTTTTTGCCGGTCGCCGCCGAGTCGCAAAGCGCCAAACCCGCCGCTCGAATGGCCAGCAATGATTCGGCGCACGCCCGTCGTCGGCGCGGAATATTTTGCTTCAACGGCCGAGACAATTTCGTCGCAGACAAAATCTTCGTAGTTGCCCTGCGCCGGCGAATTCAAATACTGGCTGCCGCCCCAGCGCGTCTTGCCATCGGCTACGACCAGCACCAGCGGCGTGATCTCATCCGCGATTTGCTGGGTGAATTTTAGCCAGACGTTGGAATTTTTAATGAAGTTGTCCGCCGAATTGCCATAGCCGGGCAGATAATAAATCACCGGCAGCCGCGCGCCATTCGTGGCCTGCGCCGGCAAAAAAACCGGCACCGGGCGCGTGGCGGGATCGTGCAGCGGATTGTTTTTGAGCGCGCGGCTTTCCAGCCGAATGACCTCCAGCCTGGCTTCGGCGGCCGGCGTGTTTACGTTGGCGAAGGCGAGCAGCAGCCCGAGCAGCCACGCGCCGCGAACGCCAAAATTAAATTTTCTGCCAGTCCGGTTTTTGCGCATAAACCCAGCGGTAATAATCCGTCAGCTTCAATTCTCCGGCGGCTTCCTCGTCGAGAAACACCGTCACCTTGGGATGCAGTTGCAGCGCGCTCGCCGGGTTCATCGCGGTGATCGGACCTTCAACCGCCTCGGCGATGGCGCGGGCTTTTTTCTTGCCGAACGCCAGCAGCAGGCAGTGCCGCGATTCCAAAATGGTGCCGATGCCCATCGTGATGACGTGATGCGGCACCGCCTCCACGCTGCCAAAAAAACGCGCGTTATCCTGGCGCGTCTGCGGCGTGAGTGTTTTGATGCGGGTGCGCGAAGCCAGCGACGAGGTTGGCTCGTTGAAACCGATGTGGCCGTGCGTGCCGATGCCAAGCAGTTGCAGATCAAGGCCGCCCGCCGAAAAAATTTTCCGCTCGTAATGTTCGCATGTGGCCGGCACATCTTGGGCGAGGCCGTCGGGCAGGTTCACGTTCTGGTCGGAAATGTTCACCTGCCCGAAAAGTTTTTCCCACATGAAGTGGTGATACGACTGCGGATGCTGCGGCGATATGCCGACGTATTCGTCCAGATTGAACGTCGTCAGCCGGCTCCAGTCCAGCTTCAGCGCCACGAGTTCGCGATACAGCGGTTCCATCGTGCCGCCGGTGGCCAAGCCGAGCACGGCGGCGGGCTTTTCGCGGATGAGCCGCGCCACCAGCCGCGCGGCGATGGTCGTCGCCGCTGCCGGCGTGGGTTGAATGATAATTTCCATGGTTTAAATTTTTCCGAGCCGGCGGTTGAGTTTGCTATGCACGTCGGCGCGGAATTGGTCAATGAAATCAAGGGCAAACTCCGCAATGTCCAATGGCTCCGCCGATACCAGCGGCGTCAAATCCATGCCGAAAATCAACTGCGCTGCCGCGTCCGTGGCGTGCGATTCAAAAAACGTCGCATTCGCCGAGCGCCGGCCGAGCGTCGCTAGGTCGTAGCGCTTGCCGCCCGCGATTTGCGAGGCGAAAACGCCGTTCAGCTTCGCCGCCAATTTGTCGCGGCCGCTCACGTCCATCAAAACTTTTTGCTCGTCCGCCAGCCAGTCGAGATTGCGCCAGACTTCGCAGCCGATGACTTTTTTTGGGCGCTGCGCCCGCGGCAGTTCGCGCATCGCCTGCAGCGCGGCGACGACCACGCCGATGTGCGTGTCGTGTTTGTCCGCCAGATTATGCGTGTAAATAATTTCCGGCTTCGTCGCGGCCAGAATTTTTTTCAAATCATTTTTGAGCGCGGCGTCGGTGGCGCTTTTCACCGCGCTGCTGGGATAATCCAGTTGAATCATCACGCCGTAGCCGCCCAGCTTCGCCGCCTGGTTTTGCTCGCGCCGCCGCACAGCCATCATCTGCTCGTCGGAAAATTTTTTAAACTTGCCGGCGCGCGCGCTGCCGGCGCCGTTCGTGCAGGTGACGCCGCCGAACCATTTGGTCTGGCTCAAATAGCTTTCCAGAATTCCATGGAACGCCATGAACTCCAGATCGTCCTGATGCGCCCCGATGCCGAGATGCGTGATGCGTTTCAACGCCGCCGCCACCGGTTGGCCGTCCGGCACATAAATTTCCGCCGTGGAATGGTGCAGTTTCATAAGCTCATTTGCGCAGCGCGGGCAGGCTCGCCGCCGCCACCGCCTGGCCGACGCGCCGCGATTTTTCATCCGGCACGCGCAGCTCCATCTGCCGCGCGACTTCGGGAAAACTCGTTTTCAAAACGTCGCGGGCCGTGGCGATCACGATGTCGCCGCCGCCACCGGTGGTGACGCGGCCCAGGATCAGCGCCTGCCGGAACTCGTAAAATTCCGCGTATTGCGCCAGCGCGCAGCCAAGATAAACGCCGATGGTCTCGTAAATCTTTGCCGCGCGGGCATCGCCTTTGCTCATCAAATTCTGCACTTCCTTGAGCCGCTCCGGCAGCCCCAGTTTTTCCGGCAGCTCGATTTTGGCGGCGGGCAAAAGCTTGTTTACCGCCTGTTGCGAAAAATACAGCGCACCCACGCCTTTGTCGCCGGACCATTCATCCACCGCCGCCCGCGGCTGAAAATCCACCGGCGCAAACGCCAGCTCGTTCAGCCAGCCGAGGATGTGGCCCTGCGGGTCCATGTAGCCCGCCGCCTGGCTTGAGCCCATCGCGATGCCGAGCATTCCCCGGCTGCCGAGCGACAGCGCGCCCGCGAGCGCCGTCACATCGCCGTCGTTCATCACCACGACTGGCACGTTCCATTCTTTCTGGAGGCGCTTGAAAATGCCCGCCGCTTTCGAAAAATCTTTTTTGGGCACCGCGCGCAGCAGCGACGCCACGCGGATTTCATTGTCCACAATGATGCCCGCCGAGCTGCCGCCAATCGCATCCACCCGCGGCAGATGCGCGGCGGCGCGATGCAGCGCGGCGGCGATGTGGTGATAATGATAATCCGGATTAGCCTGCGACTTCGGATCCCATGGCGATTCCTCGGTGAAAACCGCCTCGCCGTTGATCACGGCGGAAACTTTGTAATCGCTCGCGCCGAGGTCAAAACCGATGCGGCAGCCTTTCAAATGTCCGCCCGCCGCGACCTGCATTTCCTTCGCCGCCGGAACCTTTTCCGCCGTGGTCACGCCGACCTGGAATTTTTTCCCGTAGGCCGCCGCCATCATGGCGCAGTCAAATTTGCGCGCGCCGCGCGGCGCATATTTTTTCTGGATCAATTCGCCAATCGCCTTCGGCCCGCCAAAGTGCAGTTTCCAGCCGCCGCGCGCCCACAGCAAAAATTTCACGAGTCGCTCGACGTAAAGCGCGGTGACTTCATCCGCCTGCGGCAGCACGACGGTTTCGTAGCGCGAGACCAGGCCGTGCTCGCGTTCCAGCCCGAGGATCAACGGCACCGCGCGACACGATTTTTTGGCGGCGTCAACGTAATGGCGGTTGAACCAAACCGCCGGCTGAAATTGCGGGTCCAGCGGCGCGGGAAAATTGGCGGCGGAGAAAAAGGTCATATTAATCAGGCTTGGACAGCGCGCGATAATTCACCCCCAGCGCGGCCAGACGCATTTCATTCAAGGCGGTCCGGCTCTGAAAATTCTCCCAATCGCGCGCTGCCGGCGGCGACCAATCTACTTCCGCCAAGGCACCGAGACGAGGGAACATCATGTATTCCACCTGGCGGAAATTGGGAATATATTCCGTCCACAAATTCGCCTGGCCACCGAGCACATGGGCACGAAATTCCGGCGCGAGTTTTGCCGGCAGCGGCTCGAACTGGTAAACACGTTTCAACGGCAAGTAGCCGCCGATGGCCTTCGGCTCCGCCGTCTGATTTGTGGCTTGATAAAAATCGAAGTAGCAATACTTCGTCGGCGACATCACCACATCATGGCCGCTCGCGGCGGATTCCGCGCCGCCGCCGATCCAGTCCATCAGCGCGGCGCTCGGGGCCAGCCCGCCTTCGCGGATTTCGCTCCAGCCGATGAGCGTTTTGCCGTGCGCGTTCACGATTTTCTCGATGCGCCGGGTGAAATAGGCCTGCAATTCTTTTTCATCCTTCAAATTTTCCGTCTTGATGCGCAACTGGCAGGCGTCGCAGTTTCTCCAATTGGCCTTGTCCACTTCATCGCCGCCAATGTGGAGGTATTTGCCCGGAAACAGCGTCACCACTTCCGACAAAATATTTTCAAGGAAATCAAACGTCGCCTCGTTGCCCGCGCAATAAACGCCTTTGAACACACCGCCTTTTTCCGGGAGGTCAATCCGGGCATTCGGGCAGCCGAATTGCGGATACGCCTTCAGCGCCGCGCTGGAGTGGCCGGGCATTTCAATTTCCGGCACGATCGTGATCTGCCGCGCCGCCGCGTAAGCCACGACTTCGCGGATGTCGCGCTGCGTGTAAAATCCGCCGTAACGTCCATTTTTGTCGTAAGCCGTGGTGGAGTTTGAAGCGAGACCGAAACCGA
Source organism: uncultured Verrucomicrobia subdivision 3 bacterium (assembly GCA_903944085.1). Classification (GTDB taxonomy): domain Bacteria; phylum Verrucomicrobiota; class Verrucomicrobiia; order Limisphaerales; family UBA11358; genus UBA11358. The sequence continues at coordinate 24,489 of CAJAQO010000113.1, forward strand.
CGCCGTCGCGCCACGCGCCGACCGCGGTGAGCTTCGGATATTTTTTAATCTCGATGCGCCAGCCCTGATCGTCCACCAGATGCCAGTGAAAGGTATTGAGCTTGTAAAGCGCCATCAAATCCAAAACCTGTTCGACTTCCGGCTTGGTGAAAAAATGGCGGCTGACATCGAGCATGAAACCGCGCCACGCGAAACGCGGCGAATCGGAAATTGCCACGCACGGAATGGTCCACGCGACTGCCGGTGCGGGCTGGGCGGAAAAAATTTCCAGCGGCAGCAATTGCAGCAGCGACTGCGTGCCATAAAAAATCCCCGCCGGAGTTGCCGCGCGCACGACCGCGCCGGTGGTCGTGACGGACAATTCATAGCCTTCCGCACCGAGATTTGGGTTTGCGTCTTTCGTCGTCAGCAAAATGTCTCCCGCCGAGCCGATTGCCTCGGCGGATTTGATTTTGAATTTGAAGCCGGTGGCCGGGCGCAGTCGCGCGGCGAGCAGCTCCGCCGTGGCCCGCAAATCCGGCCCGGCGAGAATGCGCGTGTCCGCCCGCAGTTGGAAAGTTCCCGGCACCATTTCGACTTTGGCCGGCGCGGGAATGATGGCGGTCGGATTAGCGGCGCGGGCCAGGATGCAAACAGAGGCCAGGACGATTGCGGTCAGGATTTTTTTTGGTTTCATTTTTTTCCTTCAAAATGTTCTTCAATTTCTTCCAAGGTTTTGCCTTTGGTTTCGGGCAGGAAGAACGTCGCGGTGATGAAATAAACCACCGTGCAGCCGGCGAAAACAAAAAACATCGTCGAATACCCGAACTTGCCGACGGTCGGCAGAAACACCGCCGCGATGGTCGTGGAAATCGCGATGTTGATGAGCAGCGCGACGCTCATGCCGTTCGAGCGGATGCGCGTGGGCATCAGTTCGGACAGCGCCAGCCAGACGCAAACGCCGGGACCGATCGCAAACGAGGCCATGAAACAGTAAATCAACAGCGCGGTGAGCCAGCCGTTCTGCGCGGACGGCACGGGCGTGATGAGCGCGTTCTCGATTTTCAGCGGCGCGACGCGCGCGGCGGCGAGGTCGGCAAACGGATTTTTGAAGAACGCGGCGACTTTGGTGGCCGGCACGCAACTGTCGCGGTCAATGGTGAGCTTGGCGCCGAGGTCGTCGGAGCGCACGACTTTGGTGGCGGCGTGAAAATCGCCGTAGGAATAAATCACCACGAGCGTTTTGGGCTGCGCAATGGTTTTGCCGGACGGCACCAAAAAAATTGCCGCGGATACGTCGTTGAATTCAACGACGACCGTTTGGTTCGAGGAATTCACCTGCGCCTGCATGGCGTCCTTCACATCCACGCGCTGCACTTCGGTCTGGTGAAAAATAATTCCCACCGCGAGCAGCGATACGATGACGCCCGCGCTGCCGACCGAGAGCAGAAATTTCCGGCCCTTGCGGTCCACCAGCGCGATGGCGCCGATGGTCATCAGAAAATTCACAACGGTGAGAATGACGTAGCCGAGATGCGCCTGCTTGTCGCTCAAGCCGGCTTGGATGAGAATCGTGGCGTTGTAGCCGATGATGGAATTCACGCCGGTGGCCTGGTTGCACGCAAGGATGATGCACGCGAGCACGAATGGCAGAATATATTTGCGCTGGAACAGCGAGTCCGAATTTTTGCCGGCGGAATCTTTGCCGGCTTTTTCCGCCGTCGCGATGTCCTCCATTTCCTGCAATTCCATTTGCGCCTGTTCGTCGGAGCGCGAACGCAGCAGCGCGGCCAGCGCCGCTGTTTTTTTGCCGCACCGAAACAGCCAGCGCGGTGATTCGGAAACCAGGAACGCGCCGATGACAAACAAAATTCCCGGCGGCAGCGACACCCAGAAAATGCTGCGCCAGGCGGTGTCCTTGAACGCAAACAGCTTGTCCGCATCGCCGAGCTTGGCCACGGCTTCGACGCGGCCGCTGAAATAAAAACCAATCACCGCCGCCGCGACGATGCCGAGTGTGAGCAGCCATTGAAAAATGCCGGTGCCCTTGCCGCGCGCTGAGGCGGAAAGACATTCGGCGAGATATAGGGGCACCACCACGCCGATCAGCCCGCCGCTCACGCCTTGCAGGAGCCGTCCAAACACCAGCGCGCCGTAGCTGTGCGAGAGCGCGATGGCCGGCACGCTGACGACGAACAGCACGCCGCTGAAAATCATCATGTTCTTGCGGCCGAAAAAATCCGCGAGCGCGCCGGCAAACAAAGTTGAAATCACGCCGCCGAGCAACACGGCGGCGACGATGAAGGAAAGCTGGTTGGCGTTCAGCCCGGACGTGGCTTCCAGATACGGCAGCGCGCCGGCGATGATGCCGACATCCACGCCGAACAGCAGTCCGCCCAAACCGGCCACGAACAGCAGGAAGCGGTTGTAACCGGATTTGCCGGCCGCGCCCGAATGATTGGGAACCGAATTCATCATGTTGATCTTTACCATCGCCGGTCAGCGACCTTGATTTTTCGGGTGCCGGTGGCGTGCCCGCTGGCGCTCATTATTTTGAGGGCCAAGTTTCGGGCATTCCCGCCGATACTAAAGCCGAAATATGTCGCTTTTATTTCGTTTTTGTAACATATAAATTCAGCGCATGACCCAACCGACGAATCCGGACTGGTGGCCGTCTCGGCAGTTGCAGCGGCACCCGATCCAGACGGTGCTGGCTTGCGGTCGTCGCCTGAACCCGCCGCTTTTCAGCCACGTCGTTAATTTTCCCCGCCTCGAAATTCCGCTGCACGGGCTGTATCGCAATCAAATCGAAAGTGGCGGCGAAATCGCCAATGTCGTGCTGCGGCCCGGCATGGCGCTCCTCGCCGCGCCGAACTGCTGGAACCTGCCGGAGTGGCAGCCGGGGCTGGAGTTGCTGAGCATTTTTTTTGGCCGGACGCAGCTGGGCATCAGCCTGGTATCCGCGCGGTCCAAAAATTATCCGCAGCTTGCGTCCCAAAAATATTCCCTGCCGCGGCCGATCAGCGGCCCGGTGCCGCATCTGCTTATCGCGCTGGCTGAATTGCTGGCCGAGGACGTGGCCAGTCCGGCGCTCACCGATTTGGTGCGCGCGCTGGTCTGCTGCGTGGAAAATCTGCTGCGGCAGCCCGTCACCCGGCACGGCAGCCGGGCGCAATCTTTGCTGGAGGAAATTCGTGTGTTTCTGCAAAGCCATTACCAATACGAAATCACCCGCGATTCCGTCGCCGACCAGTTCGGCATCACGCCCAATCATCTTTCGCGGCTGTTTCAGTCGCACGGCCGGATGACGTTCAGCAACTACCTGACGCACGTCCGCATTGACCGCGCGAAACATCTGCTGCGCAATTACAATCTCAAGCTCGACGACATCGCGGCGCGGTGCGGCTATCACGACACGCCGTATTTCTGGCACGTCTTCAAAAAAATGACCAAGACCACGCCGATGGCCTATCGCCTGAAAAACCGGCGTGCCGGCCCGGCGCTGAAAGCTCCCGAAGACACCGGCGAGCCGGCCTGATCACGCCAGCCGGGCGAAACAGCGGTCGAGCATGGCCAGCAGGCGCTCGATGTCAGCGGCGGTCACGCTCAAATTCGGCCGCAGGCGGACGTTGTTTTTGCCCGCCGTCAGCAGCAGCAAACCTTCGTCGCGCAGCGCGGATTCCGCGAGCCGGTCGCACTGCTCCGGCGTGCGCGTGGAAAAACCCTGATACAAACCCTGGCCGCGCACGTTGAAAATCACCTGCGGAAATTTGGCTTCCAGCGCGCGCAGGCCGGCGGCAAGTTTCTCGCCATTTTGTCTGGCCAGCGGAATCAGGTTTTCGCGCTCGACAATTTTCATTTCCTGCACGAACCGCACCATGTCGGCCAGCGAGCCGCCCCAGGTCGAATCCAGCACGCCGTGATCTTGCATCGGCTCCCGCATGTAAACCACGCCGCAGCCGAATTTTTTAGCCACGGCAATCGCCTGCGGCGGATGCGGCAAAGCCAGTTGATCGGCCATGAACATTTCGCCGGTCGGACCGCCGGCGGTTTGAACTTCGTCGAAGCCGAGAAAAATTTGGTGCTCATGCGCCAGCCGGCTGAGACCCTGGAAAAATTCCGGTTCCGCCGCGCGATGGCCGCCCGCGCCTTGCAGCGGCTCCACGATGATGCCGACGATTTCGCCCGCGAATTGCTTCAGCATTTTTTCCACGATGGCCAGCGACGCGTGGGTGCGGGCGCGATTTTCAATGGCGGAACCGGACTGGTTGATTTCCGGAAACGGCACGGAAAGATTGTGCGGCATCAGCCCGTGAAAATCTTTCGTGACGACCGGATCGGCCGTCTGCGTGACGTTGAGCGCAAAAACCGTGCGACCGTGAAATGCCTTTTGAAAATAAATGAACCGCGCCTGTTCGCCGGGCCGTGCCTGGTGGCCGCGCGACTGATGAAACAGATTGATGAAATATTTCATCATGTTCTCGATGGCCTCCGCGCCGGAGTTCACGGCATAGACTTCGAGCCGGGGATTTTTCATGCAGCGCGGCGCGAGCCGGTAAATCGTGCGGTAATATTCGACACATTCCGGCGTGAGAAAATCCGGGTTGGCGGTCTTGATGTTCGCGGCCAGCACGAGCCGTCGGACGTAATCCGGCTCCGCCATCGCGGGATGGTTGTAGCCGATCAGGCGCGACGCATAAAAGCCGGTCCAGTCGAAAATTTTGCCGCCGTCCACGGTGGCCAGCCACATGCCGTCGCAGCGCGCGAGATCCAGCACGAACGGATGCACATCGGCGATGACATATTTGCCCAGCTCGGCGATGAAGGCGTCGCCGAGCGGTCCGGTAATGTGGCGGGAATTTTCCATGTTAAAAAATCACGCGCCGACGCGGGCGCTGAAAATTTGCGGCCGCGCGTTCGTGACGGTTAAATGATTTACGGCTTCGGCAGCCCGTGCGCTTCGGCCACGGCTTTGTAGATGACCTTGCCGTTTTTGATGTTGAGGCCGCCGATGAGCGCGGGAAATTTCTGGCAGGCTTCCTCGACGCCGTAATCCGCCAGCATTTCGAGATAGCGATACGTCACGTTGGTCAGCGCCTGCGTCGCGGTGCGCGCGTAGGCGCCGGGCATGTTGGCCACGCAATAATGCGTCACGCCTTCCTCGACATAAACCGGATCGTGATGGGTCGTGGCGCGCGAAGTCTCGGCGCAGCCGCCCTGGTCAATCGCGATGTCCACCAGCACGCTGCCGGGCCGCATTCGGCGCAGCATGTCGCGGGAAATCAATTTCGGCGCTTTCGCTCCGGGCACCAAAACCGCGCCGATGAGCAAATCAACTGTCGGCAGCAAATCCAGCAAATGCGATTCGCTGGAAAACAGCGTGTGCGCCGTGTGCAGCGTGATGTCGAGAAAACGCATCCGCTCCAGATCCACTTCCAAAATGGTGACGTCCGCGCCGAGGCCCTGCGCCATGCGCGCGGCGTTCACGCCCGCCGCGCCGCCGCCGAGCACCACCACTTTTCCCGGCAACACGCCCGGCACGCCGCCAAGCAAGGTGCCACTGCCGCCAAAATGTTTCTGCAAAAAATAGCCGCCGACGAGCACGCTCATGCGCCCGGCGATTTCGCTCATCGGTTCGAGCAGCGGCAGCCGGCGATTCACCTCGATCGTTTCATAAGCGATGCATGTCGCGCCGGATTTCATCAACGCTTCCGTGAGCGGCTTGCTCGCGGCCAGGTGCAGATAGGTGAAAAGAATTTGTCCCGGCCGCAGCAGCGGCAGTTCACTGGGCAGCGGCTCTTTGACTTTGATGATCAAATCCGCCTGTGCAAACACGTCGGCGTGCGCGTCCAAAAGTTTTGCGCCGGCCGAGGCATATTCCTCGTCCGGATAGCCCGCGCCGATGCCCGCGCCGCGCTCGACCACGACTTGATGGCCGCGCTTGATAAGTTGATACGCGCCGCTGGGCAGCAAGGCAACGCGATATTCCTGTTCTTTAATTTCTTTTGGAACGCCAATGATCATAAATAAAAAGTCTATTTTGGTTTTGATCCGGTCAACGCGGCGCGGGTCCTTTTTTTCGCGCCAGTCGCGCCACGCTAACACAGCGCGACGGCGTGTCAACCCATCTGGCTTCAAGCAATTCGAGTTGCCGCCTGGGCTGGCCCAATACCATTTCCCGCGCCAACGATAAAACGCAGCCAGCGTCTTGGCTGAAACCGCGCCTTCCGCAAGCCCGCGCATCCGTCTTGCAAATTTGTGCTTAAAAGCCTAACTCTTCTCCACCGAGTGGCCGTTTAAACCATGGCTTTGACGGGCGGAGAAATCGCGTTTCGTCAGCACGGCGGCGGCCACGCGGATGCGCCACCGGGCGCAAAATAAATCTGCAAACATGAAAACCAAAACCTGTCGCCATAAAATCATCGTCATGACTTCACTGATTGCCGCTGCCATCCTTCCGGCCTGGTCGCAAGAAAATCCGCTCGGCGAATTTGCCGGCCAGACGGACATCGGCTCGCCCCAGCTTTCCGGCGCGGCCGACTACGCGACCGCCGATCAGTCCTACACGATTGCCGGTGCCGGCACCAACATGTGGTTCGGCAGCGATCAATGCCACTTCGTCTGGAAGAAGTTCGCCGGTGATTTTATTTTGCGCACCCGGATGGAGTTCGTCGGCAAAGGCGCGGTGGCACATCGCAAGGCCGGCTGGCTCGTGCGTCCGAGCCTGGACGCGGATGCGCCGTATGCGGACGGCGCGGAGCACGGCAGCGGCCTGACGTCGTTGCAGTTTCGGCGGACGAAAGGAGCCAACACGGAAGAAATCACTCTCGCCATCACCAACGCCGACGTGCTCCAACTCGAACGGAAAGGCAGCACCTATATTTTTTCGGCGGCGCATTACGGCGAACCATTTGTCAGCGCCGAACTTTCCGATTTGGATTTGGGCGCTGAGGTTTACGCCGGATTATTCGTTTGTTCGCACAACGCCGCGGTGGTTGAAAAAGCGGTTTTCCGCGACGTGCGGTTGATCCGCCCGGCCCGGGAAAACCTGGTGCCGTATCGCGATTATCTCGGCAGCGTTTTGGAAATCCTCGACGTCCACAGCGGCCGGCTGGAAAAAATCCACGCCTCCGCGCAGCCGTTCGAAGCGCCGAACTGGACGACGGATGGAACGGCGCTGATTTACAATCTCAGCGGTCGCGCCGAAGGCTGGGGCCGGTTGTGCCGGTTTGAACTCGCCACCCGAAAAACCTCGCTGCTCGCCACTGAGCCGATTAACCGAAGTAATAATGACCATGTGCTGTCCTTCGATGGCACCATGCTGGGCATCAGCGACGCCAATCCGGGGCATGGCGGGCAATCCCGCATTTTCACCTGGCCGCTGCACGGCGGCACGCCCAAGCCGATCACGCCGTTGACACCCTCGTATCTTCACGGCTGGTCGCCGGATGGAAAATTTCTGGTTTTCACCGGCGGCCGGACCAACAAGTTTGATATTTACAAAATTCTCGCCGATGGCAGCGGCGTAGAAATCCGTTTGACCGACGCGGCCGGTTTGAATGACGGCCCGGAATACACGCCCGATGGCAAATATATTTACTTCAATTCCAGCCGCACCGGGAAAATGCAAATCTGGCGGATGCAGCCCGACGGCAGCGGGCAGGAACCGGTGACCGACGACGAGTTCAACAACTGGTTTCCGCACATCTCGCCCGATGGCAAATGGATTGTCTTCATCAGTTTTCCGGCCGCCATCAAGCCGACGGAACATCCTTACTATCAGCGCTGCTATCTGCGATTGTTGCCCATCGCGGGCGGTCAGCCCAAAGTCATTGCTTATGTTTACGGCGGTCAGGGCACCATGAATGTTCCCTCCTGGTCGCCGGACAGCCAGCGCATTGCGTTTGTCAGCAACAGTGGCATGGCTGAATGATTTTTGCAGAACCTGCGCCGCCGCGCGGGGCTTTTTTTCTTGCCCGGTTATGCGTCAGGATGCTGTCCCGATTCCAGAATCTGACAAATGATGCATACGGTGGGACAGCACCGCGAGGCCTTCCGCCAGATCTTCTTTCTGGTCCACCACGCCGGCGGGCAGTTGCAGTTTGCTGGGAGAAAAATTCCAAATGCCTTTGATGCCGGCGCGCACCATCAGCGCGGCAGTTTCCTGCGCCGCCTGGGCCGGGACGGTCAAGACACCCAACTGGATTTTGCCGCGGCGGGCAAAGGGCATCAACTGGTCAATCGCCTGCACCTTGCGGCCGTGAACCCATTTTCCAATGGTTCTCGGGTCGCGGTCGAAAGCCCCGATGATGCGAAAACCAAAATTTTGAAAACCTTGGTAGCCCAGCAGCGCCGTGCCCAGGCTGCCCACGCCCACCAGCACCGCCGTGGTCTGGTTGTCCCAGCCCAAAAAGCGTTCGATGGCGGCAATTAATTCGGTGATGCGAAAACCGATGCGCGGCGTGCCCACCGCGCCGGTCATGGCCAGATCCTTGCGCACAATCACCGGCTCCAGATGATGCACGCTGGCCAGCACCGTGCCGGAGACATGTTCCTGCCCGTCCGCCTGCAAGACGCGCAATAATTGCAGATAGGCGGGCATCCGTTTGACGCATGGCAGCCCGGCTTTGCGCGCGCCCGCCGCCTGGCGCAGCAGAGTTTCGGGAAAGGCGGATTTGTCACCGGCCGGAACCGCGGACCGGTTTGCCGGCGTCCGCGCGCGAAGATTCCGTGAGTGGCTTTGAGTCTTCATGTCGGCCTTTATGCTGATACCGTTACCAAAATAACGATATGAATTTAGCGGCTTCAACGCAACCCGCCTTTTAAACTCCGCCGCCACTCCACGTTGGGAACCAATATGGTTCGGCATTTAAACCCTCGTAAATATGGCAATTAAGCCGCATTTTACCGCCGCTAATCCAATCGAGATGCCAGACTACTACCTGCATTTTAAATGACGCCAGCCGTTGACAAATGGCGTCCGTATGATTTAATAGAGAAAGTTTTATTGATATAACATTCACGATATGAATATCAAAACCCAGTTTAATCGCGCCGACGGGACGAGTCCGAAGATCGTTTCGGAACCGACGCTCAAGCGGCTGCCGCTGTATCATCGCTTCCTGAAGGAATGGCAGGCGGCCGGGCATGAGACTGTTTCCTGCACGGATATCGGGCAAGATCTGGATTTGGACCCGACGCAGGTGCGCAAGGATTTGGAATCAGTCGGCGTGGCCGGCCGGCCGCGCATTGGCTATGTGCTTACGAATTTGACCGACGGATTGGAAAAATTCCTTGGCTGGAATAATGTGAACGACGCCTTCCTCGTCGGCGCGGGAAGCATGGGTTCGGCGTTGCTCGGCTATCGTAAATTCGAACAATGCGGTTTGAAGATTGTAAGTGCTTTTGATCTCGATCCTTCGAAAATCGGCACGCGGATTCACGGTAAACATGTTTTGCCGCTGGAAAAACTGCCGAACCTCGCCCAGCGGATGCACATCCTCATCGGCATCATCACCGTGCCGGCGGCGGAGGCGCAGGCGGTGGCGGATTTGATGGTGGAAGGCGGTATTCGCGCGATCTGGAATTTTGCGCCAATTCGTTTGCACGCACCGGAACATGTAATCATCCACAACGAGGATCTTTATTGTTCGCTGGCCGCCCTCTCACAAAAACTTTTCGCAACTCTCCAGAGTAAATCTGAAAAACCGGGACTCAAGCCCAAGGCCGCAACGACTGCGGTGCCTTCAAATTAACAACCAATTATTAAATGCACGCTCAACCAAAGCCTGACTGCAATGGCAGAAAGTTTGTGAAAGTTTTCACAATCCTTGAAAAACACGGACGTAAACCCTCACGGCTGGTGCCGATTCTCCAGGCCGTGCAGGAGGAATACCGCTATTTGCCGAAGGAAGTTTTAACCTATGTCGCCACGGCGCTGGATATTTCGCCGGCGCGCGTTTACGGCGTCGCCACGTTTTACTCGCACTTCGCGATTGAGCCCAAGGGCAAACACCTGGTCCGCCTGTGCGACGGCACGGCGTGTCATGTGAAGGATTCCATCCCGATTCTCGATGCCATTCGCAAACGCCTCAAGCTCGAAGGCAAAAAAGTCACCACCGACGACATGCTGTTCACCGTCGAAACGGTCGCGTGCCTTGGCGCGTGCGGACTCGCGCCGGTCGTCGTGGTGGACGATCAGGTGCATGGCGCCATGACGCCCGCAACCGGCGTGAAACTCGTCGAAGAAATTATCGCCAGAGAACAATCGTAATGAATACTCAACTTATTTTGGATCCGGCCGCCGGCAATGGCGGGAAAACCCAGCGTCGCGTCATCGTCTGCGCCGGCACCGGCTGCGTGGCGAACGGCGCTTACAAAGTCATTGAAGCTTTCAATACGCAAATCGCAGCCGCCGGCATCAGCGTCACCACGGAATTTAAAGCTGAAACCTCACAGCACGATTTGCGACTGAACAAGAGCGGCTGCCAGGGCTTCTGCCAGATGGGACCACTGGTCACGATTTTGCCGGATGAAATTCTTTACAACAAAGTGAAAGTTGAGGACGTCGAGGAAATCGTTCGTGAAACGCTGGTCGGCGGCAAGGTGATTGACCGCTTACTTTATGTTGATCCGGCTACCAAGAAGCATTGCAAAGGCATTGATGATATTCCGTTTTACCAGCGCCAGCAGCGGTTTGTGCTGAAGGAATGCGGCACGATTGATCCCGAAAGCATTCAGGAATATTTGCATCACGGCGGTTACGCGGCGGCAAGAAAGGCGATTCTGAAAATGTCGCAGGAAGAGATCGTTCAGGAAATCACCAAGTCCGGCCTGCGCGGCCGTGGCGGTGGTGGCTTTCCGACCGGCCGCAAATGGGAGGCGGCGCGCACTCAGAAAAGCGTGAAGAAATATGTGATCTGCAACGCCGACGAAGGCGATCCCGGCGCGTTCATGAATCGCAGCGTGATGGAAGGCAATCCGCACAGCGTCATCGAAGGTTTGATGATTGCCGCGCGCGCCATCGGCGCGGATGAGACGCTGGTTTATGTCCGCACGGAATATCCGCTCGCTGTCGCGCGCATGAAACGTGCTGTCGGAGACGCGCAGAAAATGGGTTTTCTCGGCGACCATGTTTTTGGCTCCGGCCAGTCGCTGAACTGCGAGGTGATGGAAGGCGCGGGCGCGTTTGTCTGCGGCGAAGAAACCGCGATGATCGCCTCGATTGAAGGCCAGCGCGGGATGCCGCGGCCCAAGCCACCGTTCCCGGCGCAAAGCGGTTTGTGGGGCAAGCCCACGATCATCAATAACGTCGAGACGCTGGCGCACGTCGTCCGCATCATCAACCAAGGCGCGGATACGTTTCGCAAGCTTGGCTCAACCGCTTCGCCCGGCACGAAAACATTTGCGCTCACCGGCCACGTCGCCAACACCGGTCTGATCGAAGTTCCGTTCGGAACCACGCTGCGCGAAGTTGTTTTGAATATCGGCGGTGGCATCACCGACCGGCGCGGCAAAGTGAAGCCGAATGGTTTCAAGGCCGTGCAAATTGGCGGCCCATCGGGCGGTTGCCTGACGCAGGAACATCTGGATTTGCCGCTCGACTACGATTCGCTCCGCAGCGTTGGCGCGATGGTCGGTTCCGGCGGACTCGTCGCGATGAATGAAAAAACGTGCATGGTCAGCATCGCGCGCTTCTTCATGGATTTCACCCAGCGCGAAAGCTGCGGCAAATGCGTTTTGTGCCGCGAAGGAACGCGCCAGTTGCTCGCGATGTTGGACGACATCATCGAAGGCCGCGCCACCGGCGAAACGCTGGTGCTGATGGAGAAACTCGCGATCGCCGTGCAAAAAGGTTCGCTCTGCGGCCTTGGAAAAACCGCGCCGAATCCGGTGCTCTCGACGCTGCGCTATTTCCGTGCGGAGTATGACGCGCACGTTTTCCACAAGCATTGTCCGACTGGCCAGTGCAAGGCGCTCGCCAAGCCGAGCATTGATCCCGCGAAATGCAAAGGCTGCATGGCTTGCGGCAAGAAATGTCCCGTCGGCGCGATCAGTGGCGAACGGAAACAAGCCCATGTGATTGATCAAATCAAGTGCATCGTCTGCGGCGTCTGCGCCGACACCTGCAAACTCGATGCCGTCGTCGGTGTCTGAAATCCAACCCCAAAAATTTGAACTGAAAAATTCATGAGTGCTACAACAGCCACCGCAGTGAAAACCTTGAACATTGACGGCATCGAAGTGCCCATCAACGGCGAGCGCAATTTGCTCGAACTGATCCGCAAGGCCGACATTGACCTGCCGACGTTTTGTTATCATTCCGACTTGAGCGTCTATGGCGCGTGCCGGTTGTGCCTGGTGGACATTGCCGGGCGCGGTATCCAAGGCGCATGTTCCACGCCGCCTGAACCGGGACTCAAAATCCGCACGCAGACTGCGGAAATCCGCGAGATCCGGAAAATTTCCGTCGAACTGCTGCTCGCCAATCACGAGCGTGAATGCACCACCTGCGGCAAGAGCGCCGCGTGCCAGTTGCAGGATGTCGCGCGCAAGCTCGGCATCGAGAAAGTCCGCTTCCAGCCCGTGCACAAGCAAATGCCGGTGGATCGCTCGTCGCCCTCGCTCGTGCGCGATCCGAACAAGTGCGTGCTGTGCGGCGACTGCGTGCGGTTCTGCTCGGAAATTCAGGGCATCGGCGCGATTGATTTCGCTTATCGCGGCCACGACGCGGCGGTGCTGCCGGCGTTCGGCAAGGATTTGGGCGAAGGCGAATGCATCAACTGCGGCCAGTGCGCCGCCGTGTGCCCGACCGGCGCGCTGACACCGAAGCAGGAAATTGACGAAGTCTGGAAGGCGCTCGGCGATCCGACCAAAACCGTCGTGGTGCAAATCGCGCCGGCGGTGCGTGTCGCCATCGGCGAACTTTTCGGAATGCCGCCCGGCGAATCCACGCGCGGCCAGATGGTCGCGGCTTTGAAACGGCTCGGCTTCGACCGCGTTTATGACACGGCGTTCAGCGCCGACTTGACGGTGATTGAGGAAGCGAATGAATTTTTGGGTCGCAAAACCAAGGGCGGAAAGCTGCCGCTGTTCACCAGTTGCTGTCCGGGCTGGGTGAAATTCGCGGAACAGTATTTTCCCGAACTGCTGCCTAATTTGTCCACCTGCAAATCGCCGCAGCAGATGCTCGGCGCGCTGGTCAAGGAATTGTTGCCGGCGGAACTCGGCGTGGAGAAAAAGAATCTCGTGATGGTTTCCATCATGCCCTGCACGGCGAAAAAATTCGAAGCCAAGCGCCCGGAATTTGCGCAGGACGGCATTGCGGAAGTGGATCACGTTTTGACGACGCAGGAACTGGCGCGCATGATCGAGGAAGCCGGTTTGCGCTTCACGAAATTGCAGCCGGAATCGTTCGACATGCCGATGGGTTTCAAGACGGGCGCGGGCGTGATTTTCGGAAATTCCGGCGGCGTGAGCGAAGCAGTGTTGCGTTACGCCTCGGAAAAAGTCACCGGCAAAAAATTGTTGAATCCCGACATCCATGCCGTCCGCGGCGAGGATGGCTTGCGCATCGTCGAAGTGCCGGTGGGCGACATCACGTTGAAACTCGGCATCGTCCACGGTTTGAAAAACGCCCGCACGCTCGCGGAAAAAGCGCGGCGCGGCAAGTGCGATCTCGACATTATCGAAGTGATGGCGTGTCCCGGCGGCTGCATCGGCGGCGCGGGCCAGCCGGTGTCGCGCGATCCCGACATCCGCAAGCTCCGCACGCGCGGACTTTACGACGTGGACAAAAATATGGAACTCCACAAGTCGCAGGAAAATCATTTCGTCACGGAATGCTACCAGCGGCATCTCGGCGAGATCGGCGGCAAGAACGCGCATCGTTTGCTGCACACGCATTATCACAACCGCCGCCGCATCGCCGGCGAAACCATCGAATTGGGCGACGGTCCGGCGGCGGAAAAGGTGAAGGTCAATGTCTGCACTGGCACAAATTGTTTTGTGAAAGGTTCGCAGCACATTTTGCACGAGCTGCTCGACCAGGTG
>CAJAQO010000114.1 GCA_903944085.1 uncultured Verrucomicrobia subdivision 3 bacterium
AGCACCAAAACGCAAACGGCCACTGGAAACGACAGCGTCCTAATCTTAATCGTCATCGCAATCTTAATCCGCTTCAAACCACGATTACGATTACGGTTAAGATCAAGATTAAGATTAGGACAGCACACCGGAAACAGGGGCCGTTTTATTGCGCCATTCACCGCCGCCACGCCCCGTCTGGTGTATGGCCCACGCGAAGCAATTTAGTGCGAGGCGTGCCGAAGCGCAACCGAGGCTGAGATGTGACACATTCGCAATATGTTTTCATCACCAATAGGGTCGGCTTTTTCCGATTGCCTTTGTGCCGTGAGCGGATCTTTATTGGCTGGATCAAGACAGATCAATTGACATCAAAGAAACAACATATCCGGGCGTTCACGCTAATTGAATTGCTGGTGGTGATCGCGATAATAGCGATTCTTGCCGCCCTGCTTTTGCCGGCGCTTAGCCGCTCAAAACAAAGAGCCTTGAATGTGCTCTGCTTGAGCAATGTCAGACAGTTGGGTCTTTCGGAGGTGATGTATATCACGGACAATGGATCCACGTTTGCCTATCCCGGCAGCGGCCCGATTTGGCTGGATGTCTTGCGCGCTGGTTTCGCGAATGTCAATAAGTTGCTAATCTGCCCGGTCACGCCTGAAGTTTCGATTGCCAGTCGCGGCGGTCTCTCCGATGGATCGGTTGATACTCCTTGGTATTGGGGCAATGTGTCTGGCAACACCAACGATTCGGGAAGCTATACCATCAATGGCTATTTCTACGCCGGTGGCTGGATAAATCCCCAGCCTTGGGGAGTGGTTGATTATGCCAAAGCCTTCAAGAAGGAATCCCAAGTCAGCCAACCTAGTTTGACGCCGATGTTCTGCGACTCGATGTGGGTGGATACCTGGCCGGAAACGAATAGTCCACCCTACACGGATTTGTATCACGGCACCTGGCACACGGCCATGGGGCGGATTGATATTGCCCGACATGGCAGCCGGCCCAATTCAATCCCAACTGCTTATCCAACAGCTCAAAGGCTTCCGGGTGGAATTAACGTCGTTTTATACGATGGCCATGTTGAATCGGTCGGTTTGGAAAATTTGTGGACGCTTTACTGGCATAATAGCTGGCAGGTTCCCAACCCAAGGCCGCAGTAAAATCAATCCGCAGTGCTTGTTTCGCCAGCCAGCAGGCCGCTGAAATGTTCACAACAATTCTGCGAGTGGCGGCAGTTGCCGGTCACGTTCGGACACGGTAGCAGTCGTAATCGGCCAGATGATATTGACGGCTGGATCATTCCATAGCAACCCGCGCGCGAGGCCGGGCTGATAAAATTCTGACATCTGGTAAAACACTTCGCAGTTGTCCGTCAGGCATTGGAAGCCGTGGGCAAAACCACCGGGGACGTAAAGCTGCCGGTGGTTTTCGGCGGACAGTTCAAACCCTGCCCAGTGGCCAAATGTTGGTGAATCGCGGCGCACATCCACGATCACATCAAAAATTGCCCCGGCGGCGCAGCGGATGAGTTTGATCTCCGGCTTCGGTTCCGCCTGGAAGTGCATTCCGCGGATCATGCCGCGTTGCTTGGTGAGCGTAAGGTTGCATTGCGGCCAATGCGTGTTCAAGCCCAGCGCGGCAAATTCCTTTTCGCAATAGGTGCGGGCCAGAAAACCGCGCTCGTCTTCGCGCAATTCCAGTTCAATCAACCACGCGTCAGCCAGAGAAGTCGGTGAAAATTTCATTTTTTTGCCACAGATGGACACAGATGAAACACAGATTTTTCAAAAAAACATTCGTTGGTATTCCACTCGTTCCCGGCCAAAGTTGATTAAATAGCCGAGCCTGATGCCGGTGCCGCGAAGCTCATTCAAAAGCTGTGCTTCGTGAAGGTTTTGATAAACAGCATCAGTTTTCAGCTCGACAACAATTTTGTCGGCGACAAGCAAATCCGCCGCGGAATCACCAACAATCACTCCTTTGAACTGAACTTGGATCAACGGTTCGAGTTCAACTTTAACGCCGCGCAATTGCAGTTCAACCTGCAGCGCACGTTGATACACCTTTTCCAGGAACCCATAGCCAAGCACATTGTGGACTTCAAACGCGGCCCCGATGATATGTTCAGTGACCGGCTGAAGCAAAAAATCCTTTGCCGCCCTTATCTGTGTTTCATCTGTGTCCATCTGTGGCTAGACAACTTTCACTTGGGGGATGGGAATGATGAATTTGCCGCCGCCGTCGCGGTAGGCTTTTTGTTGCGCGAGAATTTCGTCCGCGAAATTCCACGTCAGCAGCAGCGTGAAATCGGGACGCTTTTCCAAAAGCGCCTCCGGCGGCAGAATCGGAATGTGCGTGCCGGGCGTCAGCCGGCCTTGTTTGTAAGTGCTGCGGTCGGCGACGAAATCCAAAGTCTCTTTGCCAAGTTCAAAAAAGTTCAGCAGCGTGCTGCCTTTGGCCGACGCGCCGTAGGCCGCCACCGTTTTGCCCTGCTGTTTGAGCTGGGCGAGCAGTTCGCGGAGCGAGCGTTTGATCGCCAG
>CAJAQO010000115.1 GCA_903944085.1 uncultured Verrucomicrobia subdivision 3 bacterium
CCGCTAAATAAATTTTGTTATGGCTACGAAAACCATCGAATTCCTCGGCACTGGTCGTCGCAAAACTGCGATTGCCCGGGTCCGTCTCGCAACCGGCAGCGGCAAGATCACCGTCAATGGCCGCACGTTTGAAACTTATTTTCCGCTGGACACCCAGCGCTCCACGGTTTCCTCACCGCTCACGATTACCAGCACGGCGGACAAGCTCGACGTGCGTGTGAACGTCACCGGCGGCGGCCCGAACGGCCAGGCCGGCGCGACGCGCCACGGCATCGCCCGCGCGCTGCTGAAGTTTGACGCCACGCTCCGTCCGGCGCTGAAGGCGGAAGGTTTCCTCACGCGCGACCCGCGTGCCCGCGAGCGCAAAAAATACGGCCAGCCCGGCGCCCGCAAACGCTTCCAGTTCTCGAAGCGTTGATCGCACCGGAAAGTTTACCAAACCCGCTGGCCAATGCCGGCGGGTTTTTTGTTTGAACCACAAAGAAACAAAGCAACCAAGACCGGAAAAAACTTTGTTCCTTGGTTTCTTTGTTGTTCAATTAAAAGTTCGAAAATGAAAACGAAAAAAGTCGCCATCGTCGGTGCGTCCGGTTATTCCGGCGAAGTCCTCGTGCAGTTGCTGCTGAACCATCCGCACGCGGAACTCGTCGCCGTCACCTCGCGCTCGAATGCCGGACAGACGCTCGCGCAGGTGTTTCCGAAATTCGCCAGCCACCCGAAATCCAAAACGCTCCGCTTTGTCGAGCCAAACGCCGAGCTGCTCGCAAAACAGGCCGACGTGGTTTTTCTCGCGCTGCCGCACGGCGTCGCCGCCGAATATGCGGTGCCGCTGGTCAACGCCGGCTGCGTGGTCATTGATTTGAGCGCCGATTTCCGGCTCAAGAGCGCGGACATCTACAAAGAATTTTACGCGCATGACCATCCTGCGCCGGAGCTGTTGAAAAAATCGGTTTATGGCCTGCCGGAAATTTATCGCGAGGAAATCAAAAAATCTTTGCTCATCGCCTCGCCCGGCTGTTATCCGACGAGCATTTTGCTGCCGGTGATCCCGCTGCTCAAAGCCGGACTCATCAAGTCCGCCGGTATCATCGCTGATTCCTTGAGCGGCGTCAGTGGTGCGGGCCGGAAAGCGGAAATTGATTATCTTTTTTGCGAGTGCAACGAAAGCGTGCGCCCTTACGGCGTGCCGAAGCACCGGCATTTGTCGGAAATCGAGGAACAACTTTCCTTCGCCGCGGGAACCAAAGTGACGATTCAATTTACGCCACACTTGATTCCGGTGAATCGCGGCATTTTGACGACGCTTTATCTCACGCCGGAAAAACATTTTTGTAGTGGCACCGGCGTCTCGGCTGTGAGTTCCAAGAGCGAAATGATTTCGATGGAAGAACTCGCCGAAAAAATTTCCGCGTGCTACGCAAAAGCTTACGGCCATGAGCCGTTCGTTCGTTTGCTCGAAGGCAAAGCTTTGCCGGACACGAAAAATGTCGTCGGCACGAATGTCTGCGAAATCGCCTGGCGGCTCGACCCGCGCACCGGCCGGCTCATCGTGATGAGCGCCGAGGACAACATCGTCAAAGGCGCCAGCGGCCAGGCCGTGCAAAGCATGAACCTGATCTGCGGCTGGCCGGAAACGGCCGGGCTGGTTTAAATTTGGTGCGTAGCAGCCGACGTAAGGAGGCTCAAACATGTCCCGATTCAAATTAGAATGAGCCTCGTTACCTCGGCTGCTACAAAAACTGTCTGGAACGCCGCCGAATACGCGGCCAACTCCGTCGTGCAGCAAACTTGGGCGCGCGAACTCATCGCCCGGCTCAAGCTGCGCGGTGACGAACACATTCTCGACCTCGGCTGCGGCGACGGCAAAATCACGGCGGAACTCGCGCGGGCCGTGCCGCACGGTTTCGTTACCGGCACGGATGCCTCGGCGGAAATGATCGCCTTCGCGCAAAAGACTTTTCCCAAATCTGAAATTTCAAATCTGAAATTTGAAATCGCCGACGCGCGGGAAATCCGTTTCAAGGAAAAGTTCGACCTGGTCTTTTCCAATGCCGCCCTGCATTGGGTGGATGACCATCAGGCAATCCTGCGCGGCGCGGCTGCCGCCCTGAAATCCGGCGGCCGGCTGGTCGTTTCCTGCGGCGGCAAAGGCAACGCGCACGAGGTTTTTCTGGCGCTGCGGCCGGAGATGAGGTTGAAGCGCTGGCGTGATTTTTTCCGCAAGATGGCAATGCCATATTTTTTACACAGCCCGGCCGATTACGAAAAATGGCTGCCGAAATTCGGCTTCAAAATCCAAACCCTCCAGCTCGCGCCGAAAGACGCGACTTACGACGGCGCGGCAGGTTTTGCGACGTGGCTGCGGGCGACGTGGCTGCCGTTCGTTCAGCGTGTGCCGGACGTAGTGGCCCCGGCATCTCGCCTGTGTGTTCCAGACGAGGACAAGCAACTCGCCGGCAAGATGCCTGTGCCACGACCGAGTCTGCGCGAGGAATTCATCGCCGCCGTCACGCAGCGTTACGTCGCCACGCATCCACCGGATGCGGCTGGTCAAATCCACGTCCGCATGGTGCGGCTGGAAATTGCGGCGGTGAAAATCTAACAACAAAGAAACAAAGCAACGAAGGCCGGAAAAGACTTTGTTCCTTGGTTCCTTTGTTGTTCAATTTTTAAAAATGAAAATGCAATTCAAAGAAATTCCAGGCTCCATCGTCGCGCCGACGGGCTTTCGCGCCAGCGGCGTGTTTTGCGACATCAAAAAACTCGGCACCGGCAAAGGCTCCAACAAAGGCTTGAAGCGCGATCTCGCGCTGATCGTTTCGGAAACGCCGGCGACCATCGCGGGCATGTTCACGACGAATCAAGTGTGTGCCGCGCCGGTGAAAGTTTGCGTCGAGCGCATGAAAAAAGGCACGGCGCAAGTTGTCGTCGTGAACTCCGGCAACGCCAACGCCTGCACCGGCAAACAAGGTTTGGCCGACGCGCGCGAAATGGTTTTGTTCACCGAACGCGCGTTGAATTTGCCGAAAGGCTCGGCGCTCGTCGGCTCCACCGGGCGCATCGGCGTGACGATGCCGATGGACAATGTCCGCGCCGGCATCATCGAAGCGGCGACGCTGCTAGGTTCAACCGCTGAACACGCCGCCAACGCCGTCGAGGCGATTATGACGAGCGACACGAAGCCAAAGCAGATCGCGGTGGAATTCAAGCTCGGCGGCAAGACGGTGCGCATCGGCGGCATGTGCAAAGGCGCGGGGATGATTCAACCGGGAATGTCGCCAACCGGCGCGCGACCGGCGACGTTGCCACACGGCGGATTGCACGCGACGATGCTGGGATTCATCACGACGGATGCGGCGGTTGACGCGAAAGTTTTGCAGGCGGCGCTGAATGAAGCCGTGGCGCATAGTTTCAATCGCATCACCGTGGATGGCGACATGAGCACGAATGACACGGTTTTGGTGCTGGCAAATGGACTCGCCGGCAATGAAAAATTAAAAATTAAAAATTCAAAACTAAAAATTTTCCAGTCCGCGCTTAATTATGTCTGCCTTGAACTGGCCAAAAAAATTGTCCGCGATGGCGAGGGCGTGCATCGTGTCGTGACCGTGCGCGTGAACGGCGCAATCAACATTTCGGATGCCGACCACGCCGCCCGCGCGGTGGCGAACAGCGCGCTGGTGAAGACGAGTTGGCACGGCGGCGACCCGAACTGGGGCCGCATTATTGACGCGATTGGCTATTCGCCTGCGACGGTGGTGGAGGAGAAAATTGACATTGGCTATTCCGCGACGGGCAGCAAAAAGATTTTGTGGAGCCTGAAGCGTGGCCAGCCGACGCCGGCGACGTTCAAGGAATTGTGCGCCGCCGTGGCGCCGAAGGAATTTGAACTGCACATCCATCTGAATCTCGGCCCGGCGAACGCAGTGATGTATGCCGCCGATCTGACCGAGGAATATGTGGATTTCAACAAGGGTGACGTGACGGACGCGAGTTCGCTGGGCGGCTGATTTTTAGCCGCAGATTTTCACAAATGTTCGTGTGGTTTGCATAAGCCAATTAATTATGTCTAACTACATGAAAACAACTTTTGTGTCATTTGTGAAAGGCAACTGCCGTTAACTGCTATTCATAAACCTGACTCAGTAGTTTCCAGCAAGTCGAAGACGATTCCTGCCGGCGGCAAGCCGCCGCGCGGCGGTTGGCAAAGCAATTGGAAACGACGACGATAAAGCAACGGCGCGAGCCATACGCGGTGGACAGCTTTGAAGCGGAGCATCAACGCATCACGGAATTGCTGACGGCGCAACGCGCGAGACGCGGCTGTCACTGCGATCACTGTTTCACCCATCATCGAGCGGATTGACCTTTACCCAGCGGGGCTGCTGGAAGTGCCGGAAGAAATGAAAGAATATGTTCATCCCGACCGCAACGGCATGATGTGTTACAGCGTCAAACTGGTGGGCAGTTGCAAAATTTGGATTTGGCGGGACGGCACGCAAGTATGGGAGCAAGGCGACGAGGAAAACCGGGTGAATTTAAAACGCTAAACCTCAATCCCAAAACGTGCGCTGCGCCGGCCTCGGCTCCAAGCCCGCAAGGGCGAGCCGGAGCTGGCGCACCAATTTTTCCTGCCCCGCAACATCCTCGGCAAACTTCGCGGCGAATATCACGCAAACAATCTCGTCGCGCGCCTGCGCCATAAAAAAACGGTGCTTCGCGGCGGCTTCGCTTAAATCGGCAAACCGCACGGCAACGGAAATTTCGCGCGGCGCAAGCTGCTCGCGCCGCAACTGCTGCACCCGGTCATAATCGCGGACATCAAACGAAAAGTTTTTTGCCGCGAAATCGGCGTCCGTGCCTCGGCCAAAAGTTTTTCGGGCCGTTCGCCGTGGGCGAACAACCACCATTTTTGCCTCCAAATGCCCCACCGCTGCCGCCGCAACATCGAGAGCAAGCGGGCGACGTCACCGCGCCCAAACACTTGCCCCAAGCGTCTTATCGGCAAGGTTTTTGGCGAATTGCGTTGGTGCAACATTTTGCTTGTCAAACGCCAGCAGGTGTGTTTAAGTTGTTTAACCCCATTTCTAATGACCTGACGCAATTTAGCGGCAGAAGATGTATTTTTTCATCTTCGTTTCTGAAATGTGCCGGGCGCTAGGAAAGGTGGGATAAATACGAGGTCATGCTTACAAAGGCAAATGCAGATTTAAGTGGCTGCCTAACGCCACAAAAACCGGCAGTAGTTCGGAAATGAGCGAGACCTCTGGGAGAGCACGAAACAAAATCAAAAACTGCAAGTCAAACCTCGGATCAAGATCATTATGAAATCAACCAACTCATCGGGTCTCACTCGGTGCCCGGAGAAAACCTCCGGCCCCGGAAATCTCAAACCACGGTCACAAGGGTGGCGAACCGCCTGGGCTTCGCTGTCGCTGGCGGTATTGGCGCTTTGTGCCACGCGCGCCAGCGCCCAAATAAACTGGATTGACACCGATCTCGGCGGACCGCTGGGGGCAGGGTATACCACCACTAACAATGACGGCACGTTGGACATCTTTGGCGGCGGGTCTGACATCTGGAACAACACCTCCCAATGTCATTACCGCTACGCCTGGGCTTCCGGGACCACTTGGGATGTGACGATGCAGGTGCAGAACTTCGTTGGCGTTGATCCCACTTGGTCCAAAGTTGAATTGATGGTTGACTTGGCTGATCCCACGGTTGGGCCTCAGGGCAGCGACGCGTTCATCGCAAACATGCTCACCCTGCCCACCGGGGACAATGAGTTTGGGGTTGACCAGTTTCGAGCCACCAGCGGCGGGGCTGCTGACTGGAAGCAAGTTGGCACCTCCCCGCATCCGGTGTTTCCGAACACGTGGCTAAGGATTCATCGTAACGGCAGCATATTCAGCATTTATTACAGCACTGACAATGTTACTTGGACGGATTACCTGGACATTGACACTTCAAAGGCCACCACCACCGGGGGTAACGGTGTTACTTTTCCCGGGACCGCGTGGCCCAACCTTGTCGCAGTCGGCATCGCTGTCACGGGGCACAACAATGTCACTTCGCTTGCGGACGCCACCGTTGCCAACGTGAGCGCCAACTTCTCGGTCATTACGCCACCCACAGTCGTCAACACGACCGTGCAAGTCACGAATTTCTCGACCTATGTTGGCAGCCAAGCGTCCTTCGCCTTCGCGACCACGAACAACTCCATTCCAAACGTCGTCCTGCCTACTTATCAATGGTATAGGAACGGCGTCGCCATTACGAACGCGACCGGCACTTCCCTCACCTGGCTGGCTGCGGCTACGGACAATGGTGCGCATTATTATTGCATTGCCACCGTGCCGCCACCTTACAACACGACCGTCGCCTCCGTTACCAGCGCCACGGGAACGTTGGCGGTGGCCGCGAGCGTCATTGTCACGAATGGCTGGAAGACGGCGATCTATAGTGCCAGTGGCGGCAACAGCTTTAGTTACATCCAGGCGGTGGAAGCGGGCAATACCGCCCCCGCCACCACTACATTTGTGCAGGCGAACGGTGATAATCCAGGCGGATATGGCAACAACTATGTTTCGCGCACAAGTGGTTTCTTCATTCCACCCACTACCGATCATTATGTGTTTTTCGTGGACGTGGACGACAATGCTGATTTGCTTTTAAATACCAACACCGCCAACGGCACCGACCCCGCTGGCAAGGTGGTTATTGCGCAGCAAACCTTTTGGGCACCTTTGGACAGTTGGCTCGCCACCGACACAAATGGCGTTTCCGGCGGGGGCAATCCTCCCGACTGGAACCAGAATCGCTCGGACACTTATGTAACTAATGGCGTGAACCCAGGCGCCGGCGGCTATCTGTTGAACGCCGGCCAGCTCTACTACATAGAATTGGTGCATTCTCAAGGCGGCGGCGGTGACAATTTTGGCGTCACCTATCAAACCATCGCCCAAGTGAACGCGAACTCACTCACCAACGGCCAACCAAGCCTAATAGCGGCCACCAACCTCAGCATGGCTTTCATGAGCTATCCGGACACGACGCCGACTTGGACGCTGCAACCTACCAACACCACGGTGACCGCCGGCACCGGCGGCGGCTTTGCGGCCGCAGCCTTGTCCGGTGGTGAATTCAATCCGACTTACCAATGGTATAGCAACAATGTTGCCATTCCCAACGCGATCTTCTCGACTCTTTATTACCCGAACATGCCGACATCGGCCAACGGCGCGCAATACTACTGTGTGGCCACCGGCGTCATGAACGGGCTTTCAAGCACGAGTTCTATAGTCACTCTGCAGGTCGCCTCGGGCGTCTTGGAAAACGGCTGGGTCAAGGTGGAATGGTGGTATGGTAAAGGCTTGTCCGCGCTTGAAGCTGGCACGCTGGGGATTTCCACTAATATCATCACCTCGCCGACCTTCGAGGCGGATTCCACCGGATCTAGCGGAAACAATTACGCCAACCGATTGAGCACGTTATTCTACCCGCCCACGAGCGGCAATTATGTGTTCTTTGTCAATTCCGACGATCAGAGTGATTTGTTTGTCAGCACGGATTCCACTCCCGCCCACAAGAGATTGGTGGCGCAGGAAGCTGGTTGGGACAATGCGTGGCAGTGGAACTCCGCCAATGGCGCGTCAACCACCGCCCAGAAACGGTCGGATCAATGGACGACCAATGGCACGACGCCTTGGGCCGCCGGCATTCCCATGACGGCAGGCCAGCCCTATTACATCGAGATGGATCACCAAGACACCGGTGGTGGCGAGAATGCCGAGGCGACCTACATCATGTTGGGCGACCCGAATCCGCCGAACGGCTCTGCCAGCAAGTTTGTTGGCAGCAACATTGCCATTAGCGTGCCGCGGTCCTTCGCCGTGGGTTTTGTTCAACAGCCCACCAATCTGACAGTGGCCACCTTCGGCCGTGCCACCTTTAGCGTAGTGGGCACCACCGACTCGCAGGTTGCCGTCGGCGGCACGGGCAACGACACAGCTTTGTGGAATAACAAAATCGCGTATCAGTGGCTGCGGAACGGGGTGGCGATCCCCGGTGCCACCAGCAGCAGTTATTCCATCGGACCAGTGTCTGCGGCGGACAACAACGACCAGTTTGTCTGCCAGATTCGGTCGCTGGGCTATGTGAACAACAGCGGGGTGGATATCTGGACCAACAGCGCCACCGCCACGCTGACGGTGGCGGGGGGCCAGGTGTTGGAGACCGGATACGCGCTCCACCAATATTGGGGTGGAAACCCCAGTCAGAGCCAGATCGAGGCGGGAACTGCGGGTTCCGCGAGTTGGATCATGTCAACGCCGGCCTTCGAGACTGACATTACTGGCACGGAAGTGGCGGACAATTTCAGCGATGCTGAGGTCGGCTTCTTCATTCCACAGACTTCAGGCAACTATGTATTTTTTATCGGGGCGGATGATTCTGCGGATCTATTCTTGAGCCCGGACAATTCGTTTGCCGACCTCCAGATGATCGCACAGCAAACTTCCTATGCAGGAACATTGAATTGGAACAGCGGCGGAGGTGGTGCCCAGCTTCGTTCCGATACGTTTGTTAATTCGGCCGGGGCCACACCTTACGCCAGCGGCATCGCGCTGGTCGCCGGCACGAAATACGCCATGGAATTCGTTCATCATCAGGGTGGCGGCGGAACCTGGGCCGCCGCGACGGCCATGTTGACCACGGATCCCAATTATCCGAGTGCTCCGGCCGCCGGAACGTTGAGCGTCATCCGGGGCAACGCGGTGGCAAGTTACTTCCCTCGCTGCACTTACGTCAACATTACCAACCAGCCGCAAAACCTGACGGTGAACAACTATGGCAGCGCCTCGTTCAGTGTTACCGCCGGGACTGATTCAACTACTCCCATTGGGCCGGAAGGCGATTGGCGGAATTACTTCAGCAGCTTCCTGACCTACCAATGGTATAAGAACAATGTGGCCATTGCTGGCGCCACGGCGGCGACTTACTCCATACCAAATGTTCTGCCCACCGACAACGGTGCCCAGATCTACTGCACCACGCGGGCCTTGGGTTATGCCGACAATTCCGGCAATATCCTCTGGGCCACCAGTCATGTGGCCAGCCTCACGGTCAACGTCAGCGCGCCGCAGATGACCTACGCATCCTATTACGCCAACAGCAACTATGTGGCCTTTGGCTATGATCCGACCAACTACATCATTGTTGCCTTCAGCGCACCAATGGATCCAGTCATGTTGGCTCAACCGAGCACCTACAATCTCGGCGGCGGGCTGACTATTCAGACCGTCCTCGTCAACACCAATGATTACAAGAGTGTCGCCTTGGGCGTGACGGGAACCATCACTTTGCCGCTCAACGTCACGGTCAGCGCCCTGTTGTCGGGCATGGGCGGCGGACTGCCCGTGGCCAATACCTCGGTCGCCCTCAAACTGACGCCGCTGACAGACGTGGACATTGGCGTGGCTGGCTCGGACCCGATCGTTGCCGGCATGATGTATGTCGAAGGCGCTAATGCCTACACCATCGCTTGCGAAGGCAGCGATATTTACAACAACGCCGATGGGTTCAACTTCGCCTACGAAATGAAGACTAACGACTTCGATGTCGTCGTCCGCCAAAAGGACAACAAGCACACCTCCAACTGGGCCAAGGGCGGCCTGATGGTGCGCGAGACCTTGGACGCGAGCAGCCGAGATTGGAACATCATCAACGACCCGGTGTCGTCGGATGGCATCAACGCGCCCGACAACTCTGGTTTCGGAGCCAATGCGGTGGAATGCAACGCGCGCAACACCACGGGCGGCGGCAGCGGCGGCTGGAACTTCCAGTCCAGTCCGGTGCCGGCTTACCCGAACGCTTGGGTGCGTCTCAAACGCACTGGGAATCTCCTGTCTGCCTTCTACTCCACGAACGGCACGAGTTGGACGTTGCAGGCAACCAATGACCCGACGGTGGTCGGCAGTCAGACGGCCTTACCGGCGGTCGTCTATGTTGGCCTCTGCACGACGGCTCATAATAACGATGCCTTCGGCACCGACCCGACTCAATTGCGGTTTCTGAACACCGTGGATTACGATAGCTATAACTCGAGCTATGTCGCGGCCGGACCCGTCCTGAAAGCCACGCTGGCGGGAAATCAAATCACGGTCACTTGGACCCCGAGCGCGGGCCGCCTGCTGGCCAGCCCCGCACTGACCGGAGCGGGCGTGAATTGGCAGCAAGTCGGCACGGGCGGGTCCGTTACCCTCCCCGTCACGGGCAACGCCATGTTCTTCCGCGTTGCTAACCCATAAGTTGCAATCAGTCTGAATCAGAGAGAGCCGCGGCTAGGTCCGCGGCTCTCCTTTTGTCTTGATCCGGCCTGAAAATCGAAGCCGGCAGGGAAGTCGAGACTTCCTGCCGGTCTGCACCGGGGAAACGCACAGAAAGAACCACTTCCCAGCTGCTCCCGGCAATCAGAACAAGGTCGTTCCCCAAGTGTGCTTACAATTAACACGATAAAATTCTTGAAACAAGTTGTTTGGGAATCGAACGACCTTGGCCACCGAACAAATCCAGCAAGGTCGTCGGCTCGAATACCTGGCCGGCGGGATGACGATTGAGAACCTTCTCGGCGGTTTTCCGGATTTGTCCACTGAAGATATTCAGGCTTGCTTCGCTTTAGCCGTTGATCAAAACTGGCGATTAACCGTCGCGGCATGAAACGGCTTTTTGCCGAGAACCTCTCGCCCCAATTGCCGGGTTTGGTGGCCAGACTTTTCGCGCGCCGCAAGCGCGTTCGCCATTGCGGCCGGAAAGTTTTTTCAGACGAAGAGGTATGGAACCATGCGCGATAAATAAATGCATCCGTAGCTCAATTGGATAGAGCTTCTGACTTCGGATCAGGCGGTTGCAGGTTCAAGTCCTGCCGGATGCACCACTCTAAAAAGTCAATGGTAGTAAGGCTTATGTAATGTTTCCACCTCTTCGGTTTTAAGTAGAATTATTTTAACGCTGCCACTTTGCTGCCACTTTTCGAGTTGCTGAATCGCGCTCGTTCTGCATTTAGCCGCCTGGGATTTGCGGACACGGCAACGGCATTTCACCTTCCCGCCCTTAAACTTTTCCTGCGACCGTGCCGCAGCTCGTGCTGCTGGATTGACGAAAAACTTTTGAAAATTCTCAACCCGGCAGATTCTTCCAGGCGGTGCCGGCTTGCGTCGCCAAGGCAGGTAAGCGGAACGAAGGGCCGCTTGCATTGAGACGCTCAGGCAGCCCGGCCTATTGAATCATCCGCTTACAGAAGAGATTGTCGTCACCCTCTATGCGATTGCGGATGTTTTTAGCCGGCTGTTTGAAGAAACTGCCACAAACGATCCTGAGCGGGTATAATTTCGAGCCTCGGTCTCAAATGCAAATCGTCTCTTTGCTGGGATAGGCCGTGACTGTGACCAACGCAGGTAGATTTGGTGTATTTGCGATCGATTGTTGAAATTACGTAACATGGATTGTTTTGCTATCAATGGTATTTCACTAACTCGCCAATAAACGGCCAGACCAACAAAGTGTTTGTGCTAACTTGCTGACGGCTGGGCAGGCCGGAGATTATCAGGTGATCGGACACATGATTTGATGGGCAAACTAGTTGTGCCACCGACAATCAGTTCGGTCTTGCTTTCCAACGGGCTGCCGCAGTTCTGGCTAACTGGCTTGGCACGGCCCTCGGTTCAAATCCAAGCCACAACCAACTTGGCAGCGTCTTGGCTGATTCTCACTAATCTGGTTTTCACCAACGGCACTAGTCAATTTATTGATTCAGATGCGTCCACGCAGCCCGCGAAGTATTACCGGGCGATGGTTCAGTAAACCTTTGAGCCACTGGCTGCATGAAACCCACTTTTTGCCTCATCCGAGCGAATTGCAAGCTTGAATGATCCTTCCGTCTACCGGCGGTTGGGCATTGCTGACGTGACGTTGCACAGTTACAGGTGAGCTTGGACTGAGAGGGCGAAGGCGGCGGGCTTGAGTGGGCACCGTCAAGAAAGTGGGCGCATCATATGGCTGGCAGTTCAGCACACACGCTTGTTGCTTCGACGTGAGCCAGTGCATAAAAGCATAGCGGCGCATCGGGCGCAAGTGAAACGCGAGGAAGTCACCGTGCCATCGCTGGTGGGTTTGGTGCCGGTTTTTGGCAACCGCGATGTCAGGATGAAGACCGAGCACGTCAAAATACCAGCAACCATCGTGAAGGTGGCTTTACAAGAAGTGCAAGAGTGTGTGAATGGCTCAAATGTCAGGGAAGCGCGGACTTTGCCCGAGAGAATCCGATGGTGGACTGGAAAATGACTTGCAAATCCATGAAGCAGGAAGAGAATCACAAAAAAGCCCGCGCGGGTCGCGGGCCAAAGACCAGATGGGAAGTCCCGATTAAATGCTTTAAAATCAAATTGGCAGCCTATGAAATCAGAATTAAAAGGCGTTGCGTTCACCCCTCGTGCATTCCAGCACACAAATCACGGCGGATTTACGATGACGGAGTTATTGGTGGTCATCGCCACCATCAGCATCTTGGTCATGATGGTGCTCCCGACGCTGGGATTTTCCAAGGTCAAGCCGCAGGCGGTGTATTGCATGAACAACTTCAAGCAGATGGTCAAAGCTTGCGCGATGTATGCGAGCGACAACCATGATTTTTATCCGCCCAACCCTGACGATGCCAACACCATTGCTGGCTACGACTGGTGCCCCGGCAATGTATTGGGATGGTATTCTGGGAGCCCAATGAATTCTACGGATGCGGGCAACGCCACATATCTGACGAATCCGACGTATAGCTCGCTGGCACTCTATCTTGCCAGCAACGCGGTGCCTTTTAAATGTCCGGCGGATTGGCGCGTTTGCATCTACAACGGCAAAACAAATCCAGTGGTGCGTAGCATCTCAGCCAATCAAGGCGTCGGGACGGTGGATGCCTCGTGGTTGAACGGGGGCGGTCATTCTGGCCGGCCCACAACCTCTGTCCCCGGTCCGTGGCTGACGGGCAGTCACATCGAAACCCCATCGCAATATGCCACCTTTGGCAAATCCACCGGCTTCAAAAACTGTAGCCCGAGTGACATCTGGATTTATGCGGATGAAGATCCGTTGAGCATTAATGACTCCAGCATTGCCGTCGTCGCCGCTTCCCCAACGATAATTGATTATCCTTCGACGCGGCATCAGAACGCGGGCGGCTTTGGGTTTTGCGACGGCCATACGGAGATGCATCGTTGGAAAAGCAAACTGTTTGTCCTAAACAGCCCTGCCTATGAAAAGCTACCTGCGGCCGGTTTGGAGTATCAGGACTGGTTCTGGCTTGCCTGGCACGCGACGCGCAGTTTCACCACGGGTTCCGTCCCGTGAAGCCGGATGATCTTATGAAAACCATCGCCATCCTTGTTGTTTTATTGATTGCCCTGTCGGCCACAGCCGTTCCTTTGCAACTCGTGTCCGAAAGAAACGGTGCCGTCGCACCATCGGCCAGCGGTGGCGGCGACTCGCTGATGCCAATCCTCGGCGGCAACGGACGTTATGTTTTATTTGCCAGTTCGGCAAACAATCTCGCTTTGACTGCCGGCAATACGCCGTTTCAGAAGCCGGGTATCACCCTCGATGTCTTTCTGCGTGATCGCGCCAGCAACACCACCGTGCTTGTGAGCGCAAATCTGGCGGGAACCGGCGGCGGTGACCAGGACGCATTGCCCGTGGGCGTTTCGTCGAACGGACAATTTGTGCTGTTTGAAAGCGCCTCCGATAATTTGGTTTCCGGCGACACCAACTCGGCGAGCGATGTGTTTGTTCGCGACGTGGTCAATGGAATCACGATCCTCGTCAGTGCCAACACCAACGGCGTCTGCGGCAATGGCGCGTCTTACAGTTCCGCGATGACGCCGGATGGACGTTATGTGGCGTTCGCGAGTGCGGCGACGGATTTGGTGCCCGGCGATGCGAACGGCATTCCGGACATTTTTGTGCGCGACTTGTTGAGCGGGACGACGCGACTGGCCAGCGTGGGCGCCAAAGCAACGAATAGCCTTAACCAATCACTTTCCGACACGCCGGCGATCACGCCTGACGGGCATTACGTAACCTTTTATAGCTCGGCAACCAACTTGGTTCCGGGGCAGATATACGGCGGAGAAATTTTTCAGCGAGACATGGTCGCGGGCACTACGGCATGGATCAGTGTTGGCGCGCGAGCTTTGTTTAAATCGGTGACTGGTTCGAGCAATGCGGTTCCCTGCAACCTGCGCATGAGCGACGATGGCACTTACATCGCGTTCGAGGTCTGCACCAACTCGCCCACGGCGGTCGCGCGCGGCATTATTCTTCGTTACAGCCGGGCTACGGGTTTGACTGATCTGGTGCATACGAATGCCTATTTTCCATGGGGACCATTCGAGAACATTCAAGACCTGGACATGACGCCGGACGGACGGTTCGTCGCGTATGTGGCCAACATAACCGGCAACACGGGCACGAACACGGCGATTTATCTTTGGGATGCGCAAGCAGGCACGAATATTCTCGTCAGCGCCAACACTAATAATGTTCTGCCGGCGGGGAATTTCTGTGACCAGCCGATGATTTCTTCCAACGGCCAATATGTGGCATTTTTTAGTGGCAGCGCCGAGTTAGCCACCAATGCGTCAGGCAGTGGTCCCTTTGCCTATCTGCGCGACGTTTCGGGAGGAGCGACCATTCTCATCAATTCTGATACCAATGCTGCGAGCGTTGGCGACGGTTCCATGTTGAGCCTGGGTGTGAGCGCGGACGGCCAATGCGTGGTGTTTGAAAGCTCGATCGGCAGTTTGGTAATGAACGATGATAATCGCGACTACGACGTGTTCCTGCGCAATGTCACCAACGGATTCGCCGAGCTAATTTCCGCAAGACAACCCATTTTGCCATCACTGACGGGCGTCGGTTCCTGTAGTTTGTCGAGTCAACCGATCAGTCAGGACGGACACTACGTCACATTCGCCAGCAGTGCCGATGGTCTGGCACCGGGCAATCCTAGTCCAGCCGGCTCGGACGTTTATGTGTGTGATCTGTTCGCGGGGACAAATCAATTTGTGAGCGTGGCCACTCTGGGAAACCCCGCCTCCGGGATTTCCTACGAACCGGTGATCAGCGGCGACGGCCGCTACGTGGCCTTCACCAGCGCGGCGACCAATCTGATCTCCGTGGACACGAACAAGTCCACCGACGTTTTCATCCGCGATCTCCAGACGCAGACCACGATGCTGGTAAGCGCAAATTCCGTTGGCACCGGCGAAGGAAATAAAGATTCGTATTCGCCGACAATCAGTTCGGATGGACGATTCCTTTTGTTTGTCAGCAAAGCCAGCAATTTGACCGCCGGCTCTTTCAGCGGCACGGACAATCTCTTTCTGCGTGACCGGCAGTATGGCACGAATTACGCGCTGATCACGGCGGGCCAAGGTTGCGCCGCAATGACGCGCGACGGACACTTCGTTGCGTTCGCGGGCGCCAGTGGGTCTGTTGTTTATGTCTGGGATTCGCAACAGACCAAGCAGATCACCAACCGTTCGATGTCGGGAACCATCCAGGCGCTTGCCATCAGCCCGGATGGCAACCGCATTGCAACCATGGCGGGCTCAAGCTCCGTTTCGATTTCAATTTGGGATCGCGCGTCGAACACGGTTTATTCCGTCGGCTCCGGCTATATCATTTATTCCCATCCCGGGCTTCGCTTCAGCGCCGACGGCCGGTTCTTGACCTATGCCATGCACTCCACGACCGCTGGCACCAACCAAGTGTATCTTTACGATTTTCAAACCCAGAGCAACTTGCTGGTGAGCCGCGCGGCAAATCTGGTTGACTCCGGTAATGCAACATCGGATGGGCCGGATATTAGCGCCGATGGACGGTTCATCATTTATCGAAGCGCCGCGAGCAATCTGGTAGTCGGCGACACCAATGGCCTGCCGGAAGATTTTCTTTTTGACACGACAACGGGCACCAACACCATCCTAAGTTCCGGTGCCTACGGCTATATTTCCGCGAACAACCGTTCCTTGCCGCCGATGTTCAGCGGCGATGGACATACGGTGGCCTTCAGCAGTTGGGGAAATGATTTGATCGCGGGCGATTTCAACCAATTTAACGACGTGTTTGCTTTTGCCTTCTTGTATGCCGCAGTGACTGTAACCAATGATACACCCACGATCAACTGGCCCGCATCGGCAGACCGGACCTACAGCGTGCAATCCAAAGACGACCTATTAGATCCAGTTTGGCACAACTTGGCCGGCGCGGTCACCATCGTCGGCAATCGCGGTTATCTGACGGATTCAACCTTGGCGTCGGGGCACAGATTCTATCGAGTGTTGTCAAACTACTGATTCTTTGATGGGCAACTGAGCCCGCCACGTTACCTGTAATTTGAAGACTGCGATTTTAAAAAGAGAAAGTCCCGATCTCGACATGAACTCGGCGGGTGATTAACCCAGCCGCCTGCACCGTCATACCCATGACGCGTCCGCACCGTTCAATCGCCGCTTATGCTACAGAAACGTCCTAGCCGGGCTGGTCACCCTAGGTGCACAGCACCGATGCTAAAGCTTCATGCAACAACCCGTTCGCCGTTTGAACAGCCTATGGATCAATCCCGCCACAATCGCCAAGTCAATCTGGCGATGACGGCAAAGGGTATCCTTATAATTACCAAATGGGTCACAGAAAACGGCATGATCACGTTGCCATGGCGTTTTCCCGCGCCAAACGGCCGCAATTTAAAGGTTTGGCAAGAGGTTTTGTAAATTTAGTTTCTTGCAATTATTATTGCCTTATCCACGCAAGAACCTTATAATGTGGCATGAGCTATAATGGAAAGCAGTGCGATGCTTTCGCCACTTCTTCGCCTCGGCGTCTGTCGTTAGTTCGGATCGGCAGGAGAAGTGTTTTGTTACACAACTTAAAAGAGTCTCGTTAAAATTCAACTTCAATCCCAACCATGAAATCAACGAAAGCGTTTACAGTCATCGAACTACTGGTGGTTGTCATCATTATCGCAGTATTGTCTGCCATGCTGCTGCCCGCTTTGGCCGCTACGAAAGGAAACAGCCAAAAGATATACTGCATCAACAATCTGAAACAAATCGGGCTGGCCTTTCGAACTTGGGAGGCGAGCCACAACTCCAGATACCCTCAGGCAGTCTCTTACTCGTCCGGTGGTGCCAATGAGTATTGCGGCCACGCCAACGGTGCCGGCATCACCGCTCCCAATCCGAACAATCCCGGCATGGTGTTCATGGTGATGTCCAACCAGTTGGTAACCCCCAAAGTCTTGTTCTGTCCAGCTGACAATTACCACTGGGCCGGCAACGGTTATGCCACCAACTTCTCGTATGGTGACTTGCTCGGATGCTCGACTCCAGTTGCGGGCCAAAGAGCGCCCCAAAGCGGTATGACCAAAATCAGCTATTTCATCAATGGCGACGCGTCCGAAGCCGATCCGCAGGATGTAATGACCGGCGACGGCAACATCGGCAACCAGACCGCGACGGCCAACAACGGAGCAGCATCCTATCGGTTTGGCGCTTCCGCCACTTCCCAGCCGTCGTCGCCTGTCACACCCGTCCAGCTTTCGGCCACCGCTTGGGGAGTCGGTGCCGGTGCGTGGGCGTGGACGGCCAACGACCTGCACCAGAAATCCGGCAACCTCGGCATGGCCGACGGTAGCTGCCAGTCCGTCTCGATTTCCGGCCTGCACACCTATTTGCAAAACAGCACCAACTCCGCGATGTGCGCGTTCAACTTCCCCGAGTAATTTAACTTAAATTCAAATCGCAAAGGCGTCTTAAGTCAAACTACGTAAATGGAAATCGGATTAAACTCCACCGACACAAGCGATGAAAACAAAAGGGAGATTCCGCAGGAAGGCGATTTTTGTCATAAACCTGGCTGTGGTGTTAATGGGCTCCAGCGCCGCTTGGGGACAGACGGTCGCGGCCTGGGGCGTCAATCCCGATGGTTTGACCAACGTCCCACCCAGCCTTGCCAACGTCATGGCCTTTGCGGCCGGCGGATTCCACAGCCTGACTATCAAAGGGGATGGAACTGTGACCTCGTGGGGCCGGAACTGGTTTGGAGAAACCAACGTGCCCGCCAGCGCAACCAACGTCGTTGCGGTGGCGGCGGGCGGCGAACATAGCTTGGCTGCCAGGAGTGACGGCTCGGTCATCGCGTGGGGAAAAGATTGGGACGGGCAGTGCGACGTCCCGGTGTCCGCAACCAATGTTGTCGCGGTCGCTGCCGGTTGGACACACAGTCTGGCCCTGCGTGACGATGGTTCGCTGGTTGCTTGGGGCAACAGCGACTATGGGCAAGCGGCGGTGCCATTTGTGGCGGGACAAGTCACGGCCATCGCCGCCGGTTATTACCATAACTTGGCGCTGCGGGCCGACGGCAATGTTGTGAGCTGGGGATATCAGACCACAGTGCCTTCTGCAGCAACCAACGTGACGGCGATCGCGGCTGGTTGGGGACACAGTCTGGCATTGCGCGCGGACGGAACCCTCATCGGTTGGGGCGACAACACCTACGGTGAAAGCACCGTGCCGGCGGCGGCAACAAATATTGTGGCCATTAGCGCGGGCTGGTATCACAGCCTTGCCTTGCGGGCGGATGGGTCGATCTTGGTGTGGGGCAAAGCCTTTCAACCCATCACCAACACGCCGGCAGGACTCACGAACATCGCCGGAATTGCCGCCGGCGAAGATTTCAATCTGGCCCTGCTTGCTTCCGGCCCGCCAAGTATTGGCCAGTTAATTTCATCGCTGTCGGTGAACTTTGGGGGCTTGCTGGTGCTCAATCCCATCGTGCAGGGCGCATTGCCGATGACTTATCAATGGCTGCAAAACGGGAATTTGACTCCGGCAGGCACAAACCGATCCTTGGTTCGGTTCAACGTGAATAGCGCGAGTGGAGGCAGTTATCAACTGGTGGTTTCCAATCGTTTCGGCGTGGCCACAAATTTTGTGGCGACAGTTAATGTCCTCGCGTCGCCAGCCAGCTCTTCGGCTGTGGGCGCTTGGGGCTACGACGGCGATGGCCAGTGCGACCTACCCATGGGGATAGTCAATCCAGTGGCCATTTCCGCCGGGCCATTTCATGGTCTCGCCCTGCTGGGAAATGGCTCGGTCATTTCTTGGGGCAGAAATTGGTTTGGCGAAACGAATGTGTCAGCCGGGGCCACCAACGTCATCGGCATTGCCGCCGGCGGCGAACACAGTTTGGCCATCAGAAGTGACGGTTCGGTTATTGCTTGGGGCAAAGATTGGGACGGACAGGTTGACGTGCCGGCCTCGGCCACCAACGTGGTGGGCGTGGCAGCCGGCTGGGCTCACAGCATCGCCTTGCGCGCGGACGGTTCGGTCATCGCTTGGGGCAACAACGACAGTGGACAATCCTCCGTGTCCTTTCTGGCGAGCCAGGTCATGAGCATTGCCGCCGGATATAACCACAGCTTGGCCTTGCGCACGGACGGCACCGTAGTTTCTTGGGGATCGCAAACCAATGTTCCGCCCACGGCTACCAATGTCACGGCGATCGCCGCGGGTTGGGGGCATAGTCTGGCACTGCGCGCCGACAGAACTCTGGTCAGCTGGGGCGACAACACCTACGGCCAAGCCACGGTTCCGGCGGCCGCGACGAACATCGTCGCCATCTCGGCCGGCTGGTATCACAGCCTCGCTTTGCGCTCCGATGGCACCGTTTTGATGTGGGGCAACCTAACGCAGCCGATCACAAACTATATCTCCGGTTTATTTAATGTCAGCGCGATAGCTGCTGGCGAAGACTATAACTTGGCCATGGTGGCTTCCGGGCCGCCGCTACCGGCACAAATTACGGCTACCTTGTCCGTCAATCTTGGCAGCCAGTTGTTTTACAGCACTCCACCTCAAAACACCTCGTTAGTTACTTATCAATGGACGCATAACGGGGTTGCCTTGGCCGGGCAAACTAATAGTTACCTGTTATTACCTAACGCACAGGGTTCCGATGGGGGTGTTTATGCCCTTGTGACGACGACTTCGTCTTGGGTCACGACCAATTTGCTAGTCACTTTCAGCGTGTTGGCAAATCCGAATTATTATTCCGCCGTCGGGGCATGGGGCAGTGATCTGGAAAGCGAATGCGATGTCCCCCTTGGAATCCAGAATCCGGTCAGCGTGGCGGCGGGGGCCTTTCACAATGTAGTTCTGCAAGCCGATGGCACGGTCATCGCTTGGGGAAAGAATTGGGATGGGCAGACCAACGTGCCTGGCGGAACAACCAACGTCGTTGCGATCGCGGCGGGCAGCGATCACAGCTTGGCCTTAGTCGCCGATGGCTCGTTAATCGCTTGGGGGCGGAATGCCGATGGGCAAACGAATGTTCCGCTTTCGGCCACCAATTTGGCTGCCATTGCCGCCGGCTGGGCCCATAGTCTGGCGTTGCGAAACGATGGCACGGTCATCGCCTGGGGGAATAATGATTATGGGCAAACCAACGTGCCGCAGAATCTTTCCGATGTCGTCGCGATTGCCGCCGGTTATTACCACAATCTGGCGCTGCGCGCAGACCATTCAATTGTCGCTTGGGGTTCGCAATACACGGTGCCCGCATCCGTGTCCAATGCCGTCGCCATCGCCGCCGGCTGGGAACATAGTCTGGCCCTGACGGCTGACGGTCATGTGGTCGCTTGGGGCGATAATTCCTACGGCCAATGCAACGTGCCGCTGTTCGTGACGAACGCCAACGCGATCAAGGCCGGATATGGGTTAAGCATGGCGCGCCTGAACAACGGTTCCTTGGTTGCGTGGGGCCGAAATTATTTTGGCACCACAAACGTCCCCTCCGGCTTGGCAAACGTCGCTAGTTTGTCCTGCGGCGAGGATCACGAATTGGCCATGGTCGGCTATGGCAGCCCCCAAGTTCAGTGGGAGACCAAACCCATTGTCTCTCATGTGGGTGGGAACGCTTTGTTGAAGGCAAATATCGCTGGAACTTTTCCCATCGCTTGCCAATGGTATCACGGGTCCACTCCGGTTGCAGGGGCCACAAATGCCTGGCTCCAGCTTGAAAATGTGCAAATTTCCGCCGCCGGAACTTATTATCTATTGGCCAGTAACCTCGTATCTCAAGCCGCCAGCACTGCGAGTTCCTTGCGCATAGATTCGTCGCCCTATTTTGTAAGCCCCCAGCCGGCAACGCAGAACTCTCTCGTTGGAACGGCACTCAGTCTTGGAGTGACGGCAATTGGCGCTCAACCGCTGTCGTTGCAAGCGCAATTAAATAGCGTAAACTTGGCGGATGATTCGCGGGTCAGTGGCACGGACTCATCATCCCTGTGTTTCGATCCCACAGCTTTCGCGGACAGCGGGGCGTTAACTCTGATCATTACCAATAACTTCGGTTCATATACTGGACTGGTAGCAAATCTGTCGGTAACGCCGATCATTGGGTGGGGCAGCAATGCTTCCGGCCAAATCACTATTCCGGCGACTGTGACCAATGTCGTTTCGTTGGCCAGCGGTGGCGACCACAATCTGGCGTTGCTAAATAATGGCATTGTGGCGGCATGGGGAGATAATTCCTACAATCAAAACAATGTCCCGGGTTTTCTCAACCAAGTCGTTGCCGTTGCGGAGGGCGACTCTCACAGCCTGGCGTTGGAAGCAGACGGAACCGTGGTCGCTTGGGGCAACAGTTCCGTTGGCCAGACCAATGTGCCCGTGGGCGCTCAAGGTGCCGTTGCGCTGGCGGCGGGCGCCGGGTTCAGCCAGGCGGTTATGCCCGATGGTAGCATCGTCGAATGGGGCGCGGCTCCCATCCTGCCTGTGAGTTTTACCAACGTGATGTTCCTTTCGACTAAGGGAAGCCATTCGCTCGCTCTCCGCGCGGATGGCACGGTAGTCGAAACCGGGATCAATTCGGTGAGTATTCCGCTGTCCTGCACCAATGTCATCGCCATTTGTGCCGGCAGGTCCGACAGCCTTGTTTTGCGCCCCGATGGCAGTCTGATTGCCTGGGGAAAAAATCTGTATGGTCAGACCAACATCCCCGCGTCAGCGACGAATGTTTCGGCCATTACCGCCGGCGACGATCATTTTGCCGCCGTCCGGGCTGACGGAAAGGTGATTGCCTGGGGAAGCACGAATTTTTCGCAAACGTTGGTGCCGACGATAACGCAAAGCATTGGCCCAATTGCTGCCGGGGCCGTTCACACCATTGCCGGTTTAGGGCAACCGCTTCAACGCGCGCTGGTGGCGGGTGCGTCAACGTCTTTGTCCGCCGGACAATTCGCCAACCGGCTCGCGACTTTCCAATGGCAATTCAACGGCACCGATATTGCCGGGGCAACTAATTCCACTTTGACGATCTCGAATGTTTTTTGGATGAATTCGGGCCTTTACCGCGTCGTCATCAGCAATCCTGTGGGCATCATTACGAGTCCGGCAATGAGCCTCTCGGTTCCACCGTTGGCGTTCGCTGTTCCAGACCGCTCCGGGATTTTAACCAATGGCAGCATTGCCCTGAGTTTAAACGGCGCCTCGGGTCTTTACCCTATCACCATTTATATGTCCACGAACCTCAGCGATTGGACTCCTGTGCTCACTAACTCGCCGACCACCAATGTCATCCATTATATTGGCGCGCCGCTGGAGGGCAGCCCGGGCCTTTATTATCGTGCTGTGGAGCAACCATGAATTTTGAATTGGCGGGCATTATCCATTCACCACGCTCGCCACGAATTCCTGTTTGTCTTTGGGCGTGTCGCTGACGCGCTGGCGCATGTGCGACCTCGCACAAGAATAGCTAAAAAATCACCAAATCAATCGGTTTTAATAAAAACGCCGCAAACTCTCGCGCACACGTTCCACATCGCAGCCGCGCACTTCGACAGGGAGAGCTAATCGAGGATAGGAGCACGATACCAGACATTAGCTTCAGTTGCGGTGTCGGTGAACGGCACGGCCTGTAGTCGCAAGACCACACGGGCCGCGCGGCCGGTTTGTGCGGCTTACCGAAGCGTGGTTGTCAAACCGGCATCGGGCCATTGAAACGCGGAAATAGCAGCTGCTATATCAGACAAAATTTGACATTAAGTCGGCTATATCGGACAATTTAACCATGTCATCGGCCCCAACCATTCCGTTGCCCGCCGCTCACGCCTTACACAAACTGGGCCGCGACCTCGCGCTTGCCCGGCGCAAGCGCGGCATCGCCACCGCCGACATGGCAGGCCGACTCTTTGTCAGCCGCGATACGCTCTGGCGGATGGAGCGCGGCGATCCCACGGTGGCGCTGGGCACGTTGGCCACCGCCGTCTTCGTGCTGCAGTTGCATGACCGTCTGGCCAATCTAGCCGCACCCGCGAGCGACGAACTGGCCCTCAATCTGGACGAGCGCCGGCTGCCAAAACGTATTTGCCGCCCCCGCACATGAGCTGGGAAATTCACATTGACTGGCAGGGGCAGACTGCTTTCGTTGGTCGACTTCATGCCGCCGATCGTGGCCCATCCGTTGCGTTTGAGTATGCGACGGCATGGCTGAAACAGGCGGGTGCCTTTGCCATTGATCCCACCTTGCTCCCACTCCAACCCGGAGCCCGACACAGTCCAGTTCTGTTCGGGGCGCTTCAGGATTGTGGTCCGGATCGCTGGGGGCGCATCCTGATTGAGCGCGCCGTGCGCAAGCAGGTGCTCGACCAGAAACCCTATCGTGATATTGACTATGTGCTGGCGCTCGATGACCACTCCCGTCTCGGTGCCCTCCGCTTCCGGACCGATGCCACCAACCCGTTTCTGGCCGTCAGCACCGGAAAATTGCCGCCGCTGATCCGCCTCCAAGCCCTGCTGCGCGCGGCGGACGCCATCCACGCCAACTCCGATACGGCGGCGGATCTGCGTTTTCTGCTCGGCGCAGGTTCGCCCCTCGGCGGCGCGCGGCCCAAGTCGGCGGTCAGCCTCGCCGATGGTCGGCTCGCGTTGGCCAAGTTCCCCAAACCCGATGACACCCGCGACATTGCCGCCGGTGAAATTCTCGCGCTCACCCTCGCGGCGGCGGCTGGCATTCGCGTGGTCGAACATCGGTTGGTGGCGTTGGGCAAGCACAGCGTCGCCGTCATCACCCGGTTTGATCGGGCGGGCGAGATTCGCATTCCGTTTCTCTCCGGCGCCAGTCTGCTAGGACTTTCGGTGGACGATCCCGGTGCCTACACGCGTTTGGCCGATGGCATCCGCCAGTTCGGTCACGACGTGTCGGCTGACCTGGGCGAACTTTGGCGGCGACTCGTCTTTTCGCTCCTCGCCAGCAACTACGACGACCACCTCCGCAACCACGGTTTGCTCATGCACCAGGCTGGCCGCTGGTCGCTCTCGCCGGCTTACGATCTGAATCCGGTGCCGGAGATAGACCGGGTCCGCGTGAACAAGACGCCCATCAGCGAAAATCAAAATGACCCCAGCCTTTCCGGCGCGCTCGACGTTGCGGCGCGCTTCGGGCTCAAGCCTGTCACCGCGAAATCCATCTTGCGCGAAGTATTCACCGCCGTCTCCGCATGGCGAACCACCGGTCGCAAACTCCGCATCAAAGCTGCCACGCTCGACGCCTACGCCAGCGCGTTCGAGCACGAACTGATGGATGAAGCCCGGAAGTTGCTCGCAAAATAAATCAACCACCGAATGATCTCCGCCAGTAATCTCCTCTCCGCCACGCAAAAACGCGTCCGCTGCAATGCGCAGCCCGCGGTGAACGCACCGCTGCACTCGGACTATTAAGTCTCTCGCGGAAATGGCCGCACCGGACTTACCCCCGACCAGAAGAATTGACTCCCATGCGAACCAGTGTCAGTATCGGAGCAGGATTCAATTGTGGGTATGCAAAGATCAGCAGGATGGCTTTATGCACTCCTTTATGCACTTTGCCCCACAACTGGCAGGAGACTATGCAACAGGAGATGTCTGTTGCAAAATCTCTTGATTGAGATAGTGTCCTAATTCAAGAGAAACCAGTCTCCTTCAAGAGACGGAAGCTCTTGCAAAAAACCTGTCTATATCTTCGGATCAGAAGGTAGCAGGTTCAAGTCCTGCCGGAGGCACCACTAATAGTAATCGATGAAGAGCAACGGCAATGTTGTCGGGAAAGAGGGAAACAGGGGTAAACAATAGTTAAATCA
>CAJAQO010000116.1 GCA_903944085.1 uncultured Verrucomicrobia subdivision 3 bacterium
CCATCAGCTATGGACACACCGAGATCCTGGAATTGTTGTTAAATGCCGGCGGCAAGCTCGCCAATCCTTCGCTAATCGCCGATGCCGCCGACACGGATTCACTCGAAACTTTGTTGTTCCTCCACCACCACGGCTACGACTTTTTCCCGGTCGCGAATGAATTGGTCAAGGCCGCCGCATGGCGAACCGCGCCGCGAGTTTTACAATATGTATTGGAGCACGCGCCCGTAACAACATCGGCATTAGACACTGGCCTCGAGAACTGCGCCCGCCATGACCATGAAATGGTTTTGAAGCTGTTGCTGAAACATGGGGCCAAGGCCAGCGTCAATCGTAGCGCGGCATTACGAATCGCGATTGAGTCGCGCGCTTTTCTTTCCGCACAAATCCTGCTTGCCGCCGGGGCCAATGCTCGCGACCTCGATGCCAGGTTGGTCCTGTCCACATTCAAGGCCGGCCAATGGCCGTTCCTCGTCGCGCTTTTGGAGGGCGGTCTTTCCGTGGCCACTATCATGCTGGCGGCAGACCATGCTGTGAAATTCTTCGATCACGTCACCCCGGCGCAATTTCTGCGCGATACGCAAGGCGCTTTGCTTTCAACCAGCATTCGCAACGAACGCCAGCAGTTCGTCAAAATCACCGGCACCACCGCCGCGACACAATCCAGCAATGACGCGATCAAGGTGGCTGGCTGGCTTACCAGTTTTTTGGCCGAGCTAAATTCACGCACTTAATTCACGCGGGAAAGGCGCTTGTGCCGACCAACCAGCACAACGCCAAATCAATTTTTACCCACGAATAAATGCCGTGGTCCAATCATGGCTGGTTGGGAAAACCGTGGGAATTACGCCGGCGTCCCGCCGCGTAGCCCTATTCAAAACGCGAACTTTTTAGGCATGATCAAAAACTTCTTTTCCTCAAAAATCACTGCCACCGCATCACCTGAATGTGTCGTAATCGGTCTCAAAATGTTGGATTCCGAAGCCCACGCACTACGCCTCGTCGGCCTGGTTCTTTTGGCCGCCAGCGTTGCAATTTTGGTTTGCGAATGGCGCAAAAAAACCACCGTCGAAGCCGTTGCCATCGTTTCCGCTCCCGCCTCCACCAAATCCAGCCACAAACATTCCCGGTCACGCGCTTCGCGCCGTCACTGACCGGTGCCGACGTTAATATTTCCATGGACAATTATAGGATTCATGTGCTCGCCGTTACGTTTAGATTTCAAAAGCTGACTGCTAAAATTAATTAATTTTCAAATTTAAGTTCTTTTGTCTGGAATTGGGCGATCGCTTTAGCGGATAAGGTGTATGCGCACGAGCGAAGGTGGTTTCATCAGGTCCTCCGAACGCGCGTTCCGCGAACTGGGGGCGGCGGGAATTTCCGTGGCTTGCCGCAACTGGGTTTGTCATGGGAAATCAATGAGGTCCAAAAAATAGTTATTCTGAGACAATCGAGCTTTCTTGAAACAGATATGATGCAGTTTTGCATTCGCCGAGACGGAATGCTGGATCGCCGAGACGAAAGGCTCTTCCGAACGACAGCCAAAAATAACTTCCTTGATCGCTTCTGGCGGGACCGCGTATAAAGAAATCTCCGGTCGCGGGCGGGAGCAACCATCTTTGAGGAAACGCACAATACGCCATTCCCGCTCGTAGGCCCATTCGATATTTTTCGTGAACAAAATATCAACCTCTGGTGAATTCTCATCAAATGGCTCATTTATAACGGGTCGGGTCGCCGAGTAATTTACTCGCCTCAGTTCCCCAATCTCGCGAATTTTCTCATTCCATTTCTTAAAAAAAACACTTGATGTATCAAAAGCGACTGCAAATCCCTGATGATTTGCGGCATAGTGTGACCACATGGTTATGCTGTCCGCTCGTTCACTCAAACAAAGCATTCCGATTTCTCGCTCCATCCGGTCCAACAATGCCTTTAAACGAATTCCCTGTAATATTTCAGGATGAGATAAATACTCTTTGCGCTTCTCTGCTACGGTGCGTTCGATGAGTTGGCCTTGAATGACGATTTGTTCGGTCAAAGGCAAGTGGCTTAAACGTTGAGTAAACTCAGGGGTTTCCCACAAGGCTTTTTCTGTGATCTTTAAAATTTGCTCAATGATCTCAGATTTTTCGTAACCTGAAAACTCCGGACAACAATCAAACGGGTCATTAAATCGAGTGGGCTGAGTAAATCGCACCATCAAGTTGTCAAAAAACTGGGTTCGCTCCGGTGGAAAATACTTATACAAAAGTGTAGGCGGCGCATCCATGTAATCAAACGTCCGAGCGAGTATGGCGGGCCGATGTTAAAAATGAAAGTTTTTCACCGTGAATCAGGCTCCCAGCCACCCACCACGCAGAAGCAGGAAGTTCACCTGCCGGCGGAACAAAAGGGCGTGGCAGAATTAACCGCCACGCCCACCGGTTTTATACTTTTTTAGTTTCTTTGCCGCCGCAACTCACAGGGGAGTAGCGGAGGTTGTTCACCCGCTCGGATGCGTTCAGCGGCGGCTTGCAAGTCTTTCACGTCATATAATGACGCCCTGCCGAGCCCGCCTTGCACGACTGGTGTGATCCAGCCGGCATGTATCATCCGTGAGAACAATCTCGGTGAATCAAATGCGGCTACCGCTTTTGGCCCACGAACAAAGAACCTTAAAGGTTCTGATCGAAATTTCACGTTTCATAGTTTTGTCGATGGGAACAACCCTTCCCGCGGGGCCGAATTTTTAACATGCGCCGGAGCAGGCGCGGAAGGCACTTTTATCGAGCGCAAACCATGGGTGAGAACCCCGCAATTCACTAGGACCCAGTCCTACGCGAATCCGACGAATTGTGGCGCACCAAGCCGCACAACCGCTAGAATAGGTCGGTTGGCACGGATTGAGAGGCTTACGCCAATGACCGTGACCAACGCGGACAAGCTAGACTGAGGTTCTTTTTAGTTCAAATGGTTTTTTCTGCGGGAG
This sequence comes from uncultured Verrucomicrobia subdivision 3 bacterium, assembly GCA_903944085.1. Lineage (GTDB taxonomy): Bacteria > Verrucomicrobiota > Verrucomicrobiia > Limisphaerales > UBA11358 > UBA11358. The sequence goes on from CAJAQO010000116.1 coordinate 2,972, forward strand.
AGTGGGCAAACAAACTGCCATCCGATGATGAAATCCATCGAAACATTGGGAAATCAGCGATTTCAGTGGAAAGATTGTGGAAAGATTTAGCCTCGATTCCAATGGATTCCATAGGGTTCCAGGAAAAAATAGGCTGAAATCAAAACAACAAAAAACCCCTGTTTTCACAGGGGTTTTCGTCATTTAAATTGGTTGCGGGGGCTGGATTTGAACCAACGACCTTCAGGTTATGAGCCTGACGAGCTACCGGGCTGCTCCACCCCGCGATCAAGGAACGACACTATAGCCATACCCCGGTTCCTTGGGCAAGTTTTTTCGCGGACGAATTAAAAAGAATGAAAGGGGTGGATGGAAGTCGCGAAAAGGGTGTTTTGGCGGGCCGGCGGACGAATGAGAATAGGGTCGGAAACGCTATTGCAGCAGGCTTGCTGAGGCAATGCAGTCAGGGTCCAAGCTGCCCATCGTCCCGTTGGTCGAACCCGTCACGAAGAAAAATCCATTGCTCAACCATGCCTGGCCACCCACTTGGTTTCCCCAATCGGCGATCGTCGGCGTGGTCGTGCGGACGATGATCGGAATGGTGACAAGCGGCGTCGGCCACGAGAAAACAGGTTGCACACCGCCGATGGCCTAGCCGGCGGAAAGGATCAGGTTTGTGTTGTGCGTGGCATCCAGTGACGGGGTGAATGTGAAGTTGGTGCCGGCGAAATTGCTGAGGGAGAAAAGCCGGAGGAGTCGCTGCCGGGCACGGCAAAACTAAACGCCGTCGTCAGCGTGTTGCTGGCGTCGAGTTGGAGCTGGCCGCGCAGGTTCCAAAGGGCATTCCCACGTCGTGGGTTTCAATGTCTCATACGTTTGCATGGTCTTGACCTGATCCGCAGTTTTCCCCATAGTCGCCGCAAGGTCGTTCACCTGAGATAAAAATTTGAACGAGAAAAAACACCATTAAAAGTAATCATATCCAGCATAAGTTATAAAACTTCAGGAGTCTCTCCGAAGAGCTGGAGGTTTTACATGGAATTAAGCTGGAAAAATGTCGTTTTTGGCCGCGACTAACAACGGGATGAACACTGTATAAATGAAAGACGCCAGGAATTTTGGAACGCAGCGGCAACGCCTTGTTGATGGCCAGATGGAACTCCAACTCATCACATCACCAGAAAATCACCCATGCAAAACAGACGTTACGCCGGCAGTTCCGATTGGCTGGCGATAACGCGCGCATAGTAACCCTGTCGGGCAAGCAACTCTTCGGGCGGGCCGAACTCGGATACTTGACCGTCTTCAATCACCAGGATTTTGTTGACCCGCCGAATGGTGCTCAAGCGGTGCGCCACCATCAAGGTGGTGCGGCCGCGCATGAGTTCGAAGAAACTGGTGGCTACCTGCGCTTCGCTCTCGACGTCCAGCGCACTGGTGGGTTCATCCATCAGCAGGAGGGGAGCGTTCTTCAGAAACGCGCGGGCCAGACTGAGGCGTTGCGTTTCGCCCACACTCAAACGCACGCCCGCTTCGCCCACACGAGTCTTGTAATGCTGGGGCAGACGGCAGATGAATTCTTCGGCATTGGCCGCGCGGGCCGCCGCTTCGATCTCGCTGTGCGTGGCATCGGGCCGGCCATAGGAAATGTTCTCGGCGATGGTGGCGGGCAAAATGATCGGCTCTTGCAGCACCAAAGCAATCTGGGCGCGGAGATCCTTTACCCGCAATTGCCGCAAATCCACGCCTTCGAGCAAGACGGCACCGCCATGCGGATCATAAAACCGGGGCAACAAATTCAATAGCGTGGTTTTTCCCGCTCCGCTTGGACCGATGACCGCGATGGATTCGCCGGCCACAACTTGAAAGTGGATCCCGCGCAACGCGGGTTTGGCGTCAGAATAATTGAATGAAACATTCTCAAAAATCAAATTCCCGTGAGCCTCGATGGGCGGACTGGCGGACGGGTCGGCGGATTTCCTTTGATGACTGGCCGAAGCTGCCGCCCCCGCTTGCCCCGCTTTGCGCACCGCCAAGGCATCCGCGCGATCTTTGATTTCGTCTGGCGTATCGAGGATTTCAAACACGCGGTGAATGCTGGCGCCGGCGCTTGAGAGAGTCGCGCTGAGTTGGGAAAGTTGGCTCAGGGGTTCGAACATTTGCGCCAAGTAGGCGATGAATACGAGTAATTGCCCCAAAGTCAGTTTGGAAGCCAGGACTTCTCTGGCACCAAACCAGGTCACCGCCACGGTGGTCGCGGTCAGAATCAGCGAAATGACGAACCAATAAGTGACTTCCAAACCGTGCTGCGACATTTTGAAGCGCCGGGCTTTTTCCGTTTGGACATTGAAACGCCGTTGTTCATGCTGCTCGCGGGTGTTGCTTTGCACGAGTTGCAAAACGGAAATTCCTTGATGGATGAGCGAATAGACCTTGCTCTCGGCCTGTTGTGCCACCAACCCGCGCGCCCGCATCTCCCGACTAAGTAATCTCATGAGAATCAGCAAAACCGGGGCCGAAATGAGCGCGAGCAAAGTCAGCCGGACATTCAAGCGAAACATCACGATCAACATGAACAACAACGTGCAAAAGGCGGAAACAAATATGAGCAAACCCTGTTGAAACAAAGTCTGGAAGGAGCCAGTATCGTTGCCCGCGCGAAAAATCATGTCGCCGGCCGAAGTGCCACGATGGAAATGCAAGGACAGCCGCTGCAACCAGCCAAAAACATCGTTGCGCACCCGCCGCAAACCGCGCAGTCCCACATCCGTGGAGACGTAAGTTTGAACCGCGCAACAGAGGGCCTGGATAAAGTTTACCGCCAGCAAAGCCAGGGCGATGGCGGTAATTTGCGTCGAGGCATTCCAGTTCTTGACCATCTCTGGCGCCCAGGCTGGATAGGGCTTTTTCCCCAAAACATTGTCCACTAACAATGCGAACGGCCAAGGCTTGAGAACATTGAGTCCAACGCTTACCAATAACAACACCAACACCACCCAGATGCGACCGGCGTCCGGTCGGAAATAGCTTAATGCTCGCAGCAAGGTTTTCATCAATGAACTGATTGAGAAGTAAGCTCCATCCATCCAACCACGAGTAACGAGATCTTATATCTTAATGAATTCCAAAAGATCGCTGTTGACGGAGGGTTAGTCCACCACCAGCTTGACCGTCGTGTCGCCGCGCAAAGCTTTGGAATAGGGACAGGTTTTGTGCGCTTCGTCCATGATATGTTGAGCCTTGGTGCGTTCAATGCCAGGTAATTGGGTATGCAGTTCCACTTCGAGGCGGTAACCGCCCTGATCATCCTCAACCAAACTCACCAGTGCCCGCACCGTGGAACTTTCCAGCGTGGAACCGAGTTTTTTCGCCGCGTTGCGCAGGGCACCGTTAAAGCAGGCCGAATACGCGCCCGCAAACAGTAGTTCGGGGTTAGGCCCCCGTTTCTCGATGCCTTTTTCCAAGGGATTACCCAACGTAACGTCCAAGAACCCGTCTGACGACTTAATCGTCCCAGAACGACCATTTGTGGAGGTAGCTTCGGCGGTGAACAAGGTTTTCATTATGGCATTGGGGAACGCATTGCGTGGTTTGGTGAAGTCTTCGGCAGATTGGCTCACCGGCGCACCAACAAAACCACAACGATGACGACGAGCAGCAGACCGCCGACGCCTCCGCCGATATAGAGCGCGCTGGCCAAAACTGGCGAGAAAAATAGATGCATAATTTGTCCTTCGTATTTGATGGCAATTCATTTTGCCGTCATTTTCTGAAATCACTTTACTCGCTGAACCGCACCTTTCCTATGGGGTATAACCCGACTTTGCTGTTCAGAGATGCGCACACCCCGGTCCTGTCAAGGTAATCTATGAACGCCTGCCCTTATTTGGATTGGGTTTGTGTGTCCGTGGTGGTGGTGGCGGGCGCGGGGATCGTGGTTTGTTGAGTCGTGGTGGCGAGCTGTGGGTGCTTTTATCAGTGCCGCATTCGGTTACTGACACCAAGGCGACGGCAGCCACCAAGGCGAGGATAAGTTTTAAATTTAGCATAATTTTGTTAGTTGGTTTGTTTGGTTACTCTGCAAGAATGAAATTACGCCAGCGGCATGACCTCAGGCTATGGAGTGTTACCCTAGCATCGGTCGCTGCTCCGCAGCTTGCCCCGCCCTTCGGCCTGGTTCTGCACCGCGTGCCGCACTGCGAGCGCCTGTTCATACAGCAACAGCAAATTGTGCGTGATCGTCAGCAAATGCGCGTGCGTCTGCTTGGCGTCCAAACTCGTGGCCCAGGCCTTCTTTTCACCCAGCTTGTTTTTGAGTTCGTCGAAGACTTTCTCCAGTTTCAGCGGCGTTTCCGTCGCCGAACCGCTGGCGCGCAACCCGCCGTTCTGCCAGACGCCGTCGTGCGGAGTCGGATTCAAAGTCATCGCCTCGACCGGATTGAGCAGCCGGCGTTGCCCAATTTCCGCTTCCCAATAACGGCTCGATTCACCGCGCGGCTTCCACGCCGACTGCGATCCGTGCGATTTGGATATTCCGCCGCGTCCAAATAATTCCTCGACTGAACATTCAAACATCGCCGCCAACGCCAAAGCCGTTGCCACGGACGGTGAAAGGCGTTCGCCCTCGATGGCGCTGACCGCCGCGCGTAAAATGCCGGCGCGTTCCGCCAGCTTCGCCTGCGACCATTCGCGCGCGAGCCGCCGCGCCTGCACCGGGCTGTTGATATGCTTCTGTCGTTCACAACTATTATCGTGTCGCTCCGGGGCAAATAAAAATGCCGCCGGACGCGACTCCTTTCGCAACTGGAATGCCCAGCGGCTGATTTTTTCTGCGAAACGATAAAACCATTGCGGCACAATGGTTTTGTCGCGATTGAAATTGTTCCGCCGAAAACTTCCTGCCCGAATGAAGTTTTGATTCCAAAAAACTACGCGGATGTGGCTTTGGCGGCAGGAAGTAGGGCCTTGCGGCAAGGCAGTCGGGGACGGATTGCGCGAGGCTAAGTTTTGCCGTAATCTTTGGAGCCGACGAAAAATCAAACGCCGCAAAATTAAAAACCAATTGTGAAAATCAGCGCCCGCAACATCCTCCCCGGAAAAGTCACCAGCCTTAAAAAAGGTCCCGTCAGCAGTTCCGTCACGCTGGAAATCGCACCCGGCATTGAAATTGTTTCGAGCATCACCTCTGAATCCGCTGCCGGCCTGAAGCTCAAGAAAGGCCAGAAAGCCTACGCCATTATCAAAGCCTCCAGCGTCATCATCGGCGCGGACTGATCATCTAACCGCAAACGCATACCACGCCGCCAGCCCGGCGAGCAGCAGCGCGGGCGCGGCGATGACGCAAATGCGCCAGAGCCGATCCTGGGCGACCGGCGTGCTGACCAGTCCCAAAACTTCCGCGCCGGTGGCGATACCGTTAGTCAGGTGATACACCGCCGCGACGATGCCGAGCAGGTAAAATTGTGCGAACAGCAAATTGGGAAAACTGCCAGCGGCTTGTCCGTGCCAGAACTGCCAGATGGCGTGTGACGCGGAGCTAAAGGCATTGCCTGGATCAAACCGTCCGCCGAACCAGCGATGGAGCGTGATGACGTGGAATAAAATAAACGCCAGCATGATCAAGGCGGTGACGCGTTGCAGCCACTGCCGCAGGTCACTGCCGTGATGATGCTTCTCCACGCCGAATTTTAACTTCTCGCGCCGCAACGTGCACAAGCCAAGCGCGACGTGAATCGTCAGCGGCAGAAAAATCAATGCTACTTCCAACACCGGCAGCAGCGAGCCGAGCGCATGGTTGCGATTGACCGCCGCCTGAAATTTCTCCGGCCACAAACCGAGCGCGTTAGTGGCGAGGTGCAGCACCAAAAATCCGCCCAGCAATAAGCCAGTGAGCGCGAGGTAGTGTCGCGGGCAGGTGCCACCGCCGCCGCACTTGCATTTGTGTTCAGCCTCCTCGCCAAATTTCAAAGCGAGGATGACGCGCGGATCAGCTCGCGTCGTAGCTTGCGAATGCCGACCATGACCACCACAGCCGCAGGAACTATTTTTGCAGCCGGTTTTGGGAGCAGCTTCAACGCACATGGAAAATCACTTGTTCATCGCTTCGCGGCGACCGCAGGTGCAGCTGGGGCAAGGTTCGCCGGTGCCGTGGCCATGTTGCGCCTGCACCACGGTCGCGCCAAGTTGCAGCGAGGTGCCGACCCATTTCCAGTCACCGCCGCCGGGGCCGCCGGAGAGCGCGAGCGTTTCGCCGAGCAAACGCGGTTTTTCCGGCACGGGAATTTCAAAACTTTTTGCGTAAGCCGCCGCGTCGTCGCCAATTTCCTCATCCACGACGACGGCGAAATCCAGCGCGAGTTGCGTGGAAGTGTCCGCGCAACTGCCGTGAATCCGCGACAGTTCGTAAAGACAGACGTTCGTGGCGTCTTTGCCCGTGACATCGAACAGCACCGCCAGTTCGTCCACCGCGCCGGCAAACCCGGCAAGTTTCAACAACCCGGTCGCGCCGAGTTTCCAGCTCCTTGGCGCGTCGCCGGTCAAAGTTTTGACGTGCTTCGCGATGAGTCCGTCGCGCCCGCCGAACTTGAGCGGTTGGAGTTTTTCGTAGCGGATGGTTTCGGCGTTGCCGTATTTTTTATAGATCAGGAAGGCCATGATTTTGTTTAAGCTTGTCTGCGAGGTTTTGTAATTCCGCGTCGGTCACGTTGCGTTTGCGCCCGGCGGAAAATCGTCTGACCGCCGCCAGCAAAGCCGGCAACAGCAGCGGTGAAAAATCCATTTCCATCTGCTCCAGTTTTTCGCGGAGCAGCCGCGTGCCGGAATGCCGGCCAACGACCATTTCAGTCGGCGCATGGCCGACTTCTTCTGCGGCGAACGGCTCATAGGTCGCGCGGTTTTGTAGTAGGCCGCCGCAATGAATTCCCGATTCGTGGCGGAAAACCGCCGCCCCGGTCACGGGTTTTTCCGGCGCGAGCGGACGGCATGACGCGTAGGCAACCAAATCGCCCAATGCGGAAAGCTGCCGCGTTTTCACGCCGCAATCCGCCCGCAAAGTGAGCCGCGCGGCCATCACGACTTCGTCCAGCGGTGCATTGCCGGCGCGTTCGCCAAGGCCGTTGACGGTGACACTCGCGGCATCCGCGCCGGACGCGAGCGCGGCGATGGTGTTCGCCGTCGCCATGCCAAGATCGTTGTGGCCGTGGAATTCCAGGTTCAAATTCGGCGTGGCCGCGCGCAGCGATGAAAATAATTCCGCCGTTTGCAGCGGGTTCAAAATTCCCACCGTGTCCGCGACGCGTAAACGACAAAGCCCGGCAGCCTCGGCGGTTTGCGCAAATTCGGTGAGAAAATTCCGGTCGGCCCGCGAGGCGTCTTGCGCGCCGACGGAAAGAAATTGAAACGTGTCGCGAAACTCGGTCGCCAACTCGACCAGCGTGCGCAAAACCCATTTGCGATCTTTCTTCCAGGCGCGCAGATGAATTTCCGAAACCGGCAGTGAAAAATGCGCACCATGGACGCGACAGCGCGTGGCCGCCTGCAAATCTTCGCGCGTGCCGCGACACCAAGTCGTCAGACGAACGCCATTGACATGGTCGCTCACGGCGTTGATGTCATCAATCTCCGCCTGGCCCATCGCCGGAATACCGAGCTCCAGCTCCGGCACCCCTGCGCGTGCGAGCGCGGAAGCGATGCCGATCTTTTCCGAACGTGAAAACGCCACGCCCGCCGCCTGCTCGCCATCGCGCAGCGTGGTGTCGATGAGATGTAGCCCGGATGCGTTCACGCAAACAAAGTGGCTGGCGGCAGCGCGGATTTTTCTTCGAGGCTGTCGAGAATTGCCTCGGCGGTTTCGAGAGTCGCGTGTTTATACCAGATATTTTCGGGATAAACGACCATTACCGGGCCGCTGTCGCACATGTTCAGACAGCCGGTGCTGGAAACCATCACGTCCTCGAGACTGCGATCCTGCACCTCGGTGGAGAGATGCTGGAGCAGGCGCGAGGATTCCTTTTTATGGCAGACGCCCGCCGCGCCGGTGGGCCGAAAACTGCCGCAGACGAATATGTGATGTGCTGGTTTGCTCATAATTAGTTGATAGTTATTGGTTGATAGTTGATAGAGAAAGTCAGCCGCAGCCGGTGCCGGTGCCTTTGCAGCTCACCCCCGCGCCGCAACTGGTGAACCGCCGTTTCAGGCCGGCGGGAATCGGCTTGTCGGCAAATACCGCGCGCAAGCCCTCGTCAATCAGGCCTTCCATCTCGACGACTTTCAGGCCGTGCTGCGTGAGCACTTTCATCGGCGTTGGTCCGGCGGCATTGACGAGCAGCGCGCGGCAGTCTTTCAAGATGGTTGCCAACTCGGCCCAGCGCGCATCGCCGCCGCCTTCGGGCGGAGCGAAACGAATTTCTTTTAAGTGATAATTGCCGGGAATCCGCGCGTCGGCTTCATAGACCAAAAACTTTTCCGCCTCGCCAAGATGCTGGTTGACCAGCGCGCCCTCCATCGTGGCCACGGCGACATACGGGCGCACATCGTTCTCCGCCGGATTCAACGTGGCATTGGCGTAATGATTCAAAGCGTCGTGCTGATCTGTGGTCATGTCCTCGCCGATGTAGCCGACGGCGTCAGCGCGGCAGCGGGCGCAATGCGTCATCTGCGGCAGAAGCTGGCCGCATTGCAGGCGCAGCCGCGCGGTGGTCATTGTGTCCGGCGGCGGCAAATCCTGGAACGCCGCACCTTTCACCGGCACCAGCGGCATGAGATTCATGATGTCCGCACCGAGGGCGGAAACTTTTTTCGCGACGTCGTGAATGTGGTCGTCGTTCACGCCCGGCATGATAATGGTGTTGACCTTCGTCGTGATGCCGCGCGACTTCAACTTCACGAGCGCGTCAATCTGCCGTGCGCTCAACACCGCCGCCGCCTCTTCGCCGCGCAACGGGCGCTTGCCGTCGCGCACCCAGGCGTATATCTCGCTGCCGACGACTGGATCAATCGCATTGATCGTCAGCGTGACGTGGCTGACTTGCAGTTCGGCCATTTCATCTACATATGGCGCGGCGTTCAAGCCGTTCGTTGCCACGCACAGGATCATTTTCGGAAAATACTTCCGCGTGAGCCGCAGCGTCTCCATCGTTTCCTCGGGATTCGCAAACGGATCGCCCGGTCCGGCGATGCCCATCACGGAAATTTCCGGCCGTTTCTCCACCACGTCGCGCAGATACGCGATGGCCTGTTGCGGCGTCAGCACCGTGCTCGTCACGCCGGGACGGCTCTCGTTCATGCAATCGTATTTGCGGTTGCAGAAATTGCACTGGATGTTGCAGCGCGGCGCGACTGGCAGATGCACGCGGCCAAACTTCTTGTGCGCTTCCTTGTCGAAACACGGGTGATTTTTGAAATCAATCGGCGCGAGCGTGGACGCGCCGCAGGTTGGTTCAAGCGTTGAAATCATAGGTAGCTGTAACCGATGGGTGACGTTTCCTGTTTCACTTCGAGCAACGCATTGATGATGCGGTCGAATAACTCCTGCGCGCCGCGATAGCCCAGATGCAGCACGCGCTGGCCGCCGATGCGATCATGAATCGGAAAGCCGACACGGATGAGCGGCACCTTCAGCCGCCGAGCAATCGAATAGCCCTTGCTGCTGCCGATGAGAAAATCCGGCTTCAACCCCGGCGCAGCCTCGGCGATCTCGGCGAAATCAAAACCTTCCTTCACGAGCGTCTCTTCCGGCAGATCGGGAACGGCAGCGCGCAAACATTTTTCCAAATGTTTGCTGCGACCACCGCTGGCGCACAACACCGGCGTCACGCCGATTTCACAGAGCAACGCCGTCAACCCAACCACCAGATCTTCTTCGCCGAAAACAATCGCGCGTTTCTCGAACGCATATTTGTGGCCGTCAATCAAGCTGTCCACCAGCCGGCCGCGTTCGCGCTGATATTTCACTGGCGTTTCGGTGCCGCTGATTGCCGCAAGCGCGTTGAAAAAAGCGTCGCTCTCGCGGATGCCCATTGGCAAACCAAGCAACTGGCGCGGGATGCCAAACTTGGTTCGCAGCACTGTGCCGCCGGTCTTTGTATTTTCGAGCGTGCGGCCGAATTCAATGGAAGCCAGCGCCGAGCCGAGCGCGCGGATGGCGGCGATGGGCGTGCCGCCGGATTGCAACTTCTCGTATTCCGACCAAGTCGCTCCGTCCATGGACTCGGAATAATCCGGCAGCAAGGTGAACGGCAAATTAAAGTCCGCAAATATTTCTTTTAGGTGCCGCAAGTCGGCGGTCGAAACCATGCCGGGAAAAATCGCGACGTGCGGTGCGACCGCAGATGATTGGGGAGCGCAGCCGCCCCGGCTGCCGTTCAGCGCGCCCTCGCGCTGAACATCCCCTGATGCTTTCAAATTGTCCACGCCATCCGCGCTCGCGGAGGTGCCGACAGCGGGGGCGCTATCGGCTGCGCCCGGGGCGGGCGCGCTCCCCACCGCCAATTGCTCCACCAACTCGCGCACCGCAGAATGAAATCCATCAATGTGCGTGCCGCGATAGCTCGCCGTCGAAACGTGGACGATCGGTGCGGCGGCATCGCCATGCTGTTCCTTGAGTTCGTGCTGGAGCCGCGCCATGTCCTCGCCGATGGTTTCCGCGAGACAGGTCGTGGCAGCACCGATGAGCTGCGGCTGGTATTGGCGGGTGACGTTCAGCGCGCCTTGCGTGAAATTCTTGCTGCCGCCGAAAATCGCGCTGTCCTCGTGAAAGTTCGACGACGCGATGTCAATCGGCTCGCGGAAATGGCTGATGAGATAGCGGCGGATGTAAGTCGAGCACCCCTGTGAGCCGTGCAGAAACGGGATGCAGCCCTCGACGCCGCGAAACGCCAGGCACGCGCCGAGCGGCGTGCAGAGCTTGCAGGCGTTGCGCGTGGAGGTGAAATTCTTCGATTGCAGTTCCTCGTCGTCATCCGTAGCAGCCGACGTAAGGAGGCTCTGATTAAATGAATTTTCAGAATGATCCTCCTCACGTCGGCTGCTACAAGATTGGGCGGCGGCGGCGCAGTGCGCCGCGCCCTGACAAGCCGCCGGACTCGCGCAAGTCGCGGGGCAACCGGTCGTCTCCGCCAACGTTTCCTGGATGTCAGTTTTCAGCACCACAACCGGACTCTTTGCAATCGCGATGCCAAGCCGATGATTGGTGTAATATTTTGTGCAAACCCCTTAAAACTCCTGGTAAGTGAACGAACTGTTTTCCCGCCGTGCAAAGCAATCTCGCCCGCTTCCTACATCCGCGTAGGTTTGCGCCGCACTGACCACCAAAATGTAGCCCGCGACCGATCTGCTTGCCGCCGTTCTGACGGTCGCGGAGCGACAGTGGAAATTAGCCGGGGACAACGTCCCCGGTAATGCCCAACCAAAGCCACCGTCCCGGCAGGGACGGCGGAACGCCTGGCAAAACCCAAGCCGTTCCAGCGTCCTTTCAGGACGCCCGATTTGATCGGCCACCCTTACCCGGCACGGTGTGCCGGGCTAATTTCCGCCGTTGCTCCGCGACGGTCGCCAGCTTGCCCATGAAAACCTCAAGAAACCAAAAAACCCCTTGCTTTCTGGACTCGCCGACGTAGAAGAACAGCTCCCCGACGCACATTCTCTGCCCGCCAACTCCAACGTTTCCAGCGCCTATACACAGACTTGACTTACCGACAACCACACTTGCCATTCCGCCGCCGCGACCTGGTTCTCCACCGCCCCGACTTGCCTTGCCGCATTAGGCACTTGACAGGCCGATGTGAATTTTTAACATCCCCTTACACAGTCCCGTTGCGCCGACGTTGTCGGCGGGCCGGGTTTCTTCGTCGGTCTGCGGAGAATGTCTGTCGGAGTTCTCCC
>CAJAQO010000117.1 GCA_903944085.1 uncultured Verrucomicrobia subdivision 3 bacterium
CGGTCGTAACGCAGATTGATCGTGTAGCGCTGCAAGCCTTCCACGGTCGTGGTGAGCGGCATGCCGCCGAGCGCGACGGACAAAACGTCTTGAACATCGGCGAGCGTCAAGCCGTAGCGCGCGATGGCCTCGCGATCAATTTCAAATTCGATGAAGCGGCCGCCCATGACGCGTTCGGCGAACACGCTCGTCGTGCCGGGAACTTTACGGACGACGGCTTCGACCTCGGTGCCGATGCGTTCAAGCGTGGCGAGATCAGCGCCCGCAATCTTGATGCCGACGGGCGTCTTGATGCCGGTGGAAAGCATGTCAATGCGCGTGCGGATGGGCATCGTCCACGCGTTGTTCAGGCCGGGAATCTGCACGACGTTGTTCAGCGCGTCGGTGAGTTCATCCGGCGTGCGCTTGCGGTGCGCGATGACTTTGCCGTCGTCGTCCTTGATGTCCACGGCGGGCCATTCCGACTCCGGCTTGAGGCGAATCGTCGTTTCAATCATGTCCATTGGCGCGGGATCGGTGGCGGTCTCGGCGCGACCAGCCTTGCCGAAAACTTCCGCAACTTCGGGGAACGATTTAATCAGCCGGTCGGTGACTTGCAGGATTTCGCGCGCCTTCGTCGGCGAGATGCCTGGGAATGTCGTCGGCATATAAAGCAAATCGCCCTCGTAAAGCGGCGGCATGAATTCCGAGCCGATGTTTTGGAAGGGGAAAAGTTTTCCGGCTGAGAACGCTGCGTCACGCGCGTTGCCTTCGGGTAGTGCCCGCTCGACAATCCAGTTCCACGGCAGAAAAACCCACACGATGATCGCACCGGCGCTGATAATCACCGCCCAGCGCCGCTTAATGACAAAATCCAGCAACGGGTGATATATCCAAATCAGCAGGCGGTTGAGCGGATTTTTTTCTTCCGATGGAATTTTGCCGCGGATGAACCAGCCCATCAGCACCGGCGCGAGCGTGATGGATAGCAGCGCGGCGGCGGCCATGGAATAGGTTTTGGTGAAAGCGAGCGGTTTGAACAGCCGGCCTTCCTGCTCCTGCAAGGTGAACACCGGCAGAAACGAAACCGTGATGACGAGCAGCGAGTAAAATAGCGTCGGCCCGACTTCCACCGCGGCGTCGCGGATGATTTCCCAATGTGGCTTTTTGCCTTGGTCGTGTTCGAGATGCTTGTGCGCGTTCTCGATCATGATGATGACGGCGTCCACCATCGCGCCGATGGCAATAGCGATGCCGCCGAGCGACATGATGTTGGAGCTGATGCCCTGGCCGAACATCACCAGCAGCGCGATCAACACCGCGACCGGTAAAATAATGATCGCCACCAATGCGCTCCGCAAATGCAGCAGGAATGCCAGACACACGAGCGCCACGACGATGCTTTCCTCGATGAGTTTGTCTTGGAGCGTCTTGACTGCGCGATCAATCAATTCCGTGCGGTCGTAGTTCACGGTGACTTTCACGTCGTCCGGCAAAGCCTTCATCGCTGTCGCCAGCCGGGCTTTCACATCTTGGATTACTTGGTAAGCGTTCGCACCATAGCGCACGATGACGATACCGCCGACGGTTTCGCCTTCGCCATTCGCCTCGGCAATGCCGCGCCGCATGTCCGGGCCAAACTGGATGGTTGCCACGTCGCGCAGCAGAATCGGCACGCCCTTATCGCCGATGCCTACAGCGATCTTTTTCAGATCGTCGAGGCTGGTGACGTAGCCTTTGACGCGTAGGATAAATTCGCGTTCCGCCATTTCCAAGGAACGTCCGCCGACCTCGCCGTTGCTGCGTTCGATGGCCGTGCTGACGTCTTTCAACGCGAGGTTGTAGGCGCGCAGCTTGGTTGGGTCCACCGTGACTTGATATTGTTTCACGAAGCCGCCGACCGACGCGACTTCCGACACGCCCGGCACAGCAGTGAGCTGATATTTTAAATACCAGTCTTGAATCGAGCGCAGTTCGGCGAGATCGCGGTTCGTGGAGTTGAGCGAATACATGAACGCCCAGCCCACTCCAGTCGCGTCCGGGCCAAGTGACGGCGTGACGCCTTTTGGCAACTGGCTGCCGATGCTGCTCAAATATTCCAGCACGCGGCTCCGCGCCCAATACGGGTCCGTGCCGTCCTCAAAAATCACATAGACGAACGAAAAGCCATAGAACGAATAGCCGCGCACGACTTTCGACTTCGGCACTGAGAGCATTTTGGTCGTGATCGGATAAGTCACCTGATCCTCGATGATGTTCGGCGCCTGGCCTTCCCACGGTGTGTAGATAATGACCTGCGTGTCCGAAAGGTCGGGAATCGCATCGAGCGGAATATGCCGCGCCGCATAAACGCCGCCGAACAGCAACATCGCCGTCGCGAGCACGACGAGGAACTTGTTTCGCAGCGAAAGATCAATGATGCGTTGCAGCATGGGAATGGGTTGCTATTTCGCAGCGTCCGGCTTGAGCACCAAATCCATTCCGCACTTCGGGCACTTGCCGGGTTCGGCGGAAATCACGTCCGGGTGCATGGGGCAATAATAGATTTGCTTCGCAACCACGTTCGTCGGCGCGGCTGGTTGTTCCATCACCGGAATCAAAGTCATCGCGCACAGCGGACATTTGCCGGGCTTGTCTTCGTGGACGCTGGCGTGCTCCGGCATCGGGCAGGTGTAGTAAAGCACCTTGCCGCCCGGCTGGATTTTTTTCAGTTCCGACGGCGTGACCGGCACCAGCGCCATGCCGCAAATCGGACAATTGCCCGCGTGGTTATAAATAATCGAAACGTGTTCCGGCATCGGGCAGACGTAAACGGTCGCTTCCGTTGCCGCCTTCACCGGCAACGGCGTCGCGGCGGCTTCGTTCGTGGAATTTACCCCGGCTGCTTCCGTTGTCGCAGCGGAAGTCGGCCCGCGCATCTTGTCAATCGCCTCGCGCAACTGGCTTTCCGAATCCAGCAAAAATTGTCCGGACGTCACGACGCGTTCGCCGGCGCTCAAGCCGTTCAGAACTTGAATTCCGTTCTCGGCCTCCACCCCGAGCGCCACATCGCGTGCTTCGAACTTGCCGCCGGCCAGCGCCACGAACACGGTGTTTTTCACGCCGCTGCGCAGCACTGCCGATTCCGGCACCAGCACCGCCGAGGCGTCCAGTTCCGACTGGATCTGCGCGGTCACGAACATGCCCGGCTTCAAAAAATATCCGGGATTTTCAAACTCCAGCCGCACCTTGGCCGTGCGCGTTTTCTCGTCCACGGTTGGATAAACAAAAGTCACGCGCCCGCGAAACTCGCGGTCCGGCATGGACGCCACCTTCACGACGACTTCCTGGCCGAGCTGCACGAACGGCAAATCCTGTTCGTAAATTTGCGCCAGCACCCACACGATGCCGAGGTCGGCAATGCGATAAAGCCGGATGCCCGCGTCCACCATCTGGCCCTGCACGGCGTCTTTTTCGATGACGAAGCCGGAGATCGGCGCGGTAATCTTGAAGGTCTTGAGCACCTGCCGGTTCGTTTCGATCTCCGCGATCTGGGCGTCCTGAAAACCGATGAGTTTCAGGTTGCGCACCGCGTTGGTGTATTGGCCTTTGACGCTGCGGAAAGTTTTGAATTTGTTCGTGACCGCCAGCAGGAAATCCAGTTGCGGCTGGTAAAGGTCCGGCGACGACACCTCGAACAACGGTTCGCCGCGATGCACGAGCTGGCCGGTGGCGTCCACGTCCAGCTTCTCGATCCAGCCTTTGAACCGCGTCGTCACGTCCGCCAGCGCCGTCTCATTGTAATCAATCGTGCCGACGGTGCGGATGGTTTTGCGCAGCGGGCCGCGCTGGATTTCCGCCGTGCGCAGATTCATGTTCTGCTGCGTCGCCGCGTCCACCGCAATGACCGACGCACTCGCCGCGTTGGTGTCCGCGCCCGCGCCGGCGTTGCGGATCGGCGTCAGCTTCATGCCGCAAATCGGGCAGTTGCCCGGATGATCCAAAATGATTTGCGGGTGCATGCCGCAGGTGTAAAGCGTTTTGGCCACTTCGCCCCCGCCTGCGGTCGGCAGCAACAGCGCGGCGAGCACAAGGAACGTGGAAAATAAAAGTTTCATAAATTGCGGGCGGACCAACCTGCATGAAAAACGGCGCGCGGGGGGAAATCGCCGCGCGCCGGATGGCAGTCGTCAAATTACTTCTTGTCGGCGGCGCGAATCAGCTTCAGATATTTCGCCGGCTCCTTGTCAAAATCCTTTTTGCAGCTCTTGCAGCAGAGCAGCACTTCCTGGCCTTTGTAAACCAGCCGAAATGGCTTGCCCATGTCGCCGTTGAGCTTCTCGCCGGAGACGGGGCAGGTCTTGAGCAGGTCGGGCACGGCATTGGTGTCCGTGTCCGACAGCATCGTCATGGACATGCCGCTGCAACAGCCCGGCATCGCGGTGTCTTCCGCCGTGAGTTTCGAGGTCAGGGCCAGCACGCCGACGGCGCAACCGGCCAGGAGGACATATTGGATGGATTTTTTCATGTTTGTTTAAATGTTAATGTTGTTCTGTTCGTTGTGAACTCTTGGCTTACCCCGCCGGTGCGGAAATCCCGCAACTTTTTTCAAGCATTTCTCGCCCGAACAGCGCAATGTTATCCATCCGGGCCGGAGACACAAGCGAAGTGAAGCCATCCATCGCTCACCCCGACGATTTTCCGCCCGCTGCCCGCAACGCCGTCTTCGGTCCCGCCACCGAAAACTTGCGCGCCGGGACGCCGGGCCAGCCAAGGTCGCCGGCTTGATATTTTTCCAAAAAAAAGGGACGGCTTTTGGCCGTCCCTGTGATTGCTTGAGAAAATCTTGTTTTATTGCGGCGGTTTCGCGTCGCCTGCGGCCGGCGGAGCGCCAGCACCACCGGGCGGACGGCGATTGCCCGTGCCAATCTTCTTCCACTTTTCAAGCTGATCTGGCGTCAGGATGTCAGTGAGCTTCGTGGTGGCGGCGTCGCGGATTTCCTTCATTTTGGCGCGGCGTTCCGTCTGCTCCAGACTGGTGTCTTTGCGCAGATCAGTCATTTTCTGCTGCATTTCCTCAAAGACCGGTTTGGCCTTCGTTTTCTGGTCATCGGTCAGCGCCAGTTGCGTGGCGATGTTATCGAAGTTCATCCGGCCACCCCGCGCACCGGGACCGCCCGGCGGACGCGCGCCAGCGGCGGGCGGATTGGTATCTTGGGCGCGCACGGCGACATCCGCCGCGAACACGCTGCCGGCGACAAGCGCGGCAATCATCAATGTTTTATTCAGTTTCATAATGTGCAATATATTTTGTGTGCGAACCGCCGTTTACAGTTGTCGGCGGATTGTTGAATGAGACGGTCAAAACCGGGAAAGGTTACAGCGTCCGCAGGGCTTTGGCGGCGGCGGCGACGGTTTTTTCGATGTCCGCCGCCGTGTGCGCGGTGGAAATGAACCCGGATTCAAACTGCGACGGCGCGAAGTAAATCCCCGCGTCGAGCATCGCATGGAAGAATTTCTTGAACTTCTCGCGGTCGCTTTTCATCGCGTCCGCCACGTTATGCACCGGTTCGCTGGTGAAATAGCCGCAGAACATCGAGCCGCAGCGGTTGAAAGTCACCGGCACACCGGCGGACGTCGCGGCGTCTATCATGCCCGCTTCGAGCTGCGCGCCGAGCGCTTCGAGCTGCGCGTAGGCATTTTGGTTTTCCGCTTTCTGCTTTCTGCTTTCCGCTTTTCCATTCAGCTCTTCGAGGTTGGCAATGCCCGCCGCCATCGCAATCGGGTTGCCGCTCAAGGTGCCCGCCTGATACACCGGACCGAGCGGCGCGAGATAATCCATGATTTCCGCGCGCCCGCCGAACGCGCCCACCGGCAGCCCGCCGCCGATGACCTTGCCAAACGTGGACAAATCCGGCGTGATGTGAAAACGCTCCTGCGCGCCGCCGCGGGCGAGGCGGAAGCCCGTCATTACCTCGTCGAAAATCAGCAGCGCGCCGTGCGCCTTGGTGATCTCGCTCAAAAATTCCAGATAGCCCGGCTTGGGCAGATACAAACCCGCATTTCCCGGCACCGGTTCCACGATGATGCCGGCGATTTCATTTTTGTTCGCCGCAAAAATCGCCTTCACCGCCTCCACGTCGTTGTAAGGCGCCACGATGGTGTGCGACGTGAACGCCGCCGGCACCCCCGCGCTGTCCGGCTGGCCGAAGGTCAGCGCGCCGCTGCCCGCCCGCACCAGCAGCGAATCCACATGGCCGTGATAGCAGCCGTCGAACTTGATGATCTTGTCGCGCCGCGTGAAGCCGCGCGCCAGCCGGATGGCGCTCATGCACGCCTCCGTGCCGCTGCTCGTCATGCGCACTTTTTTCACACTCGGCACCAGCTCGCAGATGAGCTTGGCCATCGTGACTTCGAGCGGATTCGGAATGCCGAAGCTGGTGCCGTGTTCGGCGGCGACTTTCACGGCGGCAATAATCTTCGGGTGCGCGTGACCGAGAATCGCCGGCCCCCAGGTGCAGACGTAATCAATCAACTCATTGCCGTCCACGTCCCAGACTTTGGAGCCGCTGGCGCGGTTGACGAAAAAAGGATTGCCGCCGACGGCGCGGAACGCGCGCACCGGCGAATTGACGCCGCCGGGAATATATTTCAACGCCTCGGCAAAAAGTTTTTCAGATACGTCGCGATTCATGCGGATAAATTAACAACGAAGGAACGAAGAAACAAAGCAGAATGAAAACCGGCATTCAGCGGCGGGGACGTTTGCAGCCTATTAAGCTGTTGGCATTTCATACTCCTATCTCGATGCTTGGCGAATCGACTGCATTCTCAAACAGTGCTAAATTGGCGTTGCTGTAATGAGGCGGCAAATCCGGCACTGAACCAAGCCGCCGATTTCCGATATGCCGAAAGCCGCAAGCAACGTAATAATTAACCAGCCGATGGTTGTCGCCCCAAGTATCCATTCGGATGAATTTTCGCCCGGCACCTGTCGCATATGCGTATGCCCATGTGAGAACCGACGCCGTTAACTTCTTCCCTTTACACATTGGGTTAACGCACATGCGATGAATGTAAATCGCATCGCCTTGCTCTTTATCCTCCCAAATCAACTCATCGGAAAGAGCTAATGAGAAATAGCCAGCCAAAATGTCATCGGGCAAGAAAACCGAAAAATGAAGTCCTGATTGAATCTCACCTTTTATCTTTGCTTCTGGATAGGCTGGCCAAAGTGGCAATTGCGCCGCTTGCTGATAGGCCAGCGCGGCATTCCAGAAAGCGCGAAACTCGCTTGTCGAGAAAGAGGTGCTGCGATGTATTTTCATTTCGATGCCTAACATCTGTCCGGCCAAATTGATTTGGTGGCCGGTCGGCTTCATGGCGGCAACGGTATGCGGGACGGAAAATCCTGTCCATCGCATTTTCGCCGCCCTCCGCCGCTTTTCCCGGCCCTCATCATTTTTGCGCGATGATTTTCCCCATGGCTTCTTCCGCGATTTCGTCCGGCGTCAATTCAATCCATTCGCAGTTTCCGTGGCGGCGAAACCACGTCAGTTGCCGCTTGGCAAACTGGCGCGTGCGGATTTTCACCCGCTCGATCGTTTCCGCCAGCGAGTGTTCGCCGCGCAAATGTTCGACGACCTGCCGGTAGCCGATGGCCTGCATGGCGAATATATTTTCCGCCAGCCCGTGTTGCAGAAGCTGCGCGGTTTCCGCCACCAGCCCGCGCCGGAACATTTCCTCCACGCGGACATGGATGCGCCGGTGCAAATCATCGGCCGAACGCGTGAAGCAGAAAAACTTTTCCGCTTGCTGCTTGCCGCTTGCCGCTTTCCACTCCGCCCGCTGTTCGGAAAACTTTTTGCCCGTGAGCCGGATGACCTCCACCGCGCGGATGACGCGGCGCGGATTTTGTTTGTCAATTTTCTCGTAAGCCGCCGGATCGCGTTCGCGCAATTCGTGCAGCAGCGCCGCGAACGGCGTGGCAACCAGTTCGGCGCGCAATTCGGGACTGGTGGCCGGCGCTTCGCCAAGTCCTTCGAGAAACGCCTTGAAATAAAGCCCGGTGCCGCCGCAGAAAATTGGAGTTTTATGGCGCGACTGAATTTCGGCAACCGCTTTTTCCGCGCGCCGGATGAATTGCGCGGCGTCAAAGGCTTCGGTCAAATCGCAAACATCCAGCAGGTGATGCGGCACGCGGGCGCGCTCGGCGGGCGACGGCTTGGCGGTGCCGAGGTCGAGTCCGCGATAGACCTGCATGGAGTCGGCGGAGATGATTTCGCCGCCGATTTTTTCCGCGAGCGCAAAAGCGATTTCAGATTTTCCAACGGCCGTCGGACCGGCGAGGAAAATTGGCAGCTGGGAGCTGGCAGATGGGAGTTGGGGTGCGGCCATCGGTCAACGCTGTTTTGTTTGAACGCGGCGGGAAAGATAAATCATCAGCACCAGGCCGGTGGCGAATATCGGCAGACTGACGAGCTGGGCCGAGGTCAGGCCGGCGTGGACGTGGTCGGTCGGATAATCGCCGCGAAAATATTCAGCGATGGAGCGGAACACCGCGTAAATAATCAAATAAGTCGCAAAAATCTGGCCGTCGAATTTTTTGCGCCGGAACAGCCACGCGAGAAAAACATAAAGCACCAGGTTCAGCAGCGCGTCGTAAATTTCCGTCGGATGCACCGCCAGGCCGTGTGTTTCGTGGTCGGCGGGAAAATGAATGGCCCACGGCAAATCGCACGCGCGGCCGTAGCAGCAGCCGTTGAGCAAGCAGCCGATGCGTCCGAAAACACTGCCTAGCGCGATGCTCGGCGCGAGGATGTCGGCAATTTTCCAGACCGGAAGTTTTTTCCAAAACAGGTAGCCGAGTCCGGTCACAGTCGCGCCGATGAGGCCGCCGTAATAAACCAGGCCGCCGTGCTGGATCATGAAAATTTCGGAGATCGGGCCGCCGGCAAATTCCGTTTTCCAGTAGGTCGTCACATAAACGATCCGCGCGCCGAGGATGCTGCCGGCCATCAGCCACAGGGTCACGTCGGCAATGATGTCGCCGGAAACATTCGCCAGCCGGGCGCGGCGCGTGGCCGTCCACAAGCCCGCGAGAAATGCCAGCGCCATCATCACGCCATACCAGCGGATGGGCAGTGAACCGAGATAGAAGGCAATTGGATGCACGCAGGGAAATTAGAACGGCGGCGGGGAAATTGGAAATTTAATCAGCCTCAGCCTCAAAAATCAAAAAATGAGAATGAGGATGACGATGACGATGAGGATGATCTAATTTGTCGCCATGCTGGCATGCGGGATTTTCGGCGCGGCGGGCGGAGCCGGCGGCGGCAAGAGCGCCGGGGCCGGCGGCCACAGCGGGACATGCGTCACCAGATCGCGCCACGTCTGCCGCTCGGTCGGCGACATTTTTGCCCAGCTTTCCGCGTTCTTCAAAAACTCGGCACGCTCGGGGCCGCTCATGCCGGCGAACTTCGCGTAGTTGCGCACACATTCCCGGCGCTGGGGCGGCGGCAGTTGCTCGAAAGATTGCAAAGTTTTTTCCATCTGGGCGCGTTCGGCCTCGGAGAGCGTGCCGAGCGTCTGCTGTTTTTCCGCCGGCGTCAGCTCAAAGAACTGGCTGAACTGCCCGGCGATATTCTGCTGTTCCGGACTGGCCGGCGCGTTCGTGGCGGCGACGTGCGCGAAATAATGCAGCGTCTGGTCGTTCGCGAGAAATTCCTGCTGCAGCGGCGGCGGCAGCAAATCCCACTGCGTCAGCCGCGTGTTCACGAGTTCGCGCAAATCAGCCGGCACCAGCGCCAGCCGCGCCGCGCGTTCGGCCGGCGGCGTCCGCAGCAACGGCATCAGATACCACCGCAGTTCCGTCGCGCGCAGCCGCAGTTCGCGCTCGTCCGGGCCGAGCGCCTGATACTCGCGCACTTTGGCCAGAATACGGGCGCGGGCTTCCGGCGGACGGTTCGTGAGCGAACGATTCCGCTCGCTGGGCGACATCGCCAGCAGTTGACGGAAGAAGTTTACCGGCGAAGGCGCGGTCGAAAGCGGCGGCAGCGGTGGCAGCAGATTGGTGACGGCGGCAGAGAATTTTGCATGCACCAGCGGCGGCGTTTGCGCGGTTGCCGTAAAAACCACCGCCGCGGCGGCCAGGCAAAAAAATGTCTGGCGCAGCCGGCTCATTGCAAGGCGGCGAGCAACTCGCCGTCCGCGCGGGCCGACTGGCTCATGCGCTGGATGGCGTCGAGATTTTCCAATGCGTCCACGCTGGGCGGCGGCTGCGCCACGGCCACCAGCGCGACGTTTTTCGCCAGCGCGATCCGATGCGAATTCGCCTCGTAACGCTGGATGCTTACGCCGGCAAAAATCAAAACGGCCGCCGCCACAGCGAGGCGCGGCCACAGCAACCGCCAGTTCCAAACATGGCCGCGCGAACGCGCCGCCTGCTTTTCCTCAAAATCAATGGCGTCCAGCACGCGGGCGGTAAAATTGGACGGCACCGGCGCATTGGAAATTTTGGCCAGCGCATCCGTCAGTTGCGCTTCGAGTTCCAGCTCCGGCTGCCCGCGCAACCCGGTGCGTTCGGCCGGGGAAAGCTTCCGCCGCCACAGCGATTCAGGCAGATTGTCGGGCTGGTTGTTCATTGTTCCTGACATAAAAAACCAGCGGTTGCGCAAAGTTGCAAAAAAGTTTTGTCGGCGGTTAAAAAACTCCAACCCACCGCCGCTATGAAATGCGCCGCCGCCGCCAAATTTTGAAAAGCCGCTGTCCATCCGCGCCGGATTATGCTATTCATCAGGCCCATTTAATGAATGTGAACGCCGAAAAAATCGTCACGGCCCGCGAACGCTTTAACCGCGCCGCGCGCTGCCAGGCCGTTGACCGGCCGCCGATGTGGCTCATGCGCCAGGCCGGTCGCGCGCTGCCGGAATACCGCAAGCTCAAGGAAAAATACACGTTCGTGCAGCTTTGCCAGAATCCGGAACTGGCCGTCGAGGTGACGCTCCAGCCGGTGCGCCGGTTCGGGTTCGACGCCGCAATTTTGTTCAGCGACATCCTGGTGATTCCCGAAGCGCTGGGGCAAAAGTATCACTTCAAGGAAACCGGCGGTGTGCAGATGGACTTCGCGGTGACGAGCAGGACCGACATCGAAAAACTTTCCGTCGAGCACGTGGTCGAGCGTTTGAGCTACGTGGACAAGGCGCTGCGAATGGTGCGCAAAGAGCTTGGCGACGCAACGGCGCTGCTCGGCTTCACCGGCTCGCCGTGGACGCTGGCGACGTTCATGATGGAAGGCGCGAGCGTGCCGAAATACAGCCGCGCGCTGCAATTGTTTCGGGAAGATCCAAAAACTTATTACGCGCTCGCCGAAAAACTGACTGCCGCCGTCACCGCGTATCTTAAAATGCAAATTGCGACGGGCATTGACGCGCTGCAAATTTTCGACAGCCACGGCGGCCATCTCGCGGCGACGGAATTTCAGGAAGCTTCCGGTCGCTGGACGGATCAGATTATTACCAATCTCGGCGGCAAAGTTCCGGTCATCAATTTTTCGCTCGGCACGCACGGCAACTGGCCCGACCTCATCGCCAGCGGCGCGAACGTGCTGGGCATTGACTGGCAAACTGATTTGGCCGAGGCGCGCAAATTGATTCCCGCGCACATCGCCATGCAGGGAAATCTTTCGCCAACGCACATCGCCGAATCCACGCCGGAAGTGGTCGCGGCGGAAACCAAGAAAATTCTCGAAGCCATGCGCGGCCGGCCCGGACACATTTTTAACCTCGGCCACGGTTTGACGCCAGGCGCCAAGCTGGAAAACATCGCCGCCTTGGTGGAGACTGTTAAAAGTTTCAAATGAAAACGCTGAACGTAGATCTCGATCTGGTGAAAAAATACAACGTGGCCGGGCCGCGTTACACCAGCTATCCGCCCGCGACCAAATTTACCGACGCCGTGACGTGGGATCAGCTTTCCACGAAGATCCAGGATAACAACCGCACGCCGCGCGATATTTCGGTTTATTTCCACATCCCGTTTTGCGAAACGCTCTGCTGGTTCTGCGGCTGCACCACGGTCATCACGCTCAATCACGACAAAGGCCGCGATTACATTGACTATCTGGGCCGCGAAGTCGCCCGGCTCGCGCCAATGCTGAACAAGGAGCGCAAGGCGGTGCAACTCCATTTCGGCGGCGGCTCGCCGACGTTTTTGCGGCCGGATGAAATTCGTCGCCTCGGTGAAATCATCCACAAGCACTTCACTTTTTCGCCCGACATCGAGGCGAGCGTTGAGGTTGACCCACGCCGGCTGACGCGCGAACACATGGTCGCGTTGCGCGAAATCGGTTTCAACCGCGCCTCGATGGGCGTGCAGGATTTTAATCCCGTCGTGCAGGAAGCGATTCATCGCATCCAGCCGCGCGAAATGACGCAGCAGGCGATGGATTGGATGCGCGAACTTGGCTACGGTTCGATCAACCTCGATTTGATTTATGGCCTGCCGCACCAGACGCCGGCGTCGTTCAACGAAACACTCGACACCGTCTTGGAAATGAAGCCTGACCGGCTCGCCGTTTTCAGTTACGCGCATGTGCCGTGGATTAAGCCGTCGCAAAAAATTCTGGAGCAAAAAGTTTTGCCCACGCCGGAAAGCAAACTGGAAGTGCTCAAGCTCGTCATCGAACGGCTCACCGCCGACAACCAATACGTCTATATCGGCATGGATCATTTTGCGAAGCCGAACGACGAACTGGCCGTGGCGCAGCGCAACAAGCAGCTTCAACGGAATTTTCAAGGTTACAGCACGCGCGCCGGCTCGGACATTTACGCGTTCGGCATGAGCGCTGTTTCGCAAACGCCCGATGTCTATTGGCAAAACGAGAAGGAATTGCCAAAGTATCAAGCCTCTGTGGACGCCGGCAACGTGCCGCTGCACAAGGCTTACATCGTGAGTGACGAGGATAAAATCCGCCGCGAAACCATCATGCGGACAATGTGCGATCTCTCGCTCGACTTCGCTGGGATGAGCGCAAAACTCGGCATCAACTTCGAGCAGCATTTTGAAAAAGAACTTGCCGCGCTCGCACCATTCGCCGCCGACGGCCTGGTGAAGCAAAAGCCTGGCGGCCTCGAAGTGACTGACGCCGGTCGCCTGTTCATCCGCAACATCGCGATGTGTTTCGACAACACGCTCGGCGCGGCGAATGAGCGGCGGCATTCCAAAACGATTTAATTTTTGCCACAGATGAAACACAGATTGAACACAGATTCAGTCCGCCGCAGTTTTATATCTGTGTTTCATCTGTGCGAATCTGTGGCTGATTTGTCTTCATGAAATCCGTCGCGATCATCGGTGCTGGCATCACGGGGTTGACCGCCGCGTTTTATCTGAAACGCCAGGGCGTGCCGGTCACGGTTTATGAGGCGGGCGGGCGCGCCGGCGGCGTGATTCAATCCATCCGCAAGGACGGTTTTCTCGCCGAGTTCGGGCCGAACACGATTCTCGAAACGTCGCCGAAAATCGCGCAGCTCGTGCGCGATGCCGGACTTGAAGCGCGCAAATTAAATACTGATCCGAAAGCCGAGGCGCGCTACGTCGTGCGCTACGGCCGGCCGATTGAAATGCCCGGCAAGCCGCTGGGCTTTTTTACCACGCCGCTGTTCACCGCCAAGGCCAAGCTGGCCGTGCTGCGCGAACCGTTCATCAAGCCGCGCCGCGATGGCGTGGAAGAAAGCATCGCGCAATTTGTAGTGCGCCGGTTCAACCAGGAATTTCTCGATCACGCGATTGACGCGCTCGTCGCGGGAATTTACGCCGGCGATCCGCACAAGCTTTCGCTGCCACACGCGTTTCCCAAGCTCAAGGCGTTGGAAGACAATTACGGCTCGATGATCAAAGGCCAGATTTTCGGCGCGCGCGACCGGAAGAAATCCGGCGAAGTCGCCAAAGACCGCGCGGCGAAATTTTCTTTTGATGAAGGTTTGCAGGTGTTGCCGGACACGCTGGCGGCGCAGTTGGGCGATTCACTGAAACTGAATTCGCCTGTGAACCAGATGACGCAAACAAGCACCGGCTGGAGTGTGGCGACGGCCAACGGTGAAACGGAATTTAGCGCGGTGATTTATTGCGGCACGGCGCATCGGTTGGCGGAATTGAAAATTGAAGCGCAGTCGCCGTTGAATCTTTCGGCATTTTCCGAAATCAGCTATCCCCCGGTGGCGGCGGTGGTGCTGGGTTTCCGGCGCGAGGACGTGGTTCATTCCTGCCAAGGCTTTGGAATGCTGATTCCGAAAATCGAGGGCTTCAAAATTCTCGGCACGATTTTTTCCTCGGCGCTGTTTCCGAATCGCGCGCCGGCGGGGCATTTGAATTTGACGAGTTATGTCGGCGGTGCGCGCTATCCTGAACTCGCTTCGCTGCCACCGGAGAAACTTGTGGAAGTTGTGCTGGCGGATTTGCGCGTGTTGCTCGGCGTGAAAGGCCAGCCGACCTTTGTGCATACCGCCTTTTGGCCGAAGGCGATTCCGCAATACAACGTCGGCTACGGCAAATACCGTGAGTTACTGAACGACCTCGAAGCCAAAAATCCGAATTTGTTTTTCGCCGGGCATTACCGCGACGGCGTTTCGCTGGGCGATTCAATGGTCTCCGGTGTCAACATCGCGGAGCGGGTCGCAAAACTTTCGCGGATTTGACCGCGCGGGCGAGGATAAAATTTAATCGGGCAAATTCACGCTGGCCACCGCCATCGCGGCGATGCCTTCCTCGCGGCCGATAAAACCCATCAGCTCGTTCGTCGTCGCCTTCACGCCGATTTGTTGCACGGAAACGCCCAGCGCGGCGGCAATGTTTTTCTTCATGCCGGCGAGGTGCGGATAAATTTTCGGCGCCTGCGCGATCACGGTGGCGTCCACATTCACAATTTTTCCGCCGCGTTTGGCCGCCTGCTTCGCTGCTTCCTCCAGAAAAATTTTGCTTGGCACGCCTTTCCAGCGCGGATCGGTGTTTGGGAAAAAATGGCCGATGTCCTCTTCGCCGAGCGCGCCGAGGACGGCGTCGCAGATGGCGTGCATCAGCGCGTCGGCATCCGAATGGCCGTCGAGGCCTTTCGGGTGCGGAATCTCCACGCCGCCGAGGACGAGTTTGCGCCCGGCGACCAATTGATGAACGTCATAGCCAATGCCAACGTGAACCATGCTCGGAGGGTAGAAACTTTGCGCCGGTTAAAAAAGAAATTTCAGCCACAGATTAGCACAGATGAAACCCAGATTTTCAAACGGCCTTATCTGGGTTTCATCTGTGCAAATCTGTGGCTAGCCCATTTTGGATTCCGGCAGCGTGAAGAAAAATGTTGCGCCTTTGCCGGTTTCGCTTTCCGCGCGCACCTCGCCGCCGTGCGCCTGCACGATGTGTTTCACGATGGAAAGGCCCAGGCCCGTGCCGCCCTGGTCGCGCGAACGCGCCTTGTCCACGCGATAAAACCGCTCGAACACGCGGTCGAGCGCCTCCGGCGGAATGCCCGGCCCGTCGTCTCGCACAAAAATTTCCAGCCGGCCGTCCTCCAGTTTTTTCCCGCCGATTTTAACCGCGCCGCTGGCGCGGCCGTATTTGATGGCGTTGTCCACGAGGTTGGCGAACACCTGGTCCAGCCGGTTCGCATCGGCGCTGGCGGTGAGTTCGGGCAGCTCGTTGATGAGCGACACATTTTTATTTTCCGCCCTGGCGTGCAAATCGGTGAAAACTTTTCCCGCGAGCTGGCGCAATTCCACCGGCTGCAAATTCAATTTGATCCGCCCCGATTCCAGCGCGGAAATTGTGAGCAAATCCTGGATCAGCAAATCCAGCCGGTTGGTGTTGCGCTCGATGATTTTGAGAAAACGCTCGGCCACGTCGGGATTGTTGCGCGCGCCGTCCAGCAGCGTTTCGACGTAGCCTTTGATGAGCGAGAGCGGCGTGCGCAATTCGTGGCTGACGTTGGCGACGAATTCCTCGCGCGTGCGCTCAAGCTGTTTCAGCCGCGTCAAATCGTGAAAGACCAAAATCGTGCCCTCGCGCTCGCCGGCGGAATTGGAGATGACGGCGGCGTTGACGCGCAGCCAGCGTTCGCTCAAGTCCGGCAGCTTGAGTTCGTAATCAAAAACCTGGCCCTCGGCCTGAACGCGCTTGACGAGATCGTCCAACTCGTGCAGGCGCAACGCTTCGAGGATGGTTTTGCCGCGCAGCTCGATTTTGAGGCCGAACAAATTTTTGAAGGCGCGGTTGGCGAGATAAATTTTTTGCGTGCGATCCAGCAGCAGCAGCCCTTCGATCATCGAGTTGAAAAGAATTTGCTGCTGCGCCTTGGCGTCCACGTTCGTCTGCTGCTGGCGGCGATGGGAAGCTTCAATTTCCGCCGCGCGCTGGCCTGACAACGCGGCAAATTTTCGCCGCCACCAGAGATGAATTCCAATGACGGCGGCGATGGCGAGAATGGTCAGCAGCCACATTGGAAAATGATGAAGTATGAATGATGAATGATGAAGTGAATTTTGCGCGGACGTTTATTCATCATTCAACCTTCATCATTACTCGATGAACCGGTAGCCCACGCCGCGCACGGTGTCCAGATGCTTGGCGGCGCCGCCGATTTTTTCGCGCAGGCGGCGCATGTGCGTGTCCACGGTGCGCGTGTCAATCAGGCTGTCGTATTCCCACACATCGCGGAGGAGCTGATCGCGCGACTGCACGCGGCCGGCGCGTTGCGCGAGCGTGGTGAGCAGCTTGAATTCCGTCGCCGTCAGTTCAATCGCCCGGCCTTTCCAACTGGCGATATGGCGCGGCACATCAATTTGCAGATCGCCAAAGCGGAGTTGGTCTTTCGGCTTGTCCTCGGTCTGGCCGCGCGCGAGGATTTTTTTAATGCGCAGCAACAATTCGCGCGGGCTAAATGGCTTCGTCAGGTAATCGTCCGCACCCAGTTCCAGGCCCAGCACGCGGTCAATCTCCGCCGCCTTGGCCGTGAGCATGAGGATGGGCGTGCGCGCGGTGGCCGCCTCGCGCCGCAGCGTCTGGCAGATCTCGAAGCCGTCCATTTCAGGCAGCATCACGTCCAGCACAATGAGGTCGGGCGTCTGCGCCCGCGCCTTTTGCAACGCCTCCGCGCCGTCCGCCGCCGTGCTGACGGCATAGCCGGCCTGCTTCAAGTTGAACTCGACCAACTCGACTGCTTCCGGCTCATCGTCCACAACTAAAATCCGTGGTTTCACCTCGTCAGCATGTCACGCGCGGATTCGTCACACAATTTCAATTGCGTGACAAGCGTGTGACGATTGGGTGACGGCGGCGCGCGGCGCAAATCAATTCTATTTGAGTTTGCTCACGTTTCTTCGCTAGAATCAGAAACGCGTTATGGCCATTCAACTCCGCGAAAAAGCGCCGTGCAAATACGACCAGATTTCCCTCGGCGAAGTCATGCTGCGGCTGGATCCCGGCGAGGGCCGCATCCGCACCGCGCGGCAGTTCACCGCGTGGGAAGGCGGTGGCGAATACAACACCTCGCGCGGCTTGCGCAAATGTTTCGGCTACAAAACGGCCGTCTGCACCGCGTTCGTGGACAACGAAGTCGGCCACCTCATCGAGGATTTTATCATGCAAGGCGGCGTGGCCACGGATTTTATTTTGTGGCGTGCCGACGACGGCATCGGCCGCAGCATCCGCAACGGCTTGAATTTTACGGAACGCGGTTTTGGCATTCGCGGCGCGGTCGGCGTTTCGGATCGCGGCAATTCCGCCGCGTCGCAGCTCAAGCCGGGCGATTTCGACTGGGATAATATTTTCGGAAAAATCGGCACGCGCTGGCTGCACACCGGCGGCATTTTTGCCGCGCTTTCGGAAACGACGGCGGCGCTGACCATCGAAGCCGTCAAAGCGGCGAAGAAACACGGCGTTATTGTCAGCTACGATTTGAATTATCGTCCGTCACTTTGGAAATCCATCGGCGGCTTGAAAAAAGCGCAGGAAGTGAACCGCGAGATCGCCAAATATGTGGATGTGATGATCGGTAACGAAGAGGATTTTACCGCGAGCCTCGGCTTTGAAGTGAAGGGCGCAGACCACAATTTGAGCACTATTGAAACGGACGCGTTCAAGGCGATGATCGAAACCGCCGTGAAGGCATATCCGAATTTCAAAGTGGCTGCGACGACGCTGCGCCGCGTCATCACGGCGACGAAAAATGACTGGAGCGCGATTCTCTGGCATGACGGGAAATTTTTCGAGAGCCGGAAATATCCGGAGCTGGAAATTTTGGACCGCGTCGGCGGCGGCGACAGTTTTGCCAGCGGTTTGCAATTTGGTTTTCTCGAATTCAACGACGCGCAGAAAGCGGTGGATTACGGCGCAGCGCACGGCGCGCTGGCCTCGACCACGCCCGGCGACACGAGCATGGCCACACGAAAAGAAGTCGAAAAAACATTCGGCGGCGGCAGCGCACGCGTGCAGCGGTAAAGTTTAATCAAGGTAGGGCGGCGCTGCTGCGCCGCCTTTTTGGCTGACCGGCAGTTCAGCCCTACCACAAAAATAATTATGAAAACACCAGCAGAACTGTTCTCCCTCAAAGGCAAAGTGGCGGTCGTCATCGGCGGCACGGGCGTGCTGTGCGGCGAAATGGCCGAAGGCTTGGCGATCGCCGGCGCGACGGTCGCATTGGTCGGACGCGATGCCGCCAAGGCGCAGGCGCGGCTCGACAAAATCGCCAAGGGCGGCGGCCAGGCGGAATTCTTTCCGTGCGAAGCCACTTCCAAATCCGCCTTGCAACAATTGCTCGCGGATGTTTTGAAGAAATTTGGCCGCGTGGATATCTTGGTGAATGGCGCGGGCATCAATTCACCGACGCCGTTTTTCGACATTCCCGAAGATGAATTCGACCGCATCATCACGGTGAATTTGAAGGGCGTCGTGCTGGCCTGCCAGGTTTTTGGCAAGCATCTGGTCGAGCAAAAATCCGGCAGCATCATCAACCTCGGCTCGGCGTCGGGGCTGACGCCGTTGTCGCGCGTGTTCACTTACTCGGCGTCGAAAGCGGCGGTGCATAATCTTTCCAAAAATCTTGCGCGCGAATGGGCGACGGCCGGCGTGCGCGTAAATATTTTAGTGCCGGGATTTTTTCCGGCAGAGCAGAACCGCAAAGTCTTGAATCCTGAACGCGTGGCGCAAATCATGGGCAAAACGCCGATGAAACGCTTTGGCGAAGCGCATGAACTCGTGGGCGCGACGCTGTTGCTGGCGTCGGACGCAGGCAGTTTCATCACCGGTGCGGAACTCGTGGTGGACGGCGGTTTTGATGCGATGAGCATTTAACCGGATTGTAATTTGTTTAACCGTTGAAGCGTTGAATTGGAGACGATTCGACGATTCAACATTTTAACGATTCAACGATTTTACAAATCGGTGATCGGTTTGTGTCGCGGCACCAGTATTTTCATCCCGCCCCACGCGACCAAATAACTCAAGGC
This sequence comes from uncultured Verrucomicrobia subdivision 3 bacterium, assembly GCA_903944085.1. Classification (GTDB taxonomy): domain Bacteria; phylum Verrucomicrobiota; class Verrucomicrobiia; order Limisphaerales; family UBA11358; genus UBA11358. The sequence goes on from CAJAQO010000117.1 coordinate 19,452, forward strand.
GCAAATGACAAACATGATCATGTAGGCGGTGGAGGGCGTTTGTTTGTAGGTGTCGGTGAGCGTGCCGGCAATCAGTTGCACAATCACGCCGCCGAGGCCGCCGGCCATCGCGCCGATGCCGGTGACGGAGCCGACGGAAGATTTGGGAAACATGTCGGAAACGGTCGTGAACATGTTGGCCGACCAGGCCTGATGCGCGGCCGCGCCGATGCAGATGACCGCGACGGCATAAACTTTTGCCATGTCGCCAAAATGATTCACGTCGCCAAAATACTGC
>CAJAQO010000118.1 GCA_903944085.1 uncultured Verrucomicrobia subdivision 3 bacterium
CGGTTGCCCCGTTGTTTTGCGTTTCGTTGCGGTAAAAATTCTGCACCACCTTGCGCGCGATTTGGCTGCTCATCGGCGAGCCGCCGGCGTGAACATCCCGGAGCGCATCGAGCAGTTCATTGCGCCGCATTTGTTTCAACAGATAACCGGAAGCGCCGGCGGACAGGGCGTTGAAAATATGGTTGGCATCCTCGTAAACCGTGACCATGACGAACTGAGTGTCGGGCAGGCGCGGCTTGAGGCGGCGGACACATTCGATGCCGTTCATGCCGGGCAGATTGATGTCGAACAGCACCACGGAAGGCTTGTCAATAGGCAGCTTGGCGATGGCCGTTTCGGCATCGTCATATTCACCGGCCAAGGAGAAACCGTCGGCATTGCGGATCCAACCGGCGAGAATTTCCCGCGCTGGCACGTCGTCTTCCACAATGGCTACTGCGATGCTCAAAGCATTTTTTGGCTTGGACATACGTTAAACTCGCGCCTCGGCAAAGTCTTGTCACGTTAATTGATGACATGGTCGGGCGAATTACCCGAGGCTGCGCGCGGCGGCCGGCACGAAAACAAAAAATTTGATTTCGGCACCGGCGCCCGGTGCGCTTTGGATCTCACAGCGCCCGCGGATTTTTTCCAGCCGCTGCCGCATGTTTTTCAGGCCATTGCCGCGCCCCGGTCGGGCGGGCACGGCGGCGGGGTCAAAACCCCGGCCATTGTCGCGCACGGCAAGCTGAAAGCCGTCATCCTCGGTCGCCAGCGAAATGGCCACTTCCTTCGCGCCGGAATGTTTGACGAGGTTGTGCAGCGCCTCCTTGAACGCGAGAAAAACATTGTGGCGCATTTCGGCGGTGATCGGCCAGTGCGGCAGATGCAGCGGCATGTCGAGCCGGCAGCGGATGTGGAGCGAGACGAGATATTCCTGGGCAAAATTTCCGAGATAGCTGGCCAGGCTGTCCAGCGTGTCATGCTGCGGATTGACGGCCCAAACGATTTCATCCATCGAGCGCGTCAGCTCCCGCGAAGTGTCATAAATGCGGTCGAGCTGCGCGGCGGCCCGCGCGGGATTTTCCAGTTCGCCGTGCGCAGACTGACTCAACAGCGAGATGCGCGTCAGGTTGGCGCCGAGATGGTCGTGGATGTCTTTGGCGATGCGGGTGCGTTCGCGCTCCAGCTCTTGTTGGCGCTCGATGCGCTCGAGTTTGAGTCGCAGCCGACGGCGGGAAACAAACCAGACAAAGCCGGCGACGAGCGCGATGGCGGTCAGCGTGGCGAGCGTGTGAAACCACCAGGTCTGCCAGAACTGCGGCAGCACGATGAGCGCGAGACTCGCGCCGGTGTCGTTCCAGACGCCGTCGCTGTTGCTGGCGCGAACCTGAAACGTGTAGTTGCCCGGCGGAATATAACTGTATTCCGCGACGCGCTTGTCATTGGCCGGATTTTGCCATTCTTGCTCCCAGCCGGCGAGCCGGTATTGAAACTGCATTTTTTCCGGCGCGACAAAACTCAGGCCCGTGAAATGAAATTCATACCGCTGCAAGCCCGGCGGAATTTTCAGCAGCGAGGCGCCGGTGAAATTTTCGGCGAACGTGCGGCCGCCGGCGACGAGGCTTTCGATGATCACCGGCGGCGGCAGCCGATTGCTTTTGCGATCCTCGGGATTCACGATCACCACCCCCTTGCTGGTGGAAAAACAAATTCGGCCGTCCGCCAGCTTGCCGGCGGCGGGCTGCAAGCCACCGGAACATTGGAGCGAAGGCAGGCCGTCGCCCAGGCCAAAGGCGAGGCAATTGACCGCCGACAACCGGCCGTCGGCGCAATCGTTCAGCGCTTTTTCGGCCACGCAAAAAATGCCGTTGTGCGAGCTGATCCAGAAATTGCCCGCGCCGTCCTCCTCGATGCCGCAAATCGTGTTGTTCGGCAATCCCTCCGCCATGGTGATCTTGGCGAAGTGGCCGTCCTTGAAACGATCCAGTCCGCTGCCGTCGCTGCCGATCCAGAGCGCGCCGTCCGCTGCCAGATGCAGGCATTGGACGTAATCGCTCGAAAGCCCGTCGCGTTTCAGGAATTGAGCCAGCCGCCCGTTTTTCCAGCGGCCCACGCCGCTGCCGACCATGCCAAACCACACCGTGCCATCGCGGGCTTGCGCAATGGTCCGCACGTCCGGCGTTTTCAAACCGTCCAGCTCGCCGAACCATTTGGTCGCGCCGTTTTCATAGCGCAGCAGGCCGCTGGCCGTGCCGATCCACGTCACGCCATCGGGAGTTTGCAGCAGCGCGGGCATGGGCACGGTGACATTTTCCAGACCGGGCGGCACCACGAAATAGTCGCCTTGCTGCACAAACATCCCGCCGCCCCAGGTGCCGGCCCAGATCCGGCCGCGGGAATCTTCGGAAACGCACCAGACGTATAAATTTGAAAACCCGGCATTTTCGGCAAAGTGCTTCCAAGCGCCTTCGAAAAAACGGTAAAGCCCGGCGCCTTCGGTTCCCACCCAAATTGCGCCGTCGTGCGCGGCAGTCACCGATAAAGGCACGCGTCCCTGCCAGTGGTCGGGCGCATCGAGGGTTTCAAATTTTCCCGGCCGCAACGCCGTCAAGCCAGTGCTGCCGGCACCCACCCATAATGTGCCTTCGCGATCTTCGTGCAGGCAGCGAATCCAATTGTTGGGAAAACCGTTCGTCTGGGAGAAATGCATCACCGTGCGGTTGGAAAACAGCAGGTAAAGTCCGTCGCTTGAAGTGCCCATCGCCAGCGCGCCGGACTTGGTTTCCAGCATCGCCACCACCGTCGCGTTGCAGGGATTCGTGCCGCGATCCACCGACATGGCCACGCCGTTCCATTTGCGCACCTGGCGGTCGCTCACCACCCACAGTCCGCCGTCGCGCGCGGCGCAAATGCCCTGCACATAGCCGCCGACACCATTGGAATCATTGGTGTTGGACAACATCGTCAGCCTGCCGCCCTCGACGGCGGCAAGCAGTCCGCCGCTGGCCACAAATAATTTGTTCTGCCCATTTTGCGCCAGCACCGCCACGCCGTCGGTGTTGGGCAACGCGCAGGTCACGCCGTCACGCGCCCGCACCAGCGTGCCTTCCTCGTTCAGCATCCAGATGTCGCCGTCCTGATCTGCGCCGATGGCCGGGATTTTCCGGCGCACGCCAGTTTCATGAACCGCTAGCGATTCAAATTTTCCACCGCGATAACTCGTCAGGTCGCCGCGTTCATGGCCAATCCATAGTGCGCCCGTGGCATCCTCAAACAAACTCGTGACGCGGTCGCTCTGCAAACCCGGCGTGCCCGCGCTGTTGAACACCGTGAAATGCACGCCATCGAATCGCACCAGGCCGCCGTAAGTGCCACACCAGAGATACCCGTCCCGCGTCTGCACCACCGCCGTCACGGCATTGTCCGGCAGGCCGTTCTCGGTTTTCCATGAGCGCGGGAAAAAATTTGGCGAGCCGGCTTCCTCCGCGCCCGCCGCGAAGCCGGCGCACAGCAGCAGCAACGGAAAAACGCGGCGGCAACCGCGCGGCACGGAATGCCGCATCAAAAAATTCAAAGCTGGCCGCAGGCTGGACACGCGATGATTCTGCTTGGCAAATCAAACCACGCAAGTCAAACCGCGCAAGTCAAACCATTATCCAGGTGCTGATTTTGACGTGCGAACTTTCAAAAACGGTTTTCACCGTCACCGTGAATTGGTGGCGACACGCGCCGCAAAAATAACCGCCTTTGCGAACCGCGTTTTTGCTCCCGGCCTTTGGCGTCAGCTTTGAAATTATTTTTTGTTTGCCGTCAATTTTACAATGCAGACACACTGCGCCATTCGGCCAAAGAATAGATTCCAGCAACGTCCGCGCTTTGTCGTCGTCGTCATATTCCTGCGCGAGCCTGATTAAATTCAGTTCGTCCGCGTCGAACTCGTCTTATATATTCCCGCCACCGCTCGTCCCCAGCAATGGTGACAAGCGGAAAAGGCTGCTTCTGTGTAATCTATTTCCCGTTGGTCGTCGTGGTTCAACGAGATAATTTTAAACTGTGTTGGAAGAGGCCGGAGTAGTGTCCGGCCTCTTTTTCTTTTGCCGGCAGGAGTATTATCCACGGTTTTATGCGGTTTTTCAAGGTTTTTTTCAAATAACTTCGCGTAACTTGGGGTAACTGGAACCTGCTTTCCCGCTAGATTTACTGGCAGTTTTACTGGCAGTCGAAAACCACTGAACACGCCGGCTGCCGGGACAATACGAAAATCCGAAGGGAAAATTTTCGGGTGGACTGCCGTTGTCCAGGGCGTGTGATAATCGGCGGCGAAAGATTTCAGTAGAATAGCCTTCAGAAGTTCAGTTGTAAGCCGGGTTCGTTTGACTTTGTGGCATCAGCTTTTGCATCATCAAGCGTGCAACGCCAAACACCCCAAAGCCGCCGCCCCGCATGGGTGACGTTGTTGGTGTTTTTGCTGGTTGCCATACCCGCCTTCGCCAACGAAAAGCCGGATGATTTTACCGCCTATGCCGGTTCGGCAAGCTGCCTGGATTGTCACCGCGCCGATTACGACCTGTGGGCGCAGTCTCACCACGCGCTCGCGGAACGGTCCTTGCGGACGGCCACCGATCAAGCGGCTTTTGTCCCAGCACGTTCCATCAAGCACGGCGATGAAACCACCGCCTTTCAAGCCACGAATGGCATTTTTCAAATCGTCACGCTTGGCCCGGACAGCAACCGTCAGCCTTACCGCGTCGAGCGGGTCTTCGGTCACGACCCGCTTATCCAGTTTTTAACGCCCTTTCCCGGTGGCCGCTACCAAGTGCATGAAGCCTCTTACGATCCAAAATCAAACCAATGGTTTTACGTCTATGGCGACGACTTCCGCAATCCCGGTGAATACGGACATTGGGCAGGACGGGGCATGAATTGGAATTCCCAATGCGCCGAATGTCACAATACCCGGCTGCATAAAAATTACGATGCTGCGACGGACAGCTATCACACAACGCTGGCGGAAATGGGTGTGGGCTGTGAAGCCTGTCACGGCCCGCTCAAAGCCCATGTTGAGTGGCGCAATGCCCATACCAACACCACGCTGCTTGACCCGACCGTTTTCAAATTGTCCCCAGCGCGCATCGTCGGCCTGTGTGGTTCCTGCCATTCGCGCAACACTGACTTGACGGAAAATTTCAAGCCGGGCGATTCTTTTTACGATCACTACGCGCTGGAAATTCTGGACGGCGATAAACGCTGGTATGCCGACGGGCAAATCAAAGATGAGGATTATGAGTTTGAAGCGTTCCTCGGCAGCAAGATGTATCAGGACGGCGTAACCTGCTTGGACTGCCACAATCCACATTCCTACAAAAATACTCTGGCTGGAAACGATCTTTGTATGCGCTGTCACATTGGCGGGTATCCCAAAGCGCCGAAAATTGACCCCGTTACCCATAAGCATGATTGCAAAAGCGATTGCATTGACTGTCACATGCCGGTCACGGTCTATATGCAACGGCACCCGCGCCGTGACCATGGCTTTACTATTCCCGACCCGCTGTTGACGAAAGAATTACAAATTCCGAACGCCTGCAATCGTTGCCATGCCGACAAAACAGCCGATTGGTCGTTAAAGTATGCCGATGAATGGTATGGCACAAACATGAACCGGCCAACGCGTGAGCGGGCGCGGTGGATCGCGGCGGGTGAAAACCGGGAAGCCGGCGCGCAAACCAAATTGATTGGCCTCTTGGCCGATACCAATCAGCCGGCATATTGGCGGGCGGTGGCGGCAACTTTCTTGGAACGATGGGCGACGGAACCGGCAACCCAAACGGCGTTGCTTTCGCAATTGAAAAATGGGCATCCGCTGGTTCGTGAAAAAGTCGTGCGGTCGCTGGAACCGGCGCTGGTGGATACGAATGTGCTGGCGGCATTGCAACCGCTCTTAAACGACCCGTTGCGAAATGTGCGGGTGGCTGCGGCCTGGGTGCTACGGGCGACTGTGGATATGCAAGGCAAGGCCGGACAGGATTTGCAGCGGATGCTGGATTTGGAAGCTGATCAGCCAATAGGACAATTCGAGGAAGCCATATTACTCTTATCCCGCCAGCAACCAGCGGAAGCATTGGGGCATCTCAAAAAAACAACGGCTTGGGACAAACTTTCGCCGCCGTTCCTCTGCACCCAGGCGCAAGTGCAAGACCAGTTGGGACAGTTGCCGGAAGCATTGAAGACTCTCGACCAAGCGGAAGCCGGCGTGCCGGATGATCCGCACATTCCCTACGTGCGGGCGATGATTCTGGCGCGAAATGGGCGTAACGATGAGGCGCGGGCGGCGGCAAAGCGAGCGTTGGAAATACAACCTAATTTCAAATCTGCGTGGGAATTATTGCAAAGGATGCCGTCTAAAAGTCCGCAACCGATTTATCAGACGAGATGAGCCACTTCAATCTCCAATCCCTTAACCTTCTCTTTTATCAAGATTGCACGCAAACGAGGGGAAATAAGGATTAGTGGTCTTGGCCTGATTAGACCGCCTTTTTCACCAACCAACTGACTTGTAAGTGCAATGTCACTTTTATCCCAAGAATTACGCTCAACATACAATTCTGAAAGCAGAGAAAAGCCGGCAGTATGCCCAAAACGGCAGCGATATTTTCCGGCAATATCTTCGTCGAAAGGATTGATACCTGTCTTGGTGGACTGCGCTATTTTCACTGGCTTGGACTTAACAACCATTTGATACCAGCACGGCAAAAGGGATGTGCGGCGCGTATCCTTCTTCTGAAGCAATTCAAGAAACTCTTTGTTCGCGGCATTCACTATTTCCCGTTGTTCCTTACGGTTGATCCAAAAGTAGAATTTTGCAGAATGAAGTTCAATCCCAGCATCAGCCGCAGATTGGATTATTTCCCGGCCAGCCGCTGTCTTTTCAAGCTCCATTGGTTCGTCAACCAGCGAATTTAATTGGTGGCGCACAGGTTGGAATTCAATGCCGGATATGTTGGCATCAACCAGTGCATTCACCAAGCGTTGCGAAACGACCCATTCATTAGCGACAGTGCGGGCAAGGTCTTTGGTCTTGGAAATTTTCCTCAAATTCAACCTCAACGGCGAAACTTGCTTTCTTCCCGCACCGCAAGCTGGACACGCTACTGTTTCGTCATAGACTGTTCCGCATTCCTCGCCAGTTGGCTCGAAGGCGGGAGCATTCCTCAACTGAAAAATTTCTGCGGCTCTAATTTCCTCTGTTGTATAGCGACGGTATAAATTCCAACCCGCAAAAAAAAAGCCGTGAGGCTCTTTTTTTATTAAAGCCTCCAATTCACCAACTCGCTTAAATTTTGGGTCGTCCACAGATAGTTCAACCTTACGAACGGTAACAAACTTGTCACCAAATAATTTAGTCCAGCCAAGCTTTTTGCCTTCACATGGCGCAAAAAGCCGGCTCGCATGTTGTTCCTGAACTCGAAATTCACAGAATTCCTTCATGGTGTTATTTCGGTAAAGGATATTGAGAATAAACAGTATTTACAATGTTTTGAACCAAGTCGGGCGGCGGGGGGCCTTGTCCGTAACCCCATTGATTTCTGAACGCATTGGTGATTAGCTGGTGATAAGGCCCTTCAAGCTCAACCAAAGCTTGGTCTGGATTGCCGCCAAGATACTTCGGAATGGGATGATGAAGTTGGAATTTATTGCACAGCTTGGGATAAATCTCTTTGGCCTTCTGCATCAAATCTGCAATTTTAGCTTCAGTGGCTGCCGCCGCCGCCTCTGCATCCGCCTCAATTTCAGGTGCCAAAATCTCCGCTTCTTCGGCAGCTTCTTGCGCCAACTCCAACGCTTGCGGTGGAATTTGTAATCCAAGAGGGTCAACCTTGTTGACAGGGTTATTGCCCGCGAATCGATATAGGTTTAACCCGCCCCGTTCGCCAATAGGGTCTTGATTTGCGAAACGATCCAAGTCGGGCGTGAGCCAGCGAAGACCGAAGTCATCCAGCCCGCGATAGCTCGGCTTGCTTGAGAATTGCATGACATTAACCGGAGCAAGCGAACCCCACTGGCCGAGAAGTTTTCCAAAAGGCCCATACATATACCTGCCGACAATGTTTTCCTGCGCGTCAATCAAGGCCGTAATGTTTCCATTGGCGTCCGCATGATAGAAAGTCGAGCCATTCGTATCCGTCCGCGCCAGCAATCCGCCGATGCCACCCGCACGGCGCAAGCTGCCGCCTAAACCAAGCCCGCGCGTATAAGTTACCAGCGGGTTATTGTTTGTTCCGCGCTCTTGAATTATTAGCCGGCCATCGTAAATGAAATGCGTCTCATTCGTCAAAACCCACGCGCCGCCCTGCCAAACAAAATCCCTGGCTATCCGCCGCCGGTTGAATCCGTCATAAACAAAATCTGATTTCCAACTGCCTGCCAGCGTAATGTTAGTCAACTGGTTTTCGGCATCGTAGCCAAACGTCCGCAATCCGTCATTGGTCAGACTGCCGTTGCCGTCGGAATTCAAACTGACGCTCAACGGCAGATTTAACGTGAGGATGTTGGTCGCCCTCACGCCGTAAGAATTTTGCGCGATATTCGTGAACGTATTGTTACCGCCCGCCAGTGCTAGATTTGTCCGCGCAAAGGTGAAGTCGCCGTAAGTCTGCGCCGCTAGTCCGTTCACCGTCACGCTGGTGGTCGGGGCGGGTGTCGTCCCGCTCATTGTGAAATTCCCGGTGCGCGTCACACCGGTCAATTCGTTGGCCGCGTCTGTCGTGAATGTCTGCGCCAAGTTGCCATTGTTCCGCGTGTGCAAGTTGTGCGCCGCGTCGTAGCCGAAACCAAGCTGCTCGTTTTGGCGTGGCGTTCCGCCCGTTTCCGTCGCGCTCCACGAAGTCAATTGCCCGATGTTGTCAAAGCCCGCCGTTACAGTGGAACTCGTCAGTCCCAAATTGCGCACGATGTTTGTCCGCAAGCCAAGTGCGTCCGGCGTGTAGGTGTAGCTGTCAAGGGTGTGTGACCAATGATTATTCAGGGCCGTGCCGGTCAGACGTGCCAGAGAATCGTAGCTATTCACGATATTCGCACCGTTCGGAAGTTGAATTCCGGTGACAAGTGAGGACGCGGGTTGAAAATTGTAACTGTAAGTGAAACTGCCTGCCGGGGAAACGGTATTGGTCATGCGCCAGCCCAAATCATAACCAAAGCTCTGCGACCAGTTGCTGGTCGTCTGTGACAGGGTTAAAACCGTCCGCAATCCTTGGACATAGGTGTAAGTCAATGTGTCATTCGCCCACGGCCCGTTTTCACTTTGCAACCGGCCAGCCGGCGTGTAGCTAAAAGTGGTCGTGCCGACAGCGTCCACCATATTGGTCAGCCGGTTCAAAGCGTCATACGCATAATTGATGGTCTGCTGTGGATAGGCAATAGACTTCAAGTTTCCGACGTTATCATAGGTGTAGCCGGTGTTACCCTTTTCCGGCGTCCATCGGTTCGTGATCCAGCCGCTCGCGTTGTATGAGTAACGCTCAACATTCCGCGTAAGTCCATCTACCTTGTTTGTAAGCCAGCCATACTGGTTGTATTGCCAAGTTGTCTGATGCAGTAAGCCATCAATAAGCAGATTTAGATTGTCCAACGAATCGTAGCCGAACTGCGTTACTTCCGTGTTGACATTGGTAACAGAAGTCAAACGTCCCGCTCCGTCCCGGCCAAAGCGGGTAACTATTTGGTCGCGGTTGGTGCAGGTGATCAAACCGGCGGCGCTGTAACCGTAACCTTCGCTGATGCCGTCCGGCCAAGTCCGTTTAAGCAGTTCGTTATTTGCATCAAACAGGTTTGACACGGTGATGCCATTGGCATCGGTGATACTGATGGGGCGGTTCAAGGCATCATAGATCGTTTGCCGGAGCAGGCCGGTTGCCCCGGTTACGGTGATCGGCAAACTTTGATTGTTGTAGCCTAACTGCACATAGCGGCCTGCACCGTCAATGGCATTAGTCATGCGCTTAACAAGATCATACTTATAAGTCAAGCTGCTGTAATCAGGGAATACAACATTGGTCAAATTCCCCTGATTGTCATAACTCATGGAAGTATAATTAGTCAGAGCGTCAACAATCAGATTTAATGAACCGCAGCCGCACCAACTGTAAGTTGTCACGGCGCTGTTGGCGTTTGTGACAGTGATAAGGTGCTGCAAGCCATCAAACGCCGAATAAGTCCAGTTGTTAAGCCGGTCTTTGCTGGCAACCAAGTCGAGCCGGTTATAGATGTTTGAAACGGACGAGTTATCAGGAAACACCATGCCGGTGAGACGATTTAATCCGTCCCAAGTATAGGCGAGCGTCAGCCCGTGATCGTCCGTGGTGCTGCTGGGCAATCCTGCGCTGTAATTATTGATCGTGTTCGTCCAGCCTTCGGGCTGGATGATGACCTGTTGCAACATATTGGCCTGCACAAAGGACGGCGACAGCCAATAATAATAGTAGTTCAAGGCGATGTGCTTGCCGCCTGGCAGTTGAACTCCGGTCAGGTTCCAAGTGTTGCCCTCATCCCAGCTTAATGTCGTAACCTGCTGCAAGGCATTCGTTGCCGCAATGATTTGGTGGTAGTTGTTGTAACCATAGTTGACATACTGGCCGACAGAATTGCTGACACTGATGAGGTCAATGCTGTTGCCGGCGTAGTGAAACCAGTTGGTCAGCACGCCAATCGTTCCGTCCGGGCGTGAATAACTGGCTTCATTGTCGGAAACGAGTCCGGCGGCGATGCCCGGATAATATGAAGAATAAAAATTGTAGGTGGTGTATTGGCTTGTGCCATCCGGCAACAGCCGGGCGATGCAACTGATTTGCGGATTGCCAGCCAGTTCGGGTGAAGCCTTGCCTTGGTAATTATACCAAGTTCGTTCGGCCTCAAACTGCCCGGCGGCATCCGGCGATGGGTCGCGTTCCGTGGACAAGGATTCAGAAATCGAGGCGGCGTCCGCCTGCCAGAGCCAGTTGCGCACGCGGCCTTTCCTGAAATCATTGACGGTCAAATTTGCCAGCGCGTTGGAAAAACTGCCAGGCAGCAACGCCTGCACGTTTGTTGACAGGGCGGCGAATTGTCGCCGTCCCCAATGAACCGTATTGCGGTATTCCAGCGTGGGGTGGGTGGTGCCGCTGGTTCCATCGTCAAAATTGCTCTGGCCGGGAACGGTGGGAGCCTGCGCGGTGGTCGCCAGCAACGCCTGTCCATTCGTGCCATAACCCTTGTGGATGTAAAAATAAAGCTGCTTCGCGCCGGTGGGTTCACTGGCATAAATGGCGCGTTGCTGGACGCCCTCCGTCACGCTGGAATCATCCACCTCATAGTAGTTGAAACTGGTGTTGCCATAGGGCGTTATCAAGTTGGTAATCCAGCCGCTGGTCGCGCCCATACCCGTAATAGACACCGGGCAGGCACCGCCCCCTTGACATAGATTTTGCGGGTCAGGCAAAAGGTCTGTTTTTGTAACCACCGCTGCATTGTATTGGAAATAACTCGTCAAGCCGGCAGCGTCCGTGATGTTGGTCAGGATGCCGCTGACAAGGTCGTAACCGAATTGAACCTTTCGCCCATACGGATCGTCAATTTCAGCAATCTGCATGATGTCTCGCGCCGGAACATTTGAGGCCACGAAAGAACTGGTGTCCTCAAAACAAAGGTGGCTGATGGAAAAGCTGTTGGTCGGCTGGTGTTTATTATAGACAAACGTGTTAGTCCGGCCATCCTCATCAACCACATAACGCAAGCGGTATTTGGGCGTTGATACATCTGGTTTGCCGTAGGTCGTGCCGTTGTCACTCCACCAATTTGTGAAAGTCACATACTCGTATCCGAGACTTGTGACTCGGCCTTGTGGGCTGATGCGTTGCGTCAAAAGCAAACGCATTTGCGGAACACCGCTCACCTGATACAGATAATTGACCGTAAAGACGGGATAAGCAGACAAACCAAAAATGTCCTGGCTACCGTCAGGATAGACCAGCTTGACGCCGACATTGTTGTCGCCCCAAAAAAGTCCATTGCTGTCAGCGGTTGGTTGGTTGGTGAAGCTGCCCGCATAAGTTTCCTCAACCAGTGGGTATCCTAACCCTGAAACGTCCTTTATGGTCACTTGGCTGCTGGGATTTTTGGCATACGTTCCGGCTCCGTTGGTATAATTTTCAACGCCGCCATCTGGCCGAAACATCAATGCGCTAAAACCCTGACTAAAGGCGGGGGTCACATTGTTTCCGCTCGCCTGAATCAGAACGCTCATGTTCCAATTATTGTTCCAATAAGCGTTGGTTCCGCAGTTAGCACCCCAAGTGTAATGCACGTCGTAGGGCGAAGTCCGGGTTGTGATGGGGGATTCGTCTGACAATGGCACCTGTGGGCGAATACGGTAGAAAAGCTGAAAACTCATGTCTTTCCCCGACGACGTTTTATAGCTCAACGGCGTATCGGAAATGTGCAAGTTCACATAGGGTTCACTTACCCACCAACGCGGCATTCCGTAGGCGCAATCTGCACAATCGGATGGAGCGGTCGCCTCGCCAGCACCGGCAAAATCTTGATTGCAGCCACAATCCTGCCAGTCGTGGAATCGTGCCGCCGTGCAAGCACCTGTCGCCTCAACCTCACGCGGCATCAGCAATGTCAACACCGCCGCCGCTATTAAACACCATGTAGTTTTCATTTGATTTTAGGGAATGCTGGTAAAACTGCCCGTTGCCCACACCGAAAAGCCTTCTGAAACCTGCGGTTTCGTGCCGAAAAGATATTCCTGATAATTGAGCAAGCCGTCTTGATCCGGGTCTTGCAACGCCGACTGCGGGCTTAAACCATTTTGCACATACCACGCATAAGGAACGCCAAAGGCGTCCGTCTGCGCCGTATTGGGGTCAATGTGGGCAACCAGAAGGGAGTAGGCATCGGAAACACCGTCGCCGTTTGAATCCAAGGGCGTCCCCAAAATCAGAAACGCATTCGCGCTGGGGATGCTGACAGTGTAGGTAGTGGCCTGCTGGCCCTGCCCAAGCCACGCCCAAATCGCGTTGGTGATGGGCGATTGCAGATAGCCGGTGGCAAAGACATCATAAAAATAGCCGGCCTGTCCGCCCTCGATGGTGAAGCGCACATTCATCGTCCCGCCGCCTGCCGCCGTCGCGGTGAGGTTGGTAAGCCATACCTGATTGGCGGTCGCGCCGTTCACGACCGGCGCATTTGCCGCCCATTGCAGATAGCCTGCCCCGGAAATCGCATTGTAGCCCCCGGTGTAGGTTGGGCTGGAACTGGCCGAAAACAGCGTGAACATCGCCGTGTTCAATGGACTCATCATGTAATAGGGAAATGTCTGGTTGAAAATGGCCTGAATCGTGCCGCCGTCCATCGGGACATTGTAAGTCGCCACGCTGTTAAACAAACCCTGCGCCTGATAGATGCCGTTGGTGTCGCTGCCAATGAAAAAGCCATTTGCCAGCGCGCTTTGGCCGGGATAAACCGTCAACGGCGGGCCGTTTGTCACCAGTCCACCATCGAGATACAATGCGGTGTTGGTCGCCGAATAGGTCAGCGCGACGAAATGAAAATAATTGGTTGTCCACGCGATAGGGGTAGAAACAAAGGTGTGATAAGTGCCGGATAGGTCGTTGGTCTGCGTCGAGAAATACAGGTTGGCCCCGGCGGGGTCAACATAGATGCTCCACCAGCCAAGACTTGAATTGGCGGTGTAGGCCCCGGCTTCCAGCAAACGGCCATATTCGCCCGGCCCGGTGCCGCCTTGGTTCGTGCCTGACCAGCTTGGGGCAAACCAGAATGTCACCGTTCCGACGGACGGTGAAAAATTCGTGGTTCCGTCACTTTCCTGCACGTTGTATCGTAGCCAAGCTGCGTTCGTGTTGTTCACCACCAGCGATGCGCCGTTGCCAAGCGGCGAAAAGGCAAGGTTGGAAAATGAGACGGGGGCGTAGCCCTTGTCGCTCGTCCAGTTGGTGCTGTTAAGGAACGTCCACGAATCCAGCGGCGCGTAGCCGGTGTAGGAATTGGTGCCGCCGGGGAGACCTTGCGCGTGAATCGGGCGCGACAGGGCAAACAAAAAGCCCGCGACGGTGAGGGCGCGGGTTAAAACACGGTTCAATTGGCAGGAGCCATTTCCGCTTCTGATTATAGACTTCATAAGTTTCATTTAGTTACCAAATCTACACTGGCATGAGTTTTACAGCGGCTTATGCAAAAGCAAGAAAATTCAGGATTCGTTTTCACGATATATGTATCGTTCAACACAGGCACCGGAAAGCGATGTAATATGCCGTGGCAATTTCCAAGAAAGAATGGAAGCGAATCCAAGTCTTCGGCGCTAACGTGCGCCGGGAACGGGTGCGCAAAGGTTTGACGCAAGATGAGCTGGCCGAACGCGCTGAAATAGCCACGCGCAACCTGCAAAAAATCGAAGCTGGGGAAATTAACATTCTCGTTACCACGGCCTTTCGGATTCAATTGGGACTCCGTTGTCCTTACAAACGGTTGATGCCTGCCGAATAGCGCCTGCCCTTTCATGCTGCCGCCCCTTCGGTTGCTGGAACGTCGGCAAAATCATTGCCGGCCTTGGCGTGGGATTTGATTCGAAAAATGAAATCGGTCGGTTCAAACGGCTTGACGATATAATCCACCGCGCCAAGTTCAACCCCCTGTTGCTGGTCTTCCTTGGATTTTCGGCCTGAAACAAACAGCACCGGCGTCTTGCGGCTGCGGTGAAGTTCCTTCAAGCGGCGACAAACATCAAAACCGCTGGTGCCGGGCAAGTCAATATCCAGCGTAATCAGGTCAAAATCCTCGACCTGGGCAAGCTGCATGGCGCTCTCGGCATTCCCTGCGGTTTGCACGTCGCAACCAACCCGCGATAACAAATGCACCATCATCATCGCTGTCGGCATTTCGTCTTCGACCACCAGAATTTTCGGTTTCGCTGTCATAAACCCGTGTCGTGAAGATTTGTTATCAGTTTCCAAGTTGAAGTCAACACTGTTCTCTTAAAAGAACATAAGTTTCTGGCACTGTCCTAGCCTTCAATCTGGATGACTGCTCCGCTCAATCTCGTCGGCCCCCAGGTGCGGCGATTTCGCATCAAGAAACATTGCACACAGGAAGCACTGGCGGCCAAGCTGCAAGTCGAGGGCTGGGATGTCAGCCGCGAATCGTTGGCCAAGCTGGAATCGCAATTTCGGCGGGTGCCGGATTGCGAATTGTTGTTTCTGGCCAAAGTCCTCGGTGTCGAGGTCATGGATTTATTTCCTGCCAAACTGGATTTGAAAAAACTCGATCCGGCGTTGCGCCTGAAAGTGTCCACCAAGTTTCCGCGCCGCAAGCTCCGCCATTCGTAGGGGATGTTTTTGGGGTTCTGGTTCTTCCCAAAGAAACAAAACACTTTACCCGCGCGAAATCGTGAACACAAAAGTCACGGTGCCACGGGCAAGCGTGCGGCCAGACCTGTTCAAAAACTGGCGACGACAGATTTTGCGCCGTTTCCCCTACAAATTAAAACGCAAATTACCTGGGTGGGGAGCGCGGAAAGGCGCAGAGCAATTGCGCGGCGAAAGAGGGTAAAGACGTGAGCTAGTCGCGTGTTCAGCGGCGGCGGGTTTGGCGAAACTGTGCCAATGCCTGCACGCAAAGCCAAAACCTGTCCGCACCAAATCCGGTTCGGAAAGAATCTTGCCGGTCTGCGTGAACATCTGGGCTTGACCCAGGAACGGCTGGCGGAAAAAGCCGGGATCAGTGCGCGGTTTGTGCAAAACATGGAAGCAGGCGAAAGTTTTCCACGCATGGCGAAGCTGGTGCGATTGAAAGACGTCTTGCGGTGCGGCTGGGCGGAACTGTTTGCGGATTGTGAACGGCGGTAAATTCCTCCTGGCGGCTGCCCGCGCCAGTCTTCGCTGGCGTGTGGAGCGGGTTTCGGAACATGAAAACGACAGACGGTGAATCTAGTCGGAGTGCCGGACAGCCCTGTCCGGCGCTCCTGAAACTTCAAGGGTCGGAAAATAAATCCGCCGACAGCGGCGGAGAATTCCAAGATTTCCAAACCACGCTGACAGAACTGGCGGCGGCGATCCAGGCTTTGAAAGCGCGGGTGGAAGCTGCACCTAGCGGCGTTTGCCTTGGCCGAGCTTCGGCGGTGATCCAAACGGGATTGAGATTTGTGGCCGTGGTGTTGCTGGCGGCCAGCGTTGGGTATGGACTTGGGGACGGAGACTTGTTCGACGACGTCGGTCCCAATTGTGCGCAGCAGCCCAGCCAGCTTGTTCACGGCGCGGGTGCGCGTCAGGCCGGGGAGCAGCCGGGTGGCAAGGCATCTGGCGCGGGCGGTGGGGCTGGCGGCGATTCGGATGATGGTGGTTCCGCTGGCAGGCCAGAGTGTGAGGCACGGGCGAAAATGTGTGTCTTCCGGCTGCCGGATGGCCGGTGTCAGGCAACGGAGCAGCCGTGCCGCCTGCTTGCAGAGTGCCACCTGCCATTGGACGACATCAAGGCCATGCTGGAAGAAATCCGCGCCGGGGTGGTCGGGCTGGCACTGGCTCCGCCAGTGGCGAAGGCCAATGAATTTTGCCGGGCGGGGAGTCATTGGGATGTGACTTTCGACGGTGGCCGGACGTTTCATCTGCGGCACTCCCTCGGTGTGGAATACCTCAATTATCTGCTGCATCATCCGGGCCAGCCGATTTCCGCCTATGATTTGGAAACCTCCATCCGGCCCGACAAGGCCACGGCGCGGGCGATAGATTCCATTCAACTTAATCTGGATGCCGATGCCGTCCGTGATTATCTCCGCCAGCTTGACCAGCTCCGCGCCCAACGCAACGCAGCCGCCGAAGCTGGCGATCTGGCGACGGCGGGCCGGCTGGATGATGACATCGCGGCCATCGAACACGAGCTTTCAAAAAACCGGCTGGCTCCTGATGCCGGTGAACGGGCGCGTAGCAATGTGCGCAAGGCGATTGTGGCCGTGCAAGACAAATTGCGAAAAGGTAGCGATAACGAAAGTCGTTTCCGCCAGCATTTGGAACAGTTTGTCAGCCTCGGTTACGAGTGCTGCTATCACCAGCCGCCGGAGATTCCCTGGGCATAATTCTCTAAAATAATCATTTGGGTAGTCAAATTACCCAATTGGGTAGCCTCTTTACCCGCCATTCGGGCAACAGCCTGAATGGCGGTTTTGTCTTTGCAGACGGCCACCGCTCGGAAAGCCACCGGTCAGACGGCGAAGCAGAAGACGATCCACGCGGGCTGCCACCATTATGAAACCAAAGAACGAAGCCGGTCTGGCGATGAAGGGGGCGCGGCGCACACGCCAGCCGGAAAAGCCGAAAGCTGAAACGCTGAAACCTGAAATTGTGGTGGCGATGAATCAGAACATCGCACCGGTCACTCCCGCCGATGTCGCGGTTGAGCCATACATCAACAAGCGCGAAGTGGCGCGGCGACTGAACCGGACGGTGCGGTGTGTGGACAACCTGATGCGGCGCGGAATGCTGCCGTATTACAAGCTGGGTTATCGCGTCGCCTTCCGCTGGAGCGAAATTCAAAACCATCTCGCCCAAACCTGCCGCGTGTGTAGGAGCTAAACCATCACGCCAAGACGCCAAGGCGCAAATGAAATATGAATTCCCGGAACAAAGGCAAGGTCGGCGAGCGCGAGTTTGCATCGCTGCTGCGCGAACATGGTTACGACGCCCGGCGCGGCCAGCAATTTTCCGGCTCGCCGGATTCACCCGACGTGGTCAGCGACGCGCTCGCGTGGCTGCACATCGAAATAAAACGGGTTCAAAATCTGAATCTCACTGATGCCTGCGTGCAGGCCGAAGGCGATTGCGGCGGCAAGCCGTGGATTGTGGCGCACCGCCGCAATCATGCGCCCTGGCTGATTACGATGCGGGCTGAAACTTTCTTCAATTTTCTCCGTGGGGAGCTTCCGCTCCAGGGCAATGCGCCGGTGGCGCAAAGTTCCGAACACGGGAACAAACCAACACAGCAACCAAAGCAAAACGTATGAAAATAAAAAGCAACAGCGGCAACTTCCAACCCTGCCCGGAATACACCGGGCCGGCGGTCTGCGTGGACGTGACGCCGCTCAAGACCGTGCAGACCCAGTTCGGACCGAAAGAAAAATTCCGGTTCGTGTTTGAAACCGGCGAGACGAAGGATGACGGCACGCCTTGGTGTGTGTGGTCGGCCCCGTTCACGCCGTCGTATCACGAAAATTCGGCGCTGCGTCCGTTTCTAAAAAAATGGATGGGGCGCGAATTGACGGCCAAAGAAACCGAGAACTTTGACACCGAAGATTTGCTGGGGCGCACGGCGCATATCACGGTGATTCACGAACACAGTGATGGAGAAATTTACGCGAACATCGCGCTGATCCAGCCGGACAAGTCGGCGTCGCCACTGAAGCCGTCGGGGAAATTCGTGCGAGCGAAGGATCGGCAGGCCGCGCCTGCTGGCAACGGCGCTGGCGCGCAAGGTGGCGGTTATCGCCGCGCGGAACAGCCGGCGGCGGATGCGGCTGACTTGGGCGCGACGAAAATCCACGTCGGCAAGTGCAAGGGGCTGGAAGTGCGCGACCTCTCGCCGGAACAAGTCGGCGCGCTGGTGGCGAACTGGCTGCCGACGGCAAAGGCGAACGCCAAGCCGACGGCGGATGACAAGCGGCTGATTGCCGCGCTGGATGCGTGGCAGGCCGCGCAGTCGGCGAAACCTTCGGACGACGATGTCCCCTATTGATGCGGGGCAATGAAACCACAACAACCGCGTGGGGGGACTAATTTTGTCCCTCCACGCAACCACCAAAAATTTTTATGCAGACCATTGTATTTGATTTGGAAACCGGGCCTCTGGCGGAAAGCGAATTATCGGCGTTGCTGCCACCGTTCGACCCGGCGGAAGTTAAAACGGGCAACCTAAAAGACCCGGCGAAGATTGCAGAGAAAATCGCCGAGGCCGAGGCGAACCACCGCCGCGACTTCATCGAGCGCGCCGCGCTCGACCCGCTGACGGGGCGCGTGGTAGCCATCGGTATGATGACGTTTGACGCCAAAGGCGAGCAGCCGACGAAGTTTGGCAAGGGCGGAAAGTTTTCCATCATCGGCCACGATGATGAGGCGCGGACGCTGCGCGAGTTTTGGGAACTGACGCGCGGCGAAATGGGCCGAAATAATCCGCTGATCGGATTCAACATCTTCGGCTTCGACCTGCCGTTCCTGTTCCGCCGGTCGTGGAAGCATCGCGTGCCGGTGCCGTTTGGCCTCCGGCGCGGTCGCTATTGGGGCGACCAACTGCTTGACCTCCGCGACGCCTGGCAGCTTGGCGACCGGCAAGCGCGCGGTTCGTTGGACAGCATCGCGCGGCACCTCGGCGTCGGCGCGAAAAACGGCGATGGCAAAGCCTTCGCGGAACTGTGGCAGTGCAACCGCAAACAGGCGGAAGCGTATCTGCGCAACGACATCGAACTCACTGCCAAGGTCGCGGAAGCGCTGGGCGTGGTGGTGTGAAAAATTTTGAGCGCTGGGCGGGGCAGGAACTAACCGCCACTGGAAAGCGAGAAAGTGTTACGCGCGACACCGTCGCAAGACGCACGTTGAACCTGCTGCTTTCGGCGCTCAAAAGTCCGTGCCGGTCGGGCCATCATTCAAAACAGAAAAATCTATGATTCGCAAACTCGACAAATGGTGGTTCCGGCTGCTCGGCGTGGCGCATCGCTGGACGCTGCGGCGCGGGCAGGCGCATTGTCGGCGCGAAAAGCTGCGCCGATTTCGGAGGCTGATGGCGCGGCAAAACAAACACCTGAACTGAGTCCGGGCCGGACGGGCCATCAATAAAATGAAAACCATGCAACAACTTTTGGAATGTGACAGCAAATATGAGGCGCTGTCTGACATCGTGCTGACGCCGGAAAATTTATTCCACACGTCGGCAAAAACCGGGGGGAATGTTTTTCTCACCGGCGCGGGCGGCACCGGCAAAAGCACACAACTGCGGGCTTTCATTGCCGAATGTCCGCGCCGCGTCAGTGTCACCGCCCCGACCGGCGTGGCGGCGCTCAATGTCGGCGGCATGACGATTCATCGGTTCTGCGGGATGCTGATTGGACCGGCGGCGGGACAGTCGAACGAAGATTATTTCGCGCAACTGCAACGCGATCCGCGCCGTTCCATCCTCGCGGGTTTCAACCGCGTCAAGCGCTGCGAAGTTTTGGTGATTGATGAAATCTCCATGCTGCCGGGGCGACAATTCGAGTTCGTCGAATTTCTGTTCCGGCGATTGCGCGGGCGCGACGTTCCCTTTGGCGGCTGTCAGGTCATCGCCACTGGCGATTTCCTGCAACTGCCGCCGGTGAGGAAATCCGAAACGGAGTGTTACGATTGGGCGTTTCAATCACTGGCATGGGCGGCGGCGGAATTCCGCACGTTCGTTCTGGAACGCGTCCGGCGACAGGATGAGCCGGGCTTTGTCCGTGCGTTGGCGGATTTCCGCGTCGGTCGCGTTTGGGGCGACACCGCGCGCATTCTGCAATCGCGGGTGCGGAGCAATCCGCCGGCGTCAATGACGCGGCTGTTCACGCATAACGTGCAAGTGGACAAGTGGAATCATTTCCAGCTCTCCGATCTGCCCGGCGATGAAAGCGTGTGCCACGCCTGCCAAACTGGACCGGAATTGCAGCGTGAGTTTTTGACGCGCAATTTGCTGACACCGGCGACGCTGCATTTGAAACCCGGTGCGCTGGTGATGTTCACGGTCAACAAGACCGAACCGGGGTCGCAAAATCCGCTGTTCGTCAATGGGCAGTTGGGAACGGTTTTGGCCGTCACGCCGGGCGCGGTGTTGGTGAAGGCCAAGAGCGGCGCTGAGATTTGTGTCGAGCGGTTCACCTGGCGTTTTGATTCGCAAGACGAGGACTCGGCGAGTTTCAGCCAGTTCCCGCTGCGGCTGGCGTGGGCGATGACGATCCACAAGGCGCAGGGTTTGACGTTGGATTCGGCGTTTCTGGACATTCGCGCCGCGCGTGAGCCGGGGCAGGCTTACGTCGCGGTGTCGCGGGTGCGGTCGCTGGCTGGCCTCAACTTCAAGGAATGGTTCAAGGGCGTCCATGTGTCGCCGGAAGCCATCGAATTTTACCAGGCCATCAACCGCCGTTAAACCCGAACCATGAACGCGACTTTATTTAACGGTGGCAAGGTGCATTGGTTGCTTGACCTGGCGGCGCGGTGCGGTGTTGGCAAACGCCGCCAGCGCCGCGCGTGGCAAATGGAATTGGGCGCGGTGACGTGCTTGCGGTGCGTAAAATTAAAGCAGGCTGACGAAAAAGCCCGGAAAGTTTTAACCACGGATGAACGCGGATAAATCACAAAATGTTTCTGGCTGGTCGCCGCTGGATCGCGTGGCCGCGCTGTTCGGCGCGGATGTTTTTTTCGTGCCGTGCATTTGGGGGACGAAAATCCCGGCGGTCACCTACACGCAACGGCCATTCGAGGCGACGCAGACACCGGCCTATCGCGCGGCGCTGGCGTCGGGCGAATTCAACATTGCGGTTTATCTCGGCCAAATGTCGGGCGGTTTGTGCGCGTTGGATTTCGACCAGGATGAGGATTTGGCGGCGTTCCTCGCCGTCAATCCGCTGTTGGCGACGACGACGCGCTCGCGCGGCAGTCGCGGCGGCATGGTCTGGCTGCGCGTGACGGATGAATTTCCCGCGAGCTGCACCACGAAACATTTTGAGTGGCGCGCGAACGGGCGGCTTTCGACGATTCATGGTCTGCATCCGAAAGGGATGGAATACACGATGCTCGTAGAAGCCGCGCCGGTGGCCGTGCCGTTCGCGGAAGTCCAATGGCCGGACGGCTGGGATTTGCCGTGGGTCGGTGCCGCCGCGCGTGAGGCGGCGGAAGCGTTGGCGCGGGAATACGGCCAGCCGTTTTACACGAACAAAGACGGCAAGGTGAACGGCATCAACGAACGGTATTGGGCCGCGCTCTACGCACGCGAAAATCGCGTGCTGTTCGACCCGGACGAAAAAACTTTTTACCGCTACGCGGCGGAAACCGGCCTGTGGGAAACCATCACGCCCGACAGCATCCGCGAAACTATTTCCCGCCGGATTTTGGAGGCGAGCCGGGAGGCGCAACAATTCACGCTGGAAATCCAGATCACCCAAAACAAACTCAAGGCCGTGGTGGGCGCGCTGATGGGCATTGCCGAAAAACGCGGCGCGTTTCGCGCCAAAGATCGGTTTATCCACGTCGCCAACGGGGTTATCCGCTTGGGTGACGATGGCGACGTGAAGTTCGGCGGTTATGCGCCGGAAGATTATTCGCGGAACAAATCGCCGTTTTCGTTCGACGGCGAAGCCGAATGCCCGCGCTTCCTCAACGAACTGATTTACCCGGCGGTGTCCGCCGATGATGCGGATTTGCTGCAACGCTGGGCGGGGCTGGCTTTGTTCGGTTACAACCTGCCGCAACGGTTCCTGATTCTTGACGGCACGCCGAATGGCGGCAAAGGGACGCTCGTTCGCATCATTCAGGCGCTCGTCGGCATCGAGAACACTTACCAACTCCGCACGGAATGCCTGAACGAACGCTTTGAAACGTATCGGTATCGCGGCAAGACGCTGCTGATCGGGCCGGATGTGGCGGGCGATTTTCTCATGCAAAAAGGCGCGAGCATGTTGAAGGTGCTGGTGGGCGGGGATCCGATTTCCGGCGAAGGCAAAGGCTTGAACGGGGATTTTCCCATGTTCGGCACGTTCAACATGGTGATGACGTGCAACTCGCGCCTCCGCATCCGGCTGGAAGGCGACGCGGGCGCGTGGCGGCGGCGGTTGCTGATTGTGCGTTACGAAAAACCAGCTCCGGCCAAGCGGATTCTGGACTTACACGTTCCGCTGCTGCGCGACGAGGGCAGCGGCATTTTGCGCTGGGCGCTGGCCGGCTTCGTGAAGCTCCAAACGGAGTTTGCGGAGCTGGGCGATTTTATGCTGACGGACGCGCAACGCGGGCGGATTGATTCGTTGCTGGCGGAAAGTGACAGCCTGCGGCTGTTCGTGCGCGACGGTTTGGAGCGGCACGAATACGGGGATGTCACGACGGGCGAATTCCAGCAGGCTTACGCGGAGTTTTGCGCCGACAAGGGCTGGAACGCACTGCCGATTACAGTGGTTGAACGCCTGGCGGCGGACGTGATGCTGGATGTCTGGCAGGTCGCCAAAAACCATTGCATCGAGCGCGACGGCAAGAAATCAAACCGGGGCTGGAAACGCGTAAAGTTGCGCGATGCCAGCGGGCCGGAATTGGGATTGCGGGGTGAAACATGAGCCTCAACGTCGCCAAACTGGAAAAGGTTCGCGAGCTGGCCGGTGGTATTGTCCAAGCGCGGTGTCCGGCCTGTGCCGAGGGCGGCAACGACCGCTCCGGCGAACATCTTCGGATTTATCCCGATGGCCGGTTTGGTTGCTGTGTGCATCCGAAGGACGGTGAACACCGCAAACGCATCTTTGCTCTCGTCGGCGTTCGCAAGCCTGGAAATTTTTCCCTGCGGCTCAATACACCGTCGGCGTTGCCAGCCACACAGTCGGTGAAGGCGGCTTTGACCGGTTTTACGGCTAGGACGGTTAGGACGCCATTTTCCGAGTCGGTGACAACTGAATTTAAGGCGTCCCAAGTGTCCCAAGACTCTGACCGCTGCCAAACGGATTTACAAAGTAAATACTTTAGGACGGTTAGGACGGCTTTTCTTCACCCTTACGCATACGCGAGAGAAGATACTACTAATATAGATACACCTGTGTATATGTGTAAGGACTTGGCAAGTGCCGTCCTACCCGTCCTAGCTGGTTTTGAGGGTAAGGCAGGGCCAACGCCGTCTGCCGCGCCTTGCGGCGAGCCACCGTTACGGCTGCCGTTCCTGACTGCCGGTGGTGATCTGTCCATCCCGTTTGATTCGCCGGTGCGTTACCACTGGTGGCGCGGCGGTCAATCGGTCGCTGAAACCCTGCTTGAAGTCAAAGAAAGGATGAAAAATGCCATTGCCGTTTGAACAACAGCCGCGTGAGAGCAACAAAGCCTTTGCGGCCTTCAGCTTGTATCTGAGCCTGGGGGCGGAACGGTCATTAGACGTGGTGCGAAAAAAGTTAGGCAAGAGTGCGAGACTCATCCAACGCTGGTCGGGCAAATTTGACTGGACTGAACGGGTGGCGGCACATGGCGCACACCTCGCCGTCGTCGAACGTGAAGCCATCGAGGCCGCCGCGCGCGGCAAGGCGGCGGAATGGTCCAGCCGCGAACAAAAATTGCGCGAAACCGAATGGGCCATGCACGAAGCCGCCATTGCCGCCGCGAAAAAAGGGCTGGCTGCCTACATGGAGCGCGAAAAAGTTTATGCCAACCTGGCCGACATTGCGCGGATGCTGGAAATCGCCAGCAAGCTGGGGCGGCTGGCGACGGGTCTCGGCACCGACGGCGAAGGTCGGAAAGGCGAGGATCTGCCGTCGTTGCGCGTCGAGGTTACGGTCGCCCTGGAAAAGATTTATGGCGAGCCGTTGCCGGGGGAAATTGTGGACGTGGAAACCGTGGCCGCACTACCAGAGAAAACACCATGACACCCTGGGAACGCTATTTTCTGATTGGCCGGCGGGCGGGTTGCCCGAAGGATCAAATGCAACGCTTCGAGCGGGCCGACGTGATTTTGCAGCAGCGGCAACTGGTCGCCAGTGCCGCTGCGCGATTGTGCGATGCGCCCGACGGGCCGACGGCCATTGGTTACGGCGGCGCGCGCGGCGGCGGGAAATCGCATTGGTTGCTGGCACAAATGGGGGCGGATGATTGCCAGCGCGTGCCAGGGCTGAAATGCCTGCTGCTGCGGAAAGTCGGCAAGGCCAACCTGGAACACTTCGAGGATTTGCGGCGGCGGTTGTTCGGCAAGCTGAAACACGATTTCTCGGCATTTCGCGGCGTGCTGACGTTTGCCAACGGTTCGCGGATCATCGCCGGTCATTTTCAGAATGAAAAAGACATTGATGCCTATCTCGGTTTGGAATACGACGTGATTGGCATCGAGGAGGCGACAACTTTGACGGCGCGAAAATACCAGGACATTTCAACCTGCTGCCGCACGTCCAAGTCAAACTTCCGTCCGCGCATTTATTCGACGACGAATCCCGGCGGTGTCGGTCACGGCTGGTATCGGACGAAGTTCGTCCTCCCCATGTTGGAAAAGCGGGAAACTGAAACCCGCTTCATCCCCGCGCGCGTCACGGATAACCGCTGGAACAATCCCGAATACGTCCGCGTGCTGCAAAACCTTTCCGGCTGGCAAAAACGCGCGTGGCTGGACGGCGATTGGGACATTGCCGCCGGGCAGTATTTTACCACGCTGCGCCGTGAGGTTCACGTCGTCCAGGACTTCGACGAAACGCGCGCCCGTGAATGGTTTGTGGCGCTGGATTACGGTTTTGCACATTACACCGTCGCGCTGCTCGGCTGCACCGATGGCGACGGGAACATTTTCGTCGTGGACGAACACACCGAACGGTTGTGGCTGCCGCAACGTCACGCGGCGGCGATCAAGGCGATGCTTGCCCGGCATAAAATCGGCGAGCGCAAACTTGGACTCGACGATTTGAAACGGATTGTTGCCGGTGCCGACGTGTTTTCGCGCCAGAGCGACGGGACCACCATCGCCGCGCAATATGCGAAGCATGGGCTTTCGCTGCGCGTGGCAAACACTGATCGCGTGAACGGTTGGGCGGAAATTTTAACCCGGTTCGGCGAGCCGAACGTCGGCCTCGCAGAGGGCGGCACCCGCCCGACGCTTTTCATTCACCAGCGTTGCGGTCGCCTGCTGGAAACTTTACCGGCGTTGCAACACGATCCGAACCGGCCGGAAGATGTTTTGAAAGTGGACGCCGACGAGGACGGCATCGGCGGCGACGATTGCGCGGACGCGCTGCGGTATCTGGTGGCGACGAAATCGCGAGCGGTAACGCAAAGAAAGTTGCGCGGGTTTTGATCTTCGCGCGCCTGGCTGCGAGTTCGTGCGAGCGGCCATTCGCGGCGAACTGTGGAATGAGTGGACGATTGGAATAGTGAGCCGTTTCCCTGCGCGCGAAACGTGAAGGATTCCAAAGGGCCATGACCTTTGGCGCGTGGGTTTGGGCGCGGCGTGAGCGCCCAACCGCCGAATGGCTGCGCGGCTGACGACCACAAGGCGTCAGCCGCGAAATTTTTTGCGCCCGCTGCGATTAGCAACGGGCGCGTGATGCTCTGCCTATGCTGTCGGGCGGATGGTGCGGAATGGGGCGGTGATTTCCTCAAACCACGGATGGCGCTGGATGGCATGGGCGAGTTTTTCGATGCGGAAATAAACCGTGCTCTGGCCGATGCCGTGGCGGTCGGCGTAACTGTGAACGCGGGCCAGTGTGCCCGGCTCGCGCACGGCGAGCATGATGTCGTAAAGCTCGCGGTCTGCTTCTGGAATCATAGCATGAATGGCGCGGCGGGCGTCACGGCGGGCGGCGTATTCATCGGGCGTGATGTGGCTGGCGTCATGCAACTGACTGGCGCGAATACTGCCGGTGTCGTCTTCGCTGTCATCGGTCACGATGGGCTGGTCGGTGATGTGGCGCTGCTGCTCCTTCCGGCTCATGTAACTCAAAACGGCGTGGCTGATCTGCTGCTGATTGAATTGCGCCTTGCCGCTCTGGTTGAAATAGCGGGCGGACGCGCCAAGCTCTTTGTTGGTGAGATAATCAAGTGCCTCGTCAACGGCAATGTCACTGGTGCCGAGTCCGTAACGGTCAAGGGCGCGGGCGACGCGGGCACGCAAGGCGGCGGACTGGTGAATGTCAGACTCAAAGGCCAGCCAGTCGTCATGCTGGCGGGCGGTGTCAATTTCGGCATCCCACTTGCGCGGGGCTGATGGTGCGGGGGAAACCTGACCAGAAAAGGAAGTCATAAAAAAGGTGGGCGCACTGTCACTGCGCCCGTGATGCTTCATGCGGCTTTCTGGTCGGCGGGGTAATAGCTGGAATACTTTTCGTGCGGGTCTTGGAAACCGCGCAAGCGGAACGCGCCGCACGGGTGCTGCCACGCTTGGCGCTCGCGGTTCCAATGAAAGCCAAGCTGCGCCAACTGCTGCCGCAACTCCGGCGCGGGCGTCTCGCGGAACGCAACCCAAATCCATTTCCCGACAACCTCGGCAAGATTGAACAAACCCGGATTAGCATTTTTCAAAAGCTCCAAAACTTTTGGAGTGGGCAAGGTGCGGTTTTTCTTCCGCGCCTCGGTGTCAATCGGAAGTCGGGTGTCCGGTTTGGCTTCCGGTGCTGCCGTGGCCTGCGCCTGCGGCGCGGGCTGCTGTGATTGCTTCGATTCTTGAGGGAGCCTGTTTGATTTTTTTTGTGATGTAGTTTTCATGGTCTTTTTTTTTCTGCTCTGCTTGCCCCTCATCCGTCGGTCGCCTTGTTCACGAAACAGCCGCGCCCCCAGCCCTCCTGCATGGGCGTAGGCTTCAGAGGGAACCGTGCGAGGCGGGCTGGTGTCTTGGGCAAGGCCGTGACAAGGCGACTGACTGCTTGATGAGGGGATGCAGAAAAAGCCGGACCTGAAAACGAAGCTGCCCACACAAAAAACCAACCCATTTTATTTTTCGAGCAACGCGAGCAAATCAACTTGGAACGAAGTGAACCTATTCTAACCAGCGGCCTCGGCTGAATTGATTGACGTGAGTTTTACCACCGGCTGCATGAGCGTCAGCGGCGCGGTTGGCATGAAGGATGCCCGCCAACTGGCGCGATGATTGCAGCGCAATGGGGAATTACGCGACCGCCGGGGACGGCGGGGCAATCAGTGTGACAGTGCAGCGGCGGGATAGCACACAACGCCACATTGTCTGACCTTAATTCCGGCACGAAGGGTCCCGGCACGGGGAGTTGTCGTGCCGATAAGAATTAAGGTGGAAGCGAAGCATGAGCGACCAAACGGACAATGTGTGTTGTGTGCGGTCCCGGAAGCAAAGGTCCTTGCGGACGGCCACCATTGCCCGCCTTCGTGGTGGCCGTCTGCTAAGACCTGTTCCTTCATGCCAACCGCGCCGCGCTGGTGACTTCGACTTTCGGCGTGGCCGCATCGTTCCCGGCGTCGTCGCGCCAGCGCGACAGCCAATTCTCTGACTCCACGACGGCAGAGCGTAGGGCGTGGGCTGCGACGCGATGGCAACGCGGGCGCGCTCGGCAGACCTGCCCGCAGCCTGCCGCCGTGGTGTCAGACCAATTTGGTTTTACCAGTGAGTTCGGTTGTTTCCGTCCGCCGCAATGTAGCCTGCGAAATGAAGGCGGTGCGGAAATGGCCGATCTCACGGTTATTGGCAGGCGTGCCTGCACCCACTTCGGCGACAGGCAGAGCCTCGCGCCGTAATGCCGATGTCTTGCCCGTGCGAAGCATCGCGGGCTAATTCTGATTTCTTGGCCGGACGAAGTCGCGCGGCCTGGAATCTTTGGGGCACCGCTGTCTTTGCCGGTCTCGGCAGTTTGCGGCCGTCGGAATGAGTGAAAGCATCCCGCGTAATCTGTGTAGCGGAGTGCGGCAGCGAATGGAGCGGATGCAAATTGATGAGTCCGGCCAGTGGTGCGGCGGAACCGTGCCGATGCTTGGCGCGGCGTGAGCCACGCTGGCGATCATAGCGCAAGTGTCGGCTCGGTGACGCCGGGCGGTTTTCTTTTTCCCGTCGAGGAGCGATAGCGACGAGGTTTTTCCCGCCTGACCCCGCGCCTAAAACCATCCGCCAACCAGCAACGGTTGGATGGCACGCAAACCATTCGACAACCTGCGATGCCCGCCGCGTGCGCGGGGTAGCGAAAGGCACGCCGAGAGTGACGTTCGCAAACCAAAGATGGCGTGCCGGTGCTGGCGTAGCGGTGGCGTCAGCCGCCGCCGCCAGCATGAGCGTCAGGCGTCCGCGCACGCGCCACCTGGCATTCGTCAATGGAAACCGTGAAGAGGTGGCGCGTTCGTCATTATTGAGCGCACAGTGATTCAGGAACGGAGCGCGAGCCAATTTATCTGTTGAGCAACGCGAACTAATTTTGTTTTCAAGCGCGTCCGAATTACCGACCGCATTCACATTAACCACGGCGCACGACTTCACCTGGTTGCGCGAGTCGCGAACGAATTGAAATATGAAAATCAGTGTGACGCCAAACCATTGCGGGACTCGAATGGCAGCAAAATTCACAATACCGCTTTCAACTTGTGCGGCGTGCGATTTGTGTTTATTGATGCGTTTATGATTAGCAACGAACGGCCTTCACCTTACGGACGCCAACCTTATCGGCAACCGTATCATCAGCCCTACGCGCAGCAACCGCCGCGTCCTTTCGTGCAGGAAGACACGCTGAAAGCTGGCGAAATTCAAATTGAACGGAAATTTTTTGTGCTAACGTTGAAGGAAAATCCGCGTGGCCGGTTTCTGCGTATATCCGAGGAGGTTGGTAGCAAACGCAATTCCATCATCATTCCCGCCACCGGCTTGAACGACTTCAAAAAACTGCTGGATGAAATGGTGAAAGCATCCGACGAAATTCCGGCCAAGACCGAAACCGCCGGGAAATAGGCAGCCGGTTTTCAAATTGTCACGGTGATTTCAAGGCCAGCCGCTACCCGCACGCCTGCCCGCGACGCGACCGGCGCAACCAACCGGTGACGGACAGGTAGCTGAACACGAACGGCTGCCACCACGGCAACGCTGGCCGAAACGCCGCCGGCTGGCCGCACGCACACCAGAGCTGCACTGGCAACGTGACGCGACGATAGTAAAGCCCGCAAACTGCCGACTGCCAACGCTGCCACCGAAGGCCGACCGTGAGATACCAACGCCGGGCGGCCCTGCTGGAATGTCTGGTGTGTCTCATCATAATTTCTGTGAGACACACCAGACATGGAAGCAGGGACGCTGGCAGACACGAGAAGACCCGCGCGACGAAAAACGCCGCCAGCCCGCAAGGCTCGTCACACTAACTTTGCCTTTGCCGGAGCGAAGTGGCAGCAAGCCAGCGGATCAGCAGACAGCGTGACAGCCTGGGTTGCGCCTGCGGCAGGCTGGCGCGATGGCTGCCCGCTGGATGGCGAACGAAGCGGTGCTGGCGGTTGCGAATTACACGCCGGTAACTTTCTGGAAAACCCGTCAAATAAAATGTTACACAAAATTATTCGCGCCTGTTCCGTGCAAGTGTCACGACGTTCGTGAGTATTCGCAGTCTTTTTCACCGCACAAAAATTTTCTGAAAAACCCGTGCTAGAGTCGCCGCGTGCCGGCGAACTCCACACATCCTGATTACGATGCCAACCTGCCAGGGTGGTTGCGGGCGCGCGATGTCTTCGCCGGTGAAGATGCCGTCAAAGCTGCTGCCGAAAAATATCTGCCACGTCTCGACTGTCAGGACGACAAGGAATATCTCGCTTACAAAAACCGCGCTTCTTTTTTCAACGCCTCCGCTCGCACCGCCGATGGCTTCGTCGGCCTGATCTTCCGTCGTGATCCAACCTTCAAACTTCCTGAGTCCTTGCGGACGGCCACCAGTGGCGGCGTGGCGGATGCGCTCACTGAATTCGTGGAAGATGCCGACCTGCTCGGCACGTCCTTGTCTTCCTTCTCGAAAAAACTCGTCACGGAAATCATCAACGTCGGTCGTGCCGGCACCTTGATTGACTGGAACAATGAAGCCGAGCAACGCGCTTACGCCGTCGCCTACACCGCTGAAGACATCATCAACTGGCACACGGAACGGGTGAATGGTCGCAACGTCCTCTCGCTGGTCGTCCTCAAGGAAGTCCTTGCGGACGGCCACCTTGATCCTTACGAGCCGGAAGCAATCCAGCAGCTTCGCGTCCTCAAACTCGTGCCACCGCAATCTGCGACTGACGCCAAAGCCGAATGGTCTTACCAAGTGGAAATCTGGCAATACCTTTCCGATGGTCAAAACACTTCTGCCACTCGCAATCGCGGCAAAAAGAAATGGAAACTCACTGACACCATCACGCCCTTGCGTCTAGGGAAACCTCTGCCGCTGATTCCTTTTGTCTTTCACGGTCCACGTCACTCCCTGCCGGAAGTGGACAAGGTTCCACTGACGGACATCATCGCCATCAATCTGGATCACTACCGGCTGAGTGCCGACTACAAGCATGGGATGCACTTCACCGCCTTGCCTACCGCTTGGGTGTCTGGCTTCGACAAGAACTCCAGTCTTCGCATCGGTAGCAGCACGGCATGGGTCGCCGAAACTCCTGGTGCCACGGCTGGCTTTCTTGAATTTCACGGTCAAGGTCTGTCCACCTTTGAACGTGCAATGGATCGCGATGAACAGCTCATGGCCGTTCTCGGCACACGAATGCTCGAATCGCAGAAACGTGTTGGTGAAACTGCTGCTGCCATCGAACTCCGTCAGTCCGGCGAAAACTCCATCCTGAACACCGTGTCTTTAAGCGTAAGCGCTTCGCTGACGCAAGTGCTTCGCTGGGTGTATTGGTGGAACTCCACCGAGCCGATTCCTGATGCCATTGGTCCTGACCTTGTCCTCGCCAGCCTGAACACCGACTTCAGTGTCACCGGCATGTCGGCGCTGGAGATCACCGCACTGGTGGCCGCGTGGCAGGCCGGTGCCATCAGCCAGGCAACCATGCTCGACCTGTTCCGCGCCGGTGAAGTCATCGCACCTGGCCGCACCAACGATGAAGAAATCAAACTGCTGGCAACGCAGAAAGTCCGTGCCGGACTGGCCGCTATTCCGACGGCAGTAGTCCCGACGACTCCGCCCGGTGATGTGAACGCCACTCCGGTATCTGTAACCGTGAAATAAAAGTCCTTGCGGACTGCCACCATTAAAAACCTATGCCACTCAAATACAAATATACAACCAAGCCGGAAATCCCTGCTGAACATCAATCCCTTTACGTCGAGCGCGATGGCGCTTGGACACTGGACGCTGATGGCGTCGTGAGTCAGTCCAAGCTGGATGAGTTCCGCCAGAACAACATCACCCTCACCAACCAACTGAAACGCTTTGAAGGCATTGACCCTGACGCCGTGCGTCAGCTCGCCGATGACAAGCGCAAGCTGGAAGAGGCCGCCCAACTCAAGGCCGGCGAAGTGGACAAGGTCATTGATGCCCGCATCAAGGCCGCCCGCGCCGAATGGGACAAGACGCATGGCGTCGTGGTCGCTGAACGTGATGTGCTGACTGGTCGCCTGACGGCCATCCAGATTGATCAAGCCGTTATCACTGAAGCCACGAAACGTGGTCTGCGCCCGACGGCACTGACTGACATTACCGCCCGCGCCCGCCAGACGTTCAAGCTCGTCAACGGCGTGCCGCAGGCATTTGAAAACGACAGCCAGACTGCCCGCATGGGCAAGGATGGCACGTCGCCAATGACTTTGGCCGAATGGGTGGATGCGTTGGTGTCCGACGCACCGCACCTGTTTGAAGCAAACGCTGGCAGCGGTGCTGCCGGCTCTGGTGGCGGTGCCGCCGGCAACCGGTCCGTGAAAAATCCCTTCCGCAAGGAATCGTTCAATCTCACGGAACAAATGAAACTTGAAAAATTCGACCCGAAGCTGGCGGCGCGTTTGAAAGCCGCTGCGTAAAGGTCACAACACACAACTTAGTTTATGGCAAAGACACAACTTGCAGACATCATCGTTCCAGCGCAGTTCGCTGGTTACGTCCTTCAGCGCACGGCGGAGAAATCCGACCTATTCCAATCCGGCATTGTCATCCGCACGCCGGATTATGACGAACGTGCGTCGCTCGGTGGCAATCAAGTCAACATGCCTCATTGGAATGATCTGACTGGCAACCGCCAGCCGCTTTCTGATTCGGCACCGCTCGTGCCGGCGAAACTGGTGGCTGACCAGGACATCGCCCGCATTCACAACGACGGCAATGCGTGGTCTTGGAATCATTTGGCGACGGTCGTTGCCGGTGATGATCCGGCGCTGGCGCTGGCGAACTTCATGGCTGACTATTGGAATCGCCAGAACCAATACATGCTCATCAACTCCCTCACCGGCGTTTTCGGTGCGGCGAGCATGGCGGGCAACCTGTTGGCAATCCAAAGTGAATCCGTTGCCGCACAGACTGCCTCCACTCGGCTGAATGGCGCGACGTTCGTGGATGCAACGCAACGGCTTGGCGACCGTGGCGACCGGCTCGTCGCGGTGGCGATGCACTCCGCAGTCGAGGCCGCGCTTCGCAAGCTCGACCTGATTGACTTCATTCCTGACAGCCAGGGTGAAGCGCAAATCCGCACGTTCCAAGGCCGGCGCGTGATCGTGGACGATGGCTGCCCGTCGCGCGCGGGCACGACTGACGGCTTGGTCTATACGACCTACCTGTTCGGCATGGGTTCGTTCGGCATGGGCTTCGCCGATCTGAATGGCGCTCCCGTCGAAGGCGGTCACGGCACGGAAGGCTGCGAAACGGCGCGTGACGCTCTCAATAGCGACACGTTCCTCGTCAACCGTCGCCGCTTCATCCTGCATCCGCGTGGCGTGAAGTTCACCAGTGCGAGCGTGGCCGGCGCGAATCCGACCAACGCTGAACTGGCCCTGGCCGCGAATTGGGTGCGCGTTTGGGAAAACAAGAACGTCCCCGTCGTGGCGGTCACTCACAACATCTAAACCAATGGCGTGCCGGTTAGCGCCGGCACGCAGCTTTTTGAGAAAGAAAATTTATGGGCAAACTTCAACCTCGCAGTTTCGAGCGGATTCGTTCGGGCGAACAAATCCTGATTCCAACCTATGCCAACAACGCGGCGGCAATTGCTGCTGGCATCACGGCGGCGAAATATCCGCGTCGCATCATCTACCTGACTGCCGGCGGCACTGGCTCGGTGCCGTGCCTCGCCGTCAGCGATGGCACGAACTGGCGGCAAGTCGCCATTGGCGTCAACGCCATTTAACACATGGACAAACTCTATCCAATCATTCGGCGAAAGCGGCGTCCGCTGGTGGCGGACGTTCCGCCGATTCCGACCAAAACCGAGCCGGTTCAACTTGTGGTGAAAACGCCAGAGGTTGAACCGGCGATAATTTCCAAGCCTGACCATGGCAAAAGCCCTGCCACAAATGCCGCGCCGTAACGCGCCCTGGACGCCGCTGCAACGGCGGACATGGCTGGCGGAGCAACGTCGCAAGAAACATCTGCTGCCCGCGCCGCTGTCGGCTCCAACTTTAGCATTGGTGGTTGGGAATTTCGTCGGCACTGCTCCTGTAGCCGCGAGCGTTTGGCGATTTGCTCAAAATGATGGTGGCCCCGATTCTCAATCCGTAGCCGATTGGGCTGATGGCGCGGATTTGTCCAACGCCCCTTACGATTTATTGCCGCCCAATCAGGCGCAAAGCGCACGCCAGTTTTCCAACTGCGCCTGTTGCTATCAAGTTGCGGGCGTGTGGTCGCCTTGGTGTGCGGTCATCTAACCGAATCATCTAAATGCCTCTCACACTCATCAAAGAAACTGGCGCGGGATTGGTGGATGCCAACTCTTACGCGGAAGTGGACGATGGCAACGCCTATCACGACGGCCATCTGTATGCCTCGGCGTGGACGGCGGCGACGGATGCGCAAAAAGCCGTGGCGTTGGTGATGGCGTCGCGGCTGATTGATGCCGAATGGCAATTCAACGGCACGCGCACGAATGCCGTGCAAGGGCTGCAATGGCCGCGCGCGAAATGCCCGGAGCCGGATAACGTCCATGTGCCAATCTCGGTTCTGCTGCCGATTCCCTACGACTACGTTGAATATGACATCGTGCCGAAAGCGGTTGTCCAGGCGACGTGTGAATTGGCGCGGGAACTTTTGATTGTTGACCGAACCACCGCGCCGACGGGTGAAGGTTTGAAGTATTTCAATTCCGGCGGCGTTCAAACCGGTTACGACAAAACGGATCGTCGGCCCGTGTTGTCGCAAGTCGCACAAGTCATGCTGGCGAAATACGGTTCGCAAATCAGCGCCAAGAGTGGTGCGGTGCGGCTGATTCGGACTTAACCAATATGACGAACATGAACTCTGCCGATTTTCTAAACGCTGTTGACCATGCCGCCGGCATGAATGACCGCTGGCTGTTTCTGGCCGCGTTCTGCCTGCTGCTGCTCGTGTGCGGTCTGGTGATTTACTGGCTCGTGCAACAACTGCAAGCCGTGATTGCAGATCACAAGGCACTGCGCGATGAGCATCATGCCGCGCTCACGCAAATCATCGAAAAACAAAACGAGACGGCCATGAAACTGGCCGTGTGTATTGACCGCAATTCAGAGGCGCTGAAGGACTGCGCGTTTGAACTGCGGCGATTCCAGGAAGGTGCGCGCCGGTGACAGCGTCACTGGCAACCGCCCATTAAATTTATGAAAAAATACTCAGCCATAAATGTTGGGACACGCTGGACGCCAGGCTATGCCTGGGGCGTGTCCGTGGAAAACGCCGGGGAATCGCCCAACCTGCTGTGCGTCGGTTGCACGGAAGAAAAGGCGAAAGAACTGGTTGATAGGCTCAACCTCCGACCGGTAAAAAGGCGGTCGGGCAAAATGGCGGCGGTGGTCGCCGTGCTGGTCGCGACGGTGCTTTTCACCGGCTGTGCGATGACTCCGCTCAAAGGCGGTCGAGCCACTACCTTGAGCAAACCGGCTCAAGGCATCGAGCAAACGGTAACGCAGGGCGACAATCCCGCGCAACCGTCGCGACAGGATCAAGAAACCGTGCGGACGAAAACTTACACCGTCCCGGCCGGGTCGCGGATCGAAGATGCCCGCGTGACGGCCAACGATGCCGGCGCGATGGTCACGAACTTGCAAGCCGTGGTCGTCAGTGCGCCAATGCCGGTCGTCGAGCATGAAGAGACGCGCGCCAAGACGGAACTCGGCGCGGCGCAAAAGGACACGGCGCGCGAATTGAGCGCCAAACTGGCGAGCCTCAAGGGCATTGTGTGGGTCGGCGTCGCCATGTTCTTGTTCGGCCTGGCATCCATCTTTTATCCGCCGCTGCAAGTCATCATCGGCAGCGTGACGACCAGCGCGGCGATTCTGGTGGGCGGCATTGCGCTGATGGCGTTGCCGTCGCTGATTGTCGGCAACGAACTTTTGATTTTGGGCGGCGTCGCGGCGGCAGTCGGCCTGTGGTTCTTCGCGCACCGGCACGGGCAGTTGCGCGGGCTGGTGGATGCGGCCGAGGCCGCCGTGGGTTTGCCGGTTACACCGCCGGACAATTCTGGAAAAGCGGGGGGCGCATGAACTCGGCACAGGAACAATTTCTAAATCTCAAAACGCTGCCGGCACGAATCAAAGTCGAGGAGGTTGCCTGGTATCTCGGCTTCGCACCGCATGAGATCACCATCCTGATGTCGGAAGGTTTGTTGAAACCGCTCGGCCATCCGCCGACCACCGGCGTGAAACATTTCTCGGCGGTGGCGCTGGAGGAATTGCGCCGCGACCAGAAATGGCTCGGTCGCGCCTCTGATTGCGTCGTCCAATACTGGAAATCGCGCAATGAAAAGAAAACGGCGCAACGTGGTTCCAGCCACATTGCGCCGCGCGTGCCGGAGGTCAATGCCTCGGCGTCGGCTCTGAATTAGCCTGCAACCGGTGCCAGCGGGGCTTCGGCCTTCGTCTCGTAATCTTCCAAGGTCGGCAGCAACATCTTCGCCCGTTTCGCGTAGGACCGATGCACGGCCTGGCTTTTGTGGCCGAGCGCTTCTTGCGCGAAGCGTTCGGGATAGCCCGCCGTCTTCGCGCGTTCGGCCCAAGAATAGCGGTAGCTGTGCAGGGTCACGCCGATGATTTGCAGCCGGTGGCAGCGTTTTCTGAACTGTGTGGAACGGTCGCCAGCGGACTGTGTGGCGATGTAGGGAAACAACGGGCCACTCCCCGGCAGGTCTTGCAGAATCGCCGTCACGGCTGGGCCGAAATGCAGCCGCGCCACGGTTCCGGTTTTGCGCCGGAAAAAGCCGATGGTTTTCTGCTCCCAATCCACGTCCTCGGCGGTGAGCGTGGCGAGATCCGTTTGCGCGGCGCCCATGTGCCACGCCAATTGGTAGAATGCGCGGCGTTCGGAATTTTTCTCGTTGGCAATGATGGTCTCGTGTTCGGCCTGCGTGATGGCGCGCTTTTCCTTATACACCGGCTTCGGCCA
Organism: uncultured Verrucomicrobia subdivision 3 bacterium; assembly: GCA_903944085.1. Taxonomy (GTDB): domain Bacteria; phylum Verrucomicrobiota; class Verrucomicrobiia; order Limisphaerales; family UBA11358; genus UBA11358. The sequence continues at coordinate 37,205 of CAJAQO010000118.1, forward strand.
TTGCCGGCGGGGCACGATTGATTTCGGAAGCCAGTTCATTTCGAGCGCGAAGTTGTGCAGCCGGCGCAAATAGTGATTGGTGGAGACAGTGCCCGTGCGGAGAACTTTCAAGAAGTTTTCGGCGTTGGTTTCCAGCAGTGGCAGGTCGCCAATCAGTCCAAAGGCCGGGTCTTTCCAAGCGATGTCGTAACGGTGCCGGGTGACGCCTTGCTTGGTCGCGGCCATTTCATCCATGACGAATTTCCAAGTGCGGCTGGCCGCTTTGGCGTCGGTCGCGCTGAGGTAGGCCAGGGCGATCTGGCGGTTAAGAATCGGCTGGCGGGAAGCTTCATTCTTGGAATGGAGCAGAGTCTTGGCGTCGGCTTCGTCGCGCGTGCGCAGGCTTTCCTGCTTGCCGTTCTGGGTGTTCTGGGCATAGTAAATGCCGTTGCGACGATAGAGACTGAACAGTTGTTTCATAACATTACCATTTCTACCGGCAATGTTACGAGGTCGGACATCTCTTCGTTATTGAGCAGGCAATGAGTTGGTATTTGGTAGCTGCCGGATTAAGCGAAGTTGCACTGTGGCAACGCGATTTACTGGCAGTTTTACTGGCACCAACGGCCTGCTGCATCGCAAGTTGCTCATATTCAAGCCAAACCCATACGATGCAAGAGTCGTGTCCGGCCTCTTTTTTTTTCCTGCGGATCGAAGACTTGTTTTAATGAGGAAACCAAGCGCGAGGAGCCTGATCCTTTTCAGCCGGCGCAAAATTTAACTCTTCTGGCTCAGCGCTTCGTTCGTGCTGCCGCGCCGGTAGCCTTGCAAATCCAAAGTGACGTGCGCGTAACCGATTTTTTTCAACGCCTCCGCCACCGTCGCTAGTTTCCCGTCGGCCAGCAGCGCGGGAATTTCCGCCGGTGCCAGCTCGATGCGGGCGAGGGACATTTCCAATTTGGAATTGCCGATCGTCAATTTATCCGAGGCGTTTGCGCTGCCGGCTTCAATTGGGAATTGAAAATTGGAAATTGAAAATTGATGGTGCCGGACGCGCACATCGCGAAAACCGAGGTCGTGCAAAACGTATTCCGCCTGCTCGATCATGCGCAGTTTGGCCGGCGTCACCGCCTCGCCGTAAGGCACGCGCGAGCTCAGGCACGCCATCTGCGGCTTGTCCGCCGTCGGCAGGCCGAGTTGCGCGGACAGCTCGCGGATTTCCGCCTTGGTCAAACCCGCTTCCTTGAGCGGCGCGCGCACTTGAAATTCCGCCGCCGCCCGCGCGCCCGGACGGAAATCGCCGACGTCGCTCGCGTTCTCGCCATAGGCAATCACCGCAAAATTTTCCGACTGCGCGAGCGGCGTCAGTTCCTCGAACAGCTCGTGCTTGCAAAAATAACAGCGGTTCGCCGGATTCGCCGTGTAATTTTCATTGGCAAATTCCTGCGTCTGGAGCACGCGGACGGGAAACGCAAATTTCGCCGCGATCTCCAATGCCTCCTGCAATTCGCGGCGCGGCAGACTCGGCGAATCGGCAATGGCCGCCAGTGCACGACCGCCCAAAACTTCGTGCGCCACGCGCGCCAGAAAAACCGAGTCCACGCCGCCGGAATACGCCACGAGACAAGAGCCGTAGCTTTTCAACAGCGCCCGCAAATGATCCAGCTTTTGGTTGGCTTCGCTCATCGCTTCAATTTTTTGGCGGCCTGCACCGCCGCCTCGTAAATCTGTTTCACCGGCAGCTTGTTCTGCGCCGCCAGCTTTTTGGCCGCTTCAAATTCCGGCGCAGCCTGCACCACTTTACCACCAAGCTTCCCGATTTTCACGGTGACTTTTCCAAACGCCGTTTGAACCTCGGAGAATTCGCGCCGCAATTTGCGCCGTTCGGCAATGGTTTTCCGCACGCCAAACGCTGTCGTTTCGCGCAGCAGCAGTTCGCTGAACCGGTCTGCGGCCGGCTCGGCGCACAAAACGGTCAGCAGCACGCCCGGCCGGTTTTTCTTCATCTGAATCGGCGTGTGAAAAACGTCCAGCGCGCCGGCCGCCAGAGCGGTTTCGACAAATGCGCCGAGAATTTCGCCGGGGCAGTCGTCCAGATTGGTTTCGAGCACGGCGACGCGGTCAGTCTCCCAATCCAAGTTGGTTGCTGGTGGCTGATTGAAAATTGCAGGTTGAACGGCAACATCAGTTTTGGACTTTGAACTCGGTGCTTTGGATAGCGTGCCCAGCACGGCGCGCAGCACGTTCGGCCGCGTTTGATTTTCGCGGGTGCCAAGACCGAAACCAATTTTTTCCGCGACCAGATTTTCCATCGCGCCGAAACTTTCGACGAATTCCGCCAGCAGCGCCGCGCCAGTGGGCGTGACGAGTTCGTGCGGCTCCGCGCATTGGGAAACGGGAATTTTTTTGGCGCCAAGAATCGCCAGCGTGGCGGGCGCGGGCACGGGAAATTTTCCATGCGCGCAGTCAATCCAGCCAGTGCCTTCGATCACCGGCGCGGCGAACACGCGCGGCTTGCCGAGCAACTCCAGCGCGACCGCCGCGCCCACGATGTCCACGATGGAATCCACCGCGCCGACTTCGTGAAAATGGACTTCGTTCGCGGGCAGTCCGTGGATTTTGCCCTCGGCCTCGGCGATGCGCGCGAACACGGCGATGGATTTTTGTTTCACCCATGCCGAGAGTTTGCTGCGAACAATGAGCTGTTTGATTTCCGAAAAATTCCGCTGCTCGTCGTGGTGATGCTCATGATGCAAGTGGTCGTGGCCATGTTCGTGATCGTGATGGTGTTCGTGACCGTGCGCGTGGCCGTGAAGCTGAATTCCGCACGCACTTTCATGCGCATGGTGCTCGTGCCCGTGATCGTGCGCATGGGCATGATCGTGGTCATGCGCGAGGTGGACATCAAACTTCACGCCGGCGATGGCGGATTTTTGCCCGCGTGAAATATGGAGGTGGTAGCCGTCGAGCTTGAGTTTTTTCAACTCGCGTTCGAGTTTGGCGGCGTCCACGCCGAGATCCAGCAGCGCGGCGATGAACATGTCGCCCGCGATGCCGCTGAAAATGTCGAGATATAGAATTTTCACACTATTAAATTTTTGGAACATTGAGCCGGAGCATCGGGCTGGTTGGGCGATGTTGGGTCGCTTCACGAGGCAACCAGGCTGTTAATCTGGCTGGCCGCGTAGCCCGCGCCAAAGCCGTTGTCAATGTTCACCACGGTGACGCCGCTGGCGCAACTGTTCAACATGGCCAGCAGCGCGGCGATGCCGCCGAAGCTCGCGCCATAGCCGATGCTCGTCGGCACGGCGATGACCGGTTTGGAAACGAGGCCAGCGAGCACGCTCGGCAGCGCGCCTTCCATGCCGGCCACGGCCACGATGACATTGGCGCTTTGAATTTGTTCCATGCGCGCGAGCATCCGGTGCAGGCCAGCCACGCCGATGTCGTGAACGCGCTCGACCCGGTTGCCCATGATCTCGGCGGTGACGGCGGCTTCCTCGGCCACCGGCAAATCGCTGGTGCCGGCGCACACGACGGCGATGAAACCGGGGCGCCGGGGCAGCGGTTTTTTTTCGACGGTGAGGCAGCGGGCAACCGTGTGATGGACGGCCGACTTGAATTTTTTCTTCAGCGCGCGAGCGTGTTCCAAGGTGACACGGGTGACAAGCACGTTCTGTTCGCGCTCCAAAAGCTTGGCCGCAATCTTGACGACTTGTTCCGGCGTCTTGCCGGCGCCGAAAATGACTTCGGGGAAATTTTTGCGCAGCGCGCGATGAGTGTCCACCTGCGCAAATCCGAGGTCGGCCACCGGCGCGGCTTGAAACGCCTGCAAGACCTTTTCGCGCGGGATTTCTCCGGCGCGAAACTGGTCCAAAAGGCGGGCGGCTTCGGCAGTTGTCATGCTGTGACAATGCCTCACGAACCCCCGGCTGTCACGCGGGAAAACCGGGTTTTAATGCGGCCAGACGCGCGAGGATTTGCCGGTGAATTTGAAATCGCCAAACAAAACATCGGTCATCCCCTGCCCTTCCGTGCCGGGCAGCCAGGCGGCGACGAACGCATCGCTGTCGGTCAGCGCCGCGCCCAATTCCAGCGGCCGACCGGAAAACATTACCGTGACGACCGGTGCGCCGCCGGCTTTCGCCTTCGCAACCAGGGACAAATCATCCGCCGATAAATTGAGTTGGCTGCGGTCACCTTTCATCTCGGCGTAAGGCGGTTCGCCCACGACGACGATAACGGCGTCGGCATTTTTCAAATCGCTGGCATCCGGCGAGAACGTGACTTTGGTTTCCGGCGCCACCGTCTGCCGGATCGCCGCGAGCAGCGTGGTGCCACCGTGCGTCACGTTGCCGCGTCTTCCCTGCCAGTCAATCGTCCAACCGCCGCACTGCATTCCCAAATCGTCTGCGCCCGCGCCGGCCACGACGAGGTGCTTGATGTTTTTCGACAACGGCAAAACGTTCCGCTCATTTTTCAGCAGCACCAGCGATTCGCGCACACATTCGCGCGCGACGGCGCGGTGGTCGGGCGAGCCGATCGCCGCGGTGAGCGCGGGATCAGTCGCGGTGCTTTCAAAAATTCCCAGTTGAATTTTAATCCGCAGAATCCGGCGCACGGCGTCGTCAATGCGCGCCTGCGGGACTTTGCCGTCAGCCACCAAGGATTTCAAATCGTTGATGAATTCGACATAGTTGTTGGATTTGTCCGGGCCGTTGGGAATCATGATCATGTCGAGACCGGCGTTGATGGACTGCTCGACATCGTGTTTGTAGTCCGGCGAAATCTGGTCAATCGCCGCCCAGTCGGAAACGAGAAAACCCTGGAAGCCGAGTTCGCCTTTCAACACATCGGTGAGCAGATATTTGTTGCCGTGCATTTTCACGCCATTCCAACTGCTATAGGAAACCATGACGGAACCCACGCCGGCTTGGATCGCCGCGCGATAGGGCGGCAGATACAATTTCCGCAGCGTCGCCTCGTCGCATACCGTGTTGCCTTGGTCAATGCCGTTGGTAGTGCCGCCATCGCCGATGAAATGTTTCGCGCAGGCGAGCACCGAGGCTGGTTCGTCGGAAAGTTTCCGGCCCTGCAAACCGATAGTGGCCGCCGCGCCCAATTTGGTCACCAGCGCGGTTTGGTCGCTGAAGCCTTCGTAGGTGCGGCCCCAGCGGGCGTTCTGCGGAACGGTGACGCACGGCGCAAAGGCCCAGCGAATGCCGGTGCCGGCGACTTCCTCGGCGGTGACGCGTTCGGCCCGCTCGATCAACTTGGGATCATGCGTCGCGCCCAGGCCGATGTGGTGCGGAAAAATGGTCGCGCCATCAATGTTATTGTGGCCATGCACCGCATCAATGCCGTAAAGCAGCGGAATCTTCAGCCGCGTTTGCAGCGCGTAGGTTTGAAAGCTGTTCACGAATTTCAGCCAGTCCTGCGCGGTGTTGCCGGTGTCGGGATCAGAACTGCCGCCGCTTAAAACGGAGCCGAGAAAATATTTTTGGACGTCGGCTTTGTCTTTCAGCGCGGAGGAATCCACCTGCACCATCTGGCCGATTTTTTCATCCAGCGTCATCTGCGCGAGCAGCGCGTCAGCTTTCGGGTCTTGTTCGGAAAACATCGGCGCGCCATGGCTCAAGGTGGAGGTCATGGCGATTGATATTCCGGTTGCGAGGAGCGTCAGTTTTTTCATTTGTTATTTTCTGTTTTTCAAAGCGGTTCCAGTGTTTTGTAAAAATTTCGGCCTGACGCATAAAAAGCCAGGTCGTTCGAGGCGAACCGTTGGTGTTGTGTTTGCTATCATCGCCGAACAGTTGGTCGCCGGAAATAAAAAAAAATGGCTCCCGCCGGTTTTTTTGCAGCCCGACAAACGCGGCCTTCAACTCGGCACGGTTTTTCAAGCGATACCATTCCATGCGGCCTTGGATGAGAAACGAATCCAGCACCGTGCGATCTTTGATCTCGTCGGCCACCATGTTCGGCTGGCAGTCAATGGCTGCGGGCAATAATGTCATAAATCGTCCGGCCTGGCTTGTCCTTACTTTAAGGGACAATACGACCGACGACTTCCGCGCTATCTTAAGCATAATTGAACCCAATAATTAGCCGTCATGCAGCACTGACACCTTTCATCATGCCCAAATGCTTCGGCAGTCATAAAAGTTGGTTTGCGTGGCCCGCGGCGGTGAGCCTCGCGCTGTTAGCCGGTGTTCTGATGACCATCGGTTGCGGTAAAAAGCCGGCGGCCGAGGCCGTGCCACCGACCGCGCCGGTGGCGGCAATCGCCGGTCAGCCAGACCCGGAGGCCGAGCTCAAGCAACTGACATTGGCCTTGCGCAAATACAGTTTTGAACACCGGCACGTGCCGGCATCGTTCAGCGAGTTGATCGCCGCCGGCAATCTGGCTGCCGTGCCGGCGGCCCCGGCGGGAAAAAAATTTGCGATTGAGCCGAAAGCGGTGCAGGTGATTTTGGTGAACCGATAGGCGCGATGAATCCCCACCGGCAACCGCCAATTTCCCGCCGCGCGTTCACGCTGATTGAACTGCTGGTGGTCATTGCCATCATCGCCATCCTCGCGGCCATGCTGCTGCCGGCGCTGGCCAGCGCCAAGCAAAAGGCATTTCGAATCCAATGCACCTCGCAGATGAAACAGATCGGCCTGGGCTTCACGCTGTTCACCGGCGAACACGAGGACCGGTTCCCGCCGGCGGCGTATTCCACCGGTGGCTATCAATATCAACTAACGTGGGATGACTATTTGAACCGTTACATCGGCGGCTCGGATTCGGATGCCGACCTGCTGCTCGGCGCTTCGAGCGCGGGCATTCCCGCCATTTTGAAATGTCCGGCGGACCGGATTGAAATCACGATTGCCTGGGCCGCGTTTGGCCAACGCCGGACTTATTCCATGAACGGCGATGACCAGATTGCCATCGGGGCCAATGGGAGCGTGGCCTTGCCGGCGAAACCGACTCACGGCTTGGGGGTGTATCTTTACAAAAGCGACGGGGCTTTGCCGCCGTGGGATCCGCCAGGTTACAAAAGCAGCCTTGTGGCTGATCCGGTGGGAACCATCCTGCTGGCGGAACAGCCGGAGGGCGGGAACATTGCCGGCAATGATTATCCTTCGTTTTGCATGGGCCCGACCGGACCAGCCAATGCCGGCGACCAGACGCCTTACCAGATTGTGACCGGCGGTTCACAAACTTATGGCAATTCCGCCTACGGCCTGCATAGCCACCGGTTTAACTATCTCTTTCACGACGGACATGTGGAAGCGCTCAAAATCGAGCAGACCATCGGCACCGGCACGCTCACCGCGCCCAAAGGCATGTGGACGGTGGTGGCGGGAGATTGAGGCCCGGATATTTATGATCGCAGCTCGAATACGAACCAAGCAGCCAGCAGAGGCCAAAAAAACAAGTTTATCAAGCCGGGGTCTTGTGTCGTCAATTTTGATGACATGCGAAAAAAAGCGCGCCTGTTATATTGACCACACTGAAGCCCGATCCATTTTTCATGCAGCCGCAATTTGTTGCCCAGGCAATCGCATATAAAACATGTCAGCCGATGAATGATTTGAACGACTGATAAATCCCAACCCAGAGAATCCCGTCCCACGCAGCCCATGAAATAAAAACAAGCCTCCGCCGATGCAGACCGGATGGCTCAAGTCTCATTAACCAAGCAATACTCAACGTAACACCAACAACAAAAATGAAAATCAACCAGTTAAAAAAATACGTCAGTCTGGGTGCCGCCGCCTTGGCGCTCGGCAGCGCGGGCACGGCATTCGCCCAAACGGCCGATCTGCCCATTCAGACCTTTGATGCCGACGCTAATGGCACCGGCCATGAGTGGGGCAGCGGCACGCAGAGTTTTGATGCGAGCACCGGCAATGCCGCCGGCGCGCTCCTCGTCACCGTTGACTTCAGCAGTTCATCCGACACGCCTTGCACAACTTATATCTGTTACAAAGGCGGGAATCCCTGGTATACGCCAGCCACCATTCAGTTTTCCCAATACAAGGCCATTGAGTTCGACATCAAATGGGATAACACCTCGGATATCACCATTGATCAATTCAATAATCTTGGGACTTGGAACACGACCATGACCAACCAGGCTGGGCAACCTATCATGCTGTCTTGGGCCGGTTCCGGTTATCTTGCCGGGAGCACTGGTGGACTGGATATTGACCTCTGCGGCGGACCGGGCGGCCAGATGTCACCGTTTATCATCAATACGAACATACCCGCCGCCGCCGCGAATGGCTGGGCGCATGTGGTGATTCCCATCAATGCGGCCACGGCTGGCATAGACGGCTGCAACGGGATTGTGTTTCATAAATGGATCAATCAGCAATGGGGAATCCAAAACGATGCTCAAGGCCGGTTCTGGATTGACAATGTCATCCTGCAGGGAACCGCTGGTCCGCCGCCGCCGCCCAAGCTTTCGCCGCTCGTCAAAGCTGCGCAAGGGCTGAATGTGTTTGCAAGCACCGCCGGACTCTATGATCGTCAGTCTGCCGTGTTGCGCCAAAACTCCGGCTTGAGCTGGGTGGGCCAGGCCACGCCGGCGAATCCGGTCACTTATTCCTTCACCATCGCCGGCTATCCCAGTTCCGTCAACTGCGAGGCTTGGATGTTTTTGGTTCCGAACCCGGCTTACCTGGATGGCGCGCCCGATTGGAATGAAACCAATTGCGCCATTGTCTATCTTCAGGGGAATTCCAAAAGTGCCACCGCGCACTTCCAATACAAGGTCAATGAAAACAGCCAGCAAGCGATGTATAGTGCCGGCAATGAGACCCGGACGACGGCGACGACTACCAATAATTACTATTACTCCATGCCGCCGGGAAGCCTGCCGGGCGGACCGATCACAACGGTGCTCTCACCCGGAGTTTACAACATTACCAATGAAAGCGGCAATCTGGCTTCCGTCACGAATAACGGGGTGCTCGGCACTTGGACCGTCAAGTTCACTTCCGACACCAACGCGACCCTGATCGCGCCGGATGGCAACAGCACCAACTTCATTGTTCCCGCCTACAATGTTGGACTTTTTGCCGAACAGACCAGCCCCGGATTTTACATCTATCTGGGTATGCAGGCCAACAATGCCGATGCGATCAACCAGGCAGTCGTCTATTCCAACTTTGCCGTTTCCAACACCGCCAGTCCATTCTATGAAGACTTCACGGCCGATTCTGTGCTGGACACCACCAATATCTGGAACACCGGGGCGGCAGCCGGTCCCATAGGTGTGTTGGTAGCTCCGGTTGGCTCGGCCTCGTGGGTGTCGTGGACGCTGCCCGATGCCGGCTTTAGTTTACAGGCCGCACCGACTTTGAATAATCCGCTCGGCTGGACCGTGCCGAGCACCGGCCCGATTCTCGGTCTGTCTGGCATCCGCTCACAACTTGTGGCGAGCAACGAAATCCCCGCCGGCAAGAGCGCGTTCTTCCAACTTATCAAACGTTCGTTCACTCAATTGCAGGTATTACTGCCGGGCGAGACCAACGCGCCCAACACACTCACGGGCAAAGTTGGCTCGCCGACGCCGATTAGCGCCGGCTCCGAAGTGGATGTGACGGTCAACGCCGTTGATAAGACGTTTCATCTCGTCAGCAGCACGGATACGATCAGTCTGGCCACCACCGATACCGGTGCCGCAGTGCCGTCTCCCGCAGCCTTGGTCAATGGCACCGTGACGATGCAATTGTATCTCAATGACACGGGAAGTTGGACGGTCACGGCCACGAACACGACCAGCACGAATATCCCGGCGGCCACCAGCTCGCCAATCACGGTTCAGTAAGCGCGGTGCTGATAAAAGCATAACCACAACAGGCGCCAGCCAAAACTGGCGCCTGTTTTTTACCGGACGGAACAGACTCTTGAGGTGTCAAACCGATGAGCGCGCAATGAAGCCCCAAAGCAAATAAGACGACTTCGTCATTGAACTATTGATGGTGGCAAGCGAAAGTCCGCGTATAACTTTATGTTTTTATCTCAATGGCTGCGCCCCGGTTGGCTGGAATATGTTGCTGCCGTGTTATTTTGCGCGGGCATCCGGCTTCCCGCGCAGACTAATTTCTCCATCTATTCCGATGAATTGGACAATGGTTTCCAAAACTGGAGCTGGGGCGCGAACAACTTCAGCAGCCCGTCACCGGTTCACTCCGGAACCAATGCCGTCAGTTTAAGTGGCGTGGCCTGGCAAGCGCTCTCCTTTTGGCACCAGAATTTCAATCCCGCGCCTTTCACCAACTTGACCTTCTGGGCGAACGGTGGCACCGGGGGCGGACAGATTGTGCAGGTGTATTGGCAATACGGCACCAACAGCGGTCCGAGTTATGTCCTGCCATCGTTGCTGCCCAACAGTTGGCGGCAGTTCACTCTTCCCTTCAACGCGCTCGGTGTTGCCGGGGTCACCAACCTGAACCGGCTTAATTTTCAACTAACAGCTTCCGGCACAACTAATTCCTTTTCGCTGGATGATATCAGTCTGGCTGGCATGGCCCCGCTGCACATCAATGTCAACGCCAGCCAGACGCTCCGCAGCGCCGATGCGCGTTGGTTCGGCTTGAACACCGCCGTCTGGGACGGCGATTTTGACACCACTTACACTTCCAATGCCCTGCGCGAGTTGGGCACAAAAATCCTGCGTTTCCCCGGCGGCTCGCTTTCAGATGATTACCATTGGGCCATCGGCAAGACGGATACTAATACTTGGTCCTGGAGCACCAGTTTCAACAATTACCTCCATATCGCCACCAACGCCGGCGCGCAGGCGATGATCACTGTCAACTATGGCTCCGGCACGCCGTCGGAAGCCGCCGCCTGGGTCGGCAGTGCGAACGTGACCAACCATTTAAAATTGCAGCATTGGGAAGTCGGTAATGAATGTTACGGCACTTGGGAAACGGACACGAATGCCAACGCGCATGATCCTTACACTTATGCCGTCCGCGCCGCGCAGTATTTTTCGCAGATGAAAGCCGCCGATGCCACGATCAAAATCGGCGTGCCGGTTGTGCCCGGCGAGGATAACAACGCCAATGGCTACACCAGCCATCCCGCTTACAATGCGCGCACCGGCACCTCGCACAACGGCTGGACGCCCGTGGTGCTGGCAACTTTGAAATCGCTCGGCGTCACGCCCGATTTTCTGGTGCATCACGTCTATCCCGAATATCAGAGCGACAACGACCAAACCTTGTTACAGGCGGCCACGAACTGGGCGGGTGATGCCGCCAACTTGCGCCAGCAAATCACCGACTATGTTGGCGCGGCGGGAACCAACATTGAATTACTTTGCACGGAGAATAATGCGGATGCCGGCAACCAAGGCCGGCAATCCACCAGCATCGTCAACGCCCTGTATCTTGCCGACAGTCTCGCGCAGTTGATGAAGACCGAGTTCAACGGTTTTATCTGGTGGGATTTGCGAAATGGCACCGACACCAACGGCGATTTCAATTCCGCGCTCTACGGCTGGCGCACGAATGGCGACCTCGGCATCATCGGCGGTGCCAACACGCGCTATCCGACGTTCTACGGTTTCAAGCTGATGCAATATTTTGCGCAGCCTGGCGATACCGTGCTCAACGCTGCCAGCGATTACTTGCTGCTTTCCAGTTATGCCGCGCGCAAGGCGGACGGCGCACTCGCGCTGCTTGTCATCAATAAGAACAGTGTCGCAACGCTGAACGCCCAGCTCTCGCTCACCAACTTTTTTCCGTGGTCCGCCGCCACCGTGCGCGCCTTCGGCATCGCGCAGGACGAAGCCACGCGCACCAACGGCCCCGCTGCCGCGCAGGACATCGCCACCAATAATTTTACGGGTGCCAGCACTAATTTCACGGCCACGTTTCCCGCGTATTCATTGACGCTGTTCACTTTCGCGCCCGCCGCGCCCAAAGTGCAATCGCTGGCGGCGCCGGGCGGGAACTTTATTTTCCAATTGCAAGGCCAGCCCGGCGTGCCGTATCAAATCCAGACCTCGGCGAATTTGGTTTCGTGGACTTCCAATGCCACGGTCATTATTTCCAACACAGCTTGGAGCGTGACCAACCCGGTTTCCGGCGGCACAAAATTCTGGCGGGCCGTGTGGCTGCCGTGAATGGAGCGCGCCGGGCCGAATTTGGAGTGCGGCGACATGTCGCCGCTTTCCGACTGGGAGACATGTCTCCCAGTTCCAAAGCGCAGACCTGTCTGCGCACTCCCAAACCGGACCCCCTGACGGTGCTGTCTTAATCTTGTTCTTAATCGTAATCGTGGTTTGGAGCGGATTACGATTACGATTAAGATTAAGATTACGATTAGGATTAGGACACTGCCACCCTGACTCTCCGCTTGACGCCCGTTCCGGCAGCGGTTCAAACTGTTCGATCATGAAATGTTCATTTGCGCGCGGCTATCGCCCCGCTTTGCTCCTCGCCATTCTAACCAGCCTGAACGCGGCAAATTTATTTGCCGCCGAATTTGAGTCCAAGCCGGCTGATCCCTATTTTGAAAAGTTTGCGCCGGTGAAAGCGCCCGCGCC